>DATBXC010000075.1:0-14821 GCA_036514455.1 Thermoplasmata archaeon | reverse complement strand
CGTGTCCGCGGGCAGCTCCACGGTCACGGACCGGAGGCCCATCTCCTCGCACGCCCGCCCCTTCATCTTCACGTACGTCGCGGACGCGGGGTCGTCCCCGACGAGCACCGCCGCGAGGCCCGGCGTCACCCCGCGGGCCCTCAGGGCGTCGACCCGCGGCCGCAGATCCGCGCGCACCAGCTCCGCGATTCGTGTCCCGTCGATGATCTCTGCGGTCACACAACCCCGCGCGCGAGTAACGAGTGTCGGAATAAAAACATGCGAGTTGGAAATCGGACGTGGTTCTCAGACGGGAAGCTTGATATGTCGTCGTCCGGTTGGCCGGCTCATGATTACGACGGACGAGTTGAGGAGCTTGACGGAGCGGCAACGCGAGGTCCTCAGCATCGTGGTCGAGAACAAGCTGTACAAGAACAAGGACACCGCGATCCCCGACATCGCGGAGCAGCTCGGGATCGCCCCCGTCGCGGTCTACAAGCACATCCTCGAGATCGAGAAGGATGACCTCTGCCGCGTCACCGTGACCCCTTCCGAGAAGGGGACGAAGATCTACGAGCGCTTGGAACTGCGCCCCGCGCCGCCCCAGCGGTTGACCGCAGAGGCGCTCACGGAGCCTCGCCGGGCGATCCTCGTGTACCTCGCCACCCGTCCCGACGCGACCGCGTTCGAGCTCGGGGAGGAGCTGGGGATGTCCGAGTACGCGGTGAACACGAACCTCCGCGTGCTCGAGGCGATCTCGCTGATCACGAAGCAGCGGGGCCGCGCCCTGAAGCGGGGCGTCCCGCCGTACGTGTACAACGTCACGCCCCACGGGCGGTCCGTGATCCGCTGACGCTCCAAGCGTGACGCGGTCGCACGGGACGAGGCGCCTCCACCCTCAGGACCCCGATAATTAAGGGGTTGTCGAACGGTGGGGTTTCAAGGAGGGGGGAGGTTGCCGCCCAACAACCCCGTTCTATACAACCCAGAGCGGGATAAAAACGTTCGCCCTCTATTATCCTCCGCCCTCAGCATCCTTTAAAACCTGAGTGGTGCGCGGTTCGAACCGCTGTCCTTTTCTGGGCGCCGCCGCAAGGCCTTAACGGCCCTCGCGGGATACGTCGCCGGATGCGGGCGGACCTCGTCGTCGTGGGCGCGGGCCCCGCGGGGGGCATGGCCGCGCTCGCCGCGACGCGGGGCGGCCTCCGGGTCGCCCTGATCGACCGGAAGCGGGCCGTGGGGGAGCCCGTGCAGTGCGCGGAGGGCGTGAGCCGATTCGCGCTCGAGTCGAACGGGCTCCGGCCGGACCCGCGGTTCGTCCGCCAGGAGGTCCTGGGCGCGCGGGCCGTGATGCCGAACGGACGCGCCTTCGACCTCACCCGACACGCGGGGTACGCGGTGGACCGTGCGGTCTTCGACCGCTCGATCACGGAGGCGGCGGCGGCTGCGGGCGCGGAGCTGTGCCTGGGGGAGCGGGTGCGCTCGATGGCGCGGTCGGACGGGGAGTGGGAGGTCCGGTCCGCGTCGCGGGCGTGGCGGGCCCCGCTGGTGATCGCCGCGGACGGGCCCGCGGGCCTCGTGAGCCGCTGCGCGGGCCTCCTGCGGTCCGCGGAGTCGATTCGTGCGTACGAGTGGCGGTTCGCCGCGGCGGAGGTCCCGCCCCCGGACCCGGAGCGGTTCCTCCTGTACTTCGCGAGGCGGTACGACGGGGGGTACGCGTGGATCTTCCCACGCGGGGACGAGGTGAACGTCGGGGCGGGCGGGCACATCGACGCCCACGCCGCGCTCGTCGGGTTCTGCCGGGAGCGAGGGATCGACCCCTCCCGGAGGCGCCAGGCGATCGCGGGGCAGGTCCCGTACCGCTTCACCTTCACGCGCTACGCCGCGAACGGGGTCGCGGTCGTGGGGGACGCGGCGGGCGTCACGAACCCGCTGAACAGCGGGGGGATCCACGCCGCGCTGTACTCGGGCCGGATCGCGGGCGAGCTCGCCGCGGAGGGCCGCCTCGACGCGTACGACGCGGCGATCCGCGGGTCCCCCTTCCTAGACCCGGTCCTCTGGCGGATGGCGGACGCGGTCCGCACCTGGGACGACCGGGTGCTGAACTTCGTCGGCGAGGTGCTCGAGCGCGAGGACTGGCGCACCCTGTCCGCGGCGAGGGCGTTCCGGGCGGCCCTCGGGCGACCCGGGGTCCTCCGGCACGGCCGGGAGCTCCTGCGGATGCGGCGGGCGATCGCAATCACCGAGGTCTACGGCTGGTGAGGCGCGGGGCCGAGGGCGCCGCGGACGGACTCGCGCACCCGCCAGTAGAACCCGAACAGCCGCTCCTCCGCCTGCGCGAACACGAGCAGCTTCAGGGTCGAGGCGGGGCCCATGCGGGAGGCGACGATCCGCACCGCGTACGAGTTCCTGCGGGCGTCGAGGCCGTGGAAGCTCGCCCGCCCCACGAACACGTTCCCGTCGCGGTGCGTCGTGGACTCGACCCGCTCCAGGCCCGCCCCGGCGATCGCCGCCTCGAGGACGGGGAACGCGGCCTCCGCCGGGACCGGGAGGTCGAACGCGTCCTGCACGGAGAACGAGCGGGAGGCCCGCTCCCGGAGGGCCTCGGGCGGGAGGTGCACGGGCCGCAGGGCGGGCGGCGACAGGTCCACCCGCACCGGGCTCACGGCGGCTTCGCGGCGGGCGCCCCCCTCGTCCGCGTACTCGACCCGACCGCCGAGCTCGACCTCCCCGGGCGGCCCGCGAGGGTCGACGCGGAACGACGCGGTCCCGAACGTCCCGGGCTCGAGGACCGGCACGGCCTTCGGCGGCTCGTCGATCGCGAACGCCCCGTGGAGGACCGCGGGCGTGATCACGACGTCGCGGAACGTCGACTCCCCGCGGTTCCGGACCGTGATATGGTAGAGGACGTGACTCGCCTCGAAGTCGATCCCGGGCTCGATCCGGAGGTCCGACCTCTTCGGGACGCGGGGCGGAGCTCGCGCGGGCGTCCGCGTCGTTCGGAGGCGGGCCATGGGACGCGCGCGCATCCCCGCGGCAGGTTATAGACCTGCCCACGGGTCCGGTCGACCGGGGGCGCCGCACCGGGGCCGAAAGCCTTTAGTGAACACCCCGGGATGGTGCGGCCATGGAGGAGGAGGGCGCCCCCGCCGCCCCGAAGGGCGGGAGCCGCCTCGAGCGGGTCCTGCTCGCGAGGCGCTTCGCGGTGACCGCGGAGATCGTCCCGCCCGCCTCGCCCGACCCCTCCGGGTTCCTCGCGACCGCGCGGCGCCTCAAGGGCCATGCGGACGCGTTCAACGTGACGGACAGCCCGCGGGCCCACGTGCACATGGCGAGCTGGGCGGGCGCCGCCCTCCTCCTGCGGGAGGGCCTGGAGCCCGTGATGCAGCTCGCGACGCGGGACCGGAACCGGATCGCCCTCCAGGCGGACGTCCTCGGGGCCGCGGCCCTTGGCGTGCGGAACGTTGTGGCCCTGAGCGGGGACGACCCTGCGGCGGGGAACGAGCGGGACGCGATGGCGGTGTTCGACCTGGAGACGGAGGGGTTCATCGAGACCCTGCGGAACATGCGGGACAAGGGCGTGCTCCGCGGCGGGGGCACCGTCGAGGCGAGGCCCGCCCTCTTCATCGGCGCGACCGCGAACCCGTTCGGCGGGCCCATGGAGGACTCGTTCGTGAACCTCCGCGGGAAGGCGGAGGCGGGCGCGGACTTCGTGCAGACCCAGGCGATCTACGACCTCGACGCGTTCGAGGAGTGGATGCACCTCGTCCGGAAGGAGTGGCTCCACGAGAAGCTCCACATCCTCGCGGGCGTGATCCCGCTGCGGAGCGTGAAGACCGCGCGGTTCATGGCGGAGAAGGTGCCCGGGATTGTCGTGCCGCCGGACGTCATCGCGAGGCTCGAGAAGGCGTCGGACCCGCGCGCGGAGGGCGAGCGGATCGCGGTGGAGACGATTGAGGGCCTCCGGAAGGTCGAGGGCGTCCGCGGCGTGCACCTCATGGCGGTGAACTGGGAGGAGGCCATTCCCGCCGTCGTGAAGAAGGCGGGGCTGCACCCGCGACCCGCTCTCTAGGGAGCGCGCCCCGCCGTCGCGGCCCTCCATACGAAACCTTAATCCGGCCGGGACCATTCGCAAGCGGTAATAATAATGCCGGGCGGGCGCCGCGCGATCCTCAGCGTGTCGGACAAGCACGGCGTCGTCGACCTCGCGAGGGGGCTCGTCTCCCTGGGCTACGAGCTCCTCGCGACGGACGGGACCGCGAAGGCGCTCCGCGCGGCGGGCGTCCCCGTGCGGGGCGTCTCCGAGTACACGGGCCATCCCGAGGTGCTCGGCGGGCGGGTGAAGACGCTCCATCCGAAGGTGTTCGCGGGCATCCTCGCGCCCGCGGGCGACGAGCCGGACCTCGCCCGCCACGGGGTGGAGCCCGTCGACCTCGTCGTCGCGAACCTCTATCCGTTCGAGGAGACGATTGCGAAGCCCGGCGTGAGCCACGCGGAGGCGGTCGAGAACATCGACGTCGGCGGGGTCGCGCTGATCCGCGCGGCCGCGAAGAACGCGGGGCGCGTGGCGGTCGTCGTGAGGCCGTCGCGGTACCCGGAGGTCCTCGAGGCCCTGAAGGCGGGCGGGGTCCCGCCCTCGATGCGGGAGGCGCTCGCGCTCGAGGCGTTCGAGTACACGAGCGGCTACGACGCCGCGATCTACAACTACCTGGCCCGCCGGAGCGGGGAGGCCTTCCCGCCCGCCCTCCGGATCGCGCTTCCGAAGGGCGCGGACCTCCGCTATGGCGAGAACCCGTACCAGAAGGCGGCGATGTACCGCGATGCCGTCCCGTACGCGTCCGTGGGGACCGCGGAGAAGCTGGGCGGGAAGGAGCTCGGGTACAACAACTTCGTCGACCTGGACGCGGCCCTCCGGGTGGCCGCGGACTTCGACCGTCCCGCGGCGGTCGTCGTGAAGCACACGAACCCGTGCGGCGTCGCCCTCGCGGACACGCTCGCGGGCGCGTACCGCGCCGCGCACGCCGCGGACCCCGTGTCCGCGTACGGCGGCGTCGTGGGCCTGAACCGAACCGTGGACCTCGCGACCGCGAAGGTGATGAAGGGACACGCGCTCGACGCGGTGATCGCGCCGGGCTACGAGCCGGAGGCGCTCGAGGTCCTGAGGGAGAAGAAGAAGGGGGCGTTCCTCGTGATGCGGACCCGGGGTGAGTTCCAGGGGGACCACGGCCTCGACATGGTCCGCGTCCTCGGGGGCGTCCTCCTCCAGACGACGGAGTTCCCCGCGTTCCAGCCCGAGGCGTGGAAGGTCGTCACGAAGGCCCGCCCGACCGCGGACCAGCTCCGGGACATGGCCTTCGGCGTCCGGGTGAGCCGCTTCGTGAAGTCGAACTCGATCGTCCTCGCGCGGGACGCGCGGACCGTGGGCATCGGGGCGGGCCAGATGAGCCGCGTGGACGCGTGCATGCTCGCCGTGGTCAAGTCGAAGGGCGCGTCCGAGGGGAGCGTGGCGGTGAGCGACGCGTACTTCCCGTTCCGGGACGGGCTCGACGAGCTCGCGAAAGGGGGCGTCGCGGCGGTCGCGCAGCCCGGCGGGTCGATCCGGGACGCGGAGGTCGTCGCCGCGGCGGACGAGCACGGGATCGCGATGGCCCTCACGGGGATGCGGCTGTTCAAGCACTAGGGAGAGGAGCAATGGCGCGAATCAAGGTCGGGGTGCTGGCCTCCGGGCGGGGCACGGACTTCCAGAGCCTGGTCGACGCGAAGGAGCGCGGGGAGCTCGACGTGGACCTCGCGGTGCTCGTCTGCAACGTGCCCGGCGCCCCCGTGACCACGCGGGCGGAGAAGCACGGCGTCCCGGTCGTCGTGGTCGACCATCGGACGTACGGGAAGGACCGCGAGGCCTTCGAGCGGGAGGTCGTGCGGGTCCTGCGGGAGCGGCGCGTGGACCTCGTCGTGTTCGCGGGCTTCATGCGCCTCGTCACGGGGTACTTCATCCGGGAGTTCCCGCTCCGGATCATCAACATCCATCCGTCCCTCCTCCCCGCGTTCCCCGGCACGCACGGCCAGGAGGACGCGCTGCGCCACGGCGTGAAGGTGACCGGGTGCACGATCCACTTCGTCGACGAGAGCCTCGACGGCGGGCCGATCATCCTTCAAACGGCGGTGCGCGTGCTCGAGGGGGACACGCCCGAGACGCTCGCCGCGCGGATCCTCGAGCAGGAGCACGTCTTCCTCCCGCTGGCGGTGCGCCTGTTCGCGGAGGGCCGGCTGCGGGTCGAAGGCCGCATCGTGCACATCGACGCGCAAGGGATCCGCATGCCTCCGATGGCGTGAGTCCTCCCGCAGGAACGGTGTGGCCGAGGAGAGCGCTCCGCACCCTTGTCGGTAGAATAAAAGAAGGCCGTTCAGGAATCCCGAACGGCCTCGTTGTGGAGGGATGCTTTTTGTAAGCGAAATGGAGTAGGACAAGGGCCTATAAAAACGCTCCCACGCTACTTCTAGTGCGTTTGGACAATCGGCGATTCCGCGACCGCCGAACCCGCGGGAACCTCAAGAAAAGATGGGAGGCCGTTCGACGGCAAAGAAACGGAACGGCCTCGTTGTGGAGGGATGCTTGTGGAGATACTAGGCCGTGCATTCTACATAAATCTTTTCCGACACCTCTTCGGAGTGACAGGTCGGAGGCAGCCCAACGCTGTGTCGCGGGGAGTCGCTTCCGGTCCGCGGAGCATTGCGGCGCGCAAACCTTATCCCGCCCGCGACCTTCGACGCACGAGGCGGTCCCGGTGAAGGGCGTCGGCAAGTTCGGCGAGGTGATGGCGGGCGACAAGGGCGAGGCGGACTACGACGCCTCCCTGGAGAAGCTCGAGCGGGTGATCCGGAGCGGGAGCCGGCCAAGCGCGATCCTCGACTTCCTCGTCAAGGAGCTCCGGCGGGCGTTCCCGCACTACACTTGGGTCGGCGTGTACAGGGTCGAGGGGGAGGAGCTCGTTCTGAAGGCGTGGAGCGGCCCGCACGCGACCCAGCACGTCCGGATCCCGATCGGCGAGGGGGTCTGCGGCCTCGCCGCCCGCACGCAGGAGACCGTCGTTGTCGGGGACGTCTCGAAGGACCCGCGATACCTGGAGTGCTTTCCCGAGACCCGCTCCGAGATCGTCGTGCCGGTCCTCCGGGACGGCACCGCAATCGGCGAGATCGACATCGACTCGGACGCGCTCGAGGCGTTCGGGCCGGACGACGAGGCGTTCCTCGAGCACCTCGCGGCGGAGCTGGCGAAGGTTCTCTAGACGGACCGCCCTCTTCCCGGAACGTCCAGCGGCGTGATTCTTGCAGCCCCGCTCTCGGAGCTCAGAGGCGGAACTCCCCCCACACCCGGACGAACGTGTCGACCTGGTCCGCGGTCGCGAGGTCGTACGACACCATGAGCCGCGCCACTCCCCTCCCGTCCGAGACCCGGTACCGCTGGTCCGGGTCCCGGGCCAGGACACCCCCCGCGACGAGCTTCTTCAGGTGGTGGGTCAGCGTGGACGCGGACACGGGGACCTGCTCGAGAATCTCCTTGTGCTGGGCCGCCTCCCGCTCCATGAGGAACGAGACGACCCGGAGGGGGACCGGCTGCCGCAGGAGGCCGAGCGTGGCCTTCTCGCGGTCCGAGAGGGCGGGGCGGGCCCCCGCGTCCCCGAGCGCGTACCGCGGGTAGAACCGCTTGTACTCCCCGTCCATCGCGGACGACACGAGCTCGTGCTTCTCGAGGAACCGGAGGTGGTAGTCCGCGAGCGTGATCGACAGGTCCGTCGCCCGCGCGAGCTCCCGCAGGTGGAACCCGGGGTTCGCCCGCACGAACTCGTACAGCCTCCGCCTCGCCTGGACCGCGAGGATCTCGTCGTCCGCCATCGCGCCTCGGGGTCCGGGTCAGCGGCGGAGCGTGAACACGTAGAACATCGCGAGCGTGGCGAGGTCGAGCCCGCCCCCGACGAGGAACAGGCCCGTGATGTCCCGGCCCCCCAGGAAGAGGAAGGCGGTGAGGGCGACGCCCTTCACGAACCACAGCGCGAACGCGGCCGTGAGGACGAGGAAGGGCCAGTCCCGGGTCCGACGGTACGCGAGCGCGCCGATCCCGGTGAGCACGAGCGCGAGGACCGCGATCCCCGCGGCGATGAAGTTCTCGACGGCGACCATCCGAGTATCTCCGGACCGGCGAGCCGCGGGCCCGGTCTAAAAGGTTCGCCCACTCACTCCGCGCGCCGCCGGCGCCGGAGCAGGACCGTGGCGGCGACCAGGGCCGCGATTGCCGTGACGCCCACCGCATACAGGGCGAGGTCCGGCGACAGCACGACGGGACGCTCCTGGTTCCAGACGGACCAGAGGGCCGAGGACTCGACGCCCATCTTCGGGTCGTGCAGGATCGTGCTCGCCACAGCCCCCGCGGGCCGCTCGTACAAGAGGGTGAGATCGTAGCCCTCCCCGCTCAGCTCCAGCGGAGTCGACAGGACGGGGCGGGACACGCCGTCGACGAGGGCCGTGTCCGCCCAGGAGAAGAACGCGGTGTTCCCGTCGTGGGTCACGTTCACCTGCCGCTCCCCGGAGGCCCAGCCATGCACCTCGTCGCCGGAGCGGTCGTCGACCACCGGGACCGCGGCGCCGTCCGTGTATACGTCGACCTCGACCCCGAGGTACGTCGCCTCCGAGGACCAGGACCACCCGCGGACCTCGACGTCCACCTTCGCCTCCACGGGGGAGACGAGTCCGCCGTCCACCTTCGCGAACCGCTCCGACGCCGCCACCGTCACGGTGAACAGCCCCGGCGGATTCGTGGCGTAGGCAACCGTGAAGCGGACCTGGGGCTCGCCGTCCAGGGTCGTCACGTTCGACATCGTCACCGTGACGTTGTCTCGAGGCAGGTCCAGGCGCGTCCCCGTCTCCTTCAGCCCGCCGCCGTCCTCCGGGGCGTACTCCTGGAGCCGGCGGAACTCGATGCGGTACCAGACCGTCTCCGGACCCGGAGAGCGGGGCGCGTAGGACACCGAGAACTCCCCGCCCGAGTAGCTCACCTCGAACACGTCGTCCTGGGCCGCACCGACGGACCGGGAGCGGAGGAAGAAGCCGTCCCCCGCCTCGTGGGCGACCATGTTGCGGGCCGTGTACGACTCCACGTCGTCCGGGATCCCGTCGCTGTCCGAGTCCGACGCCACCGCGAGGCTCGACGCGACGAACAGGGCCGCACCGACGACCGCGAACGTCCGGAACGCCCAGGGGGCCCACGCGATTCGCGCCACGGAGGGTTCCATTCAAAAGACCTTATAAAGAGCTTATTCTACGGCCCTCGAACCCCCGGTCCGCTGCATGATTCTCACGAGGCGCCCCAAGGCGTCCCCGGGGCCACGAACCCGCCGGGAGAGGGAGGGCGTCCCGCCTAGTCGCGGACGACCTCTCCGAAGGCGACCCGCCGGAGGACCTTCGTCACGCGGAACTTCACCTGCTCGCCGACCTTCGTCCCCGGGACGAACACGACGAAGTTCTCGACCCGGCACATGCCGTCGCCCTCGCGGCCCATGTCCTCGATCTTGGCCTCGTACACCTTCCCCTCCTCGACGGGAGCGGCGGGCGGACGGAAGCCCTGACCCGATTGCGCCATCTCCTCCTTCCCCGGCACCCTCCGTGGGGCGCAGGCGGTTCGTATCCGGAGGACGCTATTTAATGGTTGGGATGGCGCGCCCGCACGGGACGCGTGGCGGGTCCCGCGGTCGCGCGCGGCTCAGGTCTTGCGCGGGCTCCCGACGTCGTAGTCCGTGTCGATCGCGGAGGCCCCGAACCGCATCGAGAGCACGAGGAGCACGATCCCGACGATCAGGACGACGAGCCCGACCGCCGCGACGAGCCGGTTCACCCAGCCGAACGCGTCGAACGCGCTCCCCAGGATCGGGATCCGGAGGAGGTCGTGGAGCCAGGAGCCGAGGGCGATTCCCGGGCCGCCCGCCAAGACGAGCAGCACGCCGCCGTAGAACAGGAACCGCTCCCGCCGGGACGCCTCCCGCGGCGCGGCGGCCTCGGAGTCCGTCTGGAGCGCGGTGGCGTCGAAGATCTCGCCGCACTTCGGGCACTCCTTCGCGTCCGCGTCCACGGAGGCCCCGCAGCTCGGGCACTCGTACTGGGTCGCCATCGGGGGGTCGGTCTTCGCTATCAGGAGCATGGGCTTTAACCGTTTCCGTGCGGCTACAAGGCGAGGCCCTTCGGGCGGGGCATCCACGGGAGGACGACGGGGCCCGTCACGTCCCGCCACTCCGCGGGCATCGGCCGGCCCGCCTCGTCCCGGCGGTAGTAGTCGACGACCTTCTCGAACCGGAGCCGCTCGCCGGAGACCTCCACGACGAGCGCGTTCCGCACGCTCGCGGCCGCGCACGCAGCGATCTCGTCGTCGAACACCGCCGCGTAGGGCGTCTGCGCCTGCCACCACAGCACGAGGTACACGACCCGGTCCGCGCGCGACGCCGCCCGCTTCTTCCGCATGGAGACCCGCCCTTCCGGGACTCTCCCATCGCGCGCGATTTGCCGGCCCGCTTAAGCTCTTTGTCCGGCGGTTATCCGGAACGATAACGGGCCGCGTCCTCTCCCGCCGCAGGAAGGATCTCGCGCGGCGCGCCGCTTCGGCACGTGACGAAAGACCGCGCCTCCCGAGGGACGCGCGGGACGCGCGAAAAGCAATGGTTCAATAACCCCCCACGGTTTCCCCACGCGGGTATCCGACATGAGCCGTGAAGTCGACTACGAACCGAAGCCAATCGACCCGGACTTCCTCAGCAAGCCGGACGAGTACCCGCAGACGGGCGAGCACAACGGCCACAAGGTCTTCGCGGAGGGCATCCAGAAGATGGACTTGAGCGGGAAGCCCTATCCCACGAAGCAAGGGGTCCACGGGAGCCACGTCGCGGTCGACTTCGAGGCGTGCGTGGCGGACGGCGTCTGCATGGACGTCTGCCCCGTGGACGTGTTCGAGTGGCAGCTGAACCCGGGCCGCAAGGGGACCGGGAACGACAAGGTCCTCGACAAGGGCGGCGACGAGTACGGCACGTGGCGGACGGACAAGTCCGAGCCCATCCGCGAGTCGGACTGCATCGACTGCATGGCGTGCGAGTCCGCGTGCCCAACGAAGGCGATCAAGATCACGCCGGGGGCCTAGGGCCGCGACGGCTCCCCGCACTCCTTCTTCCGAGACGCCCGCCGGCGAAGCCCTATAAGACGCCCACGCGTTAGCCTCGCCCGGAGGCCGTTGACCCATGCCGTCCGCACGCGCGATCTGGAGCGGAGCGATCTCGTTCGGGCTCGTGAACATCCCCGTGAAGCTGTACACCGCGACGGAGACGAAGGACATCTCGTTCACCACGCTCCACGCGACCTGCCGGTCCCCGCTGAAGCGACCGTACATGTGCCCCGTCGACAACGTGCCCGTCGAGTCGAAGGAGATGGTGAAGGGCTACCCGGTCGGGAAGGCCCAGTACGTCACGCTGACGGACGACGAGATCGAGAGCGTCCGCGTGGAGTCGAGCCAGCACGTGAACGTCGTCGGGTTTGTGGAGGCGAACGAGATTGGCCCGCTGTTCTACGAGTCGAGCTACTACCTCGGACCGCTCGAGACGAGCGTGAAGCCCTGGGAGCTGTTCCGCCAGGCCCTCCTGCGGACCGGGAAGATCGCGCTCGCGCAGGCGACCCTGTGGCGGAAGGAGCACCTCGTCGCCCTGCGGCCCGTGGACAGCGCGCTCGTCCTCACGGTACTCTACTACGCGGACGAGGTGAAGTCTCCGCCCGAGATCCCCGCCACGAAGCCGATCACGATCACGGAGGACGAGATGGAGCTCGCGATCAACCTCGTCACCGCCCTCGGGACGGACTTCGACCCGGGGCGGTACAAGGACCGGTACCGCGAGGCGCTCCTCCAGATGATCGAGGCGAAGATCGAGGGGAAGACGATCCAGGTGTCGCCCGCCGCGGAGCCCCGGGAGACCCAGGACCTGATGGCCGCCCTCCGGGCGAGCGTCGCGGCGGCGAAGCAGTAGGCCCCCATGGCGGACCTGTTCGACCTGAAGATCAAGCCGATGCTCGCGGTCCTCCAGCCCGAGCCGTTCGACTCCGAGGACCACGTCTTCGAGCTGAAGTGGGACGGCACGCGGGCCCTCGCGTTCGTCTCCCCGGACGGTGCGCATCGGTTCCAGAACCGCCGGCTGTACGACATCACGCACCGCTACCCGGAGATCGAGGTGGACGCGGGCGGGCACAAGGCGATCCTCGACGGCGAGATCGTCGTGATGCGGGACGGGAAGCCGAGCTTCATGGGGCTCCAGGACCGGGAGCACGCGTCCTCGCCGTTCACGATTCGCCTCCGGTCGAAGGAGTCCCCCGCCACGTACGTCGTGTTCGACATCCTGTACCGGGACGGCGAAGACCTCACGGCCCGCCCCCTGATGGAGAGGAAGTCGATCCTGCGGGAGACGGCCCGGCCCACGCGGACGGTGACCCTCTCCGACCACATCGAGAGGGACGGCAAGGCGTACTACGCGGCCGTCCTCGAGCGCGGACTCGAGGGGGTCATCGCGAAGCGGAAGGAGAGCCGGTACGCGATCGGGCGGCGGACACGGGACTGGCTGAAGATCAAGAGGCGGGAGAGCATCGACGCGGTCGTGTGCGGGCTCACCCAGGGCGAGGGCGTACGCGAGGACACGTTCGGCTCCCTGATCCTGGGCCTCTACGAAGGGGACTCGATGCGGTACATCGGCCGCGTCGGAACGGGGTTCGGCGACGACCTGCGGCGGGACCTGCTGCGGCGGTGCGAGGCCCTCCGCGGGGAGCGCCCGTTCCCGGAGGAGCCGGACATGACGGAGCCCGTGAAGTTCTGGACCCGGCCCGGCCTCGTCGTGGAGGCGAGGTTCCTCGAGATGACGACGGACGGCATGTTGCGCGCGCCGTCCTTCGGCCGCATCCGCGAGGACAAGCGCCCGGAGGAGTGCGTCTTCCCGCGCCGCGGGGACGCGGACGACGAGGGCCCGCAAAACCCTTAAGGCCCGCGCGCCTCCCGGGCGCGGAAGGGGCCGCCATGCGCCACGTTCTCCCGGTGTTCTGTGCCGCGATCGCGCTCGTTCTCCTCGCGACCCCCGCCCTCGCCCAGGACTGGCCGATGGCGGGCGGGAATGCCGCGCGCACCGGGGTGACGTACTCGGAGCCCTCCGCGTTCCCGGCGACCCTCTGGAGCACAGCGCTGTCCGGCCCGGTCGCGTCCGAGCCCGTCGTGTCGACGGCGGGCGGGGTGCCGCTCGTGCTCGCGGTCCGGTCCGCGCCGCTGACCCTCGTCGCCCTCCAGGCCTCGGGCGGGTCCTCCGCGTGGACCGAGCCCCTGTCGGACCTCGCTCCCACGGGGTGGGAGGCGTTCGGGGAACCGGCGGCCCCCGCCGCGGACGCGAGCCGCGTGTTCCTCCAGTTCACCACGTACAACGCGACGACGGACCGCTACCAGGACCGACTCGTCGCCCTGGACCGGGTCGCGGGCGGCCTGGCCTGGTCCTTCGCGGGGAACGAATACGCGAGCGCCATCGACCCCGGCGTCCGTTCGTCCCCGCTCCTCGTCGGCACCCGCGTGTTCTTCGGATCCGGGGACGGCTTCGTCCGCGCGCTCGCAAAGAACTCGACCCTCCTCTGGGAGAAGGACGTCGGCGCGCCCGTCGTCGCCTCAATCTCCCTCCTGTCCACGGGGAACCCCCTCGTGCAGGACCTCATCCTCGCCGGGGACACGGCGGGGTCGCTCCACGCCCTCGACCCGGAGGGCCTCGCGAACGGGGACCAGGGCTTCCCCGACCCCGCGGGGACCGGCGACATCGTGTGGGAGACGGACCTCGGCGCCCCGGTGACGTCCGCGCCCGTCGGCGGGAGGACCGCCGCCTTCGCCGTCGCGGGGAGCCGGGTCGTCGCACTCCACCCCGCGTTCGGCAGCGTGAACTGGAGCGTGACCCTCCCCACGCCCGCACTGGGCCCGCTCGTCGCGACGAACACGACGCTCGTGGTCGGGGCCGCGGACGGATGGGTGCGGGCCCTCTCCGTCTCGGACGGGTCCGCGGTGTGGTCGCAGTCCCTCGGGACCCTGCGGCCCTGGATCGTCGCGACCCCGACCCGCGTGTTCACCGCCGCCGCGTGGAACGGGACGGCGGACCAGCTCGTCGCGCTGAGCCCGGCCACGGGAGGGCCGACGTGGGGCCGCGCCCTGCCCGCGCCCGTCGCCTTCGGCACGATCGCGGACAAGGTGCTGTACGTGGCCTTCGGGAGCCCCGCGCGGATCGGCGCCCTCGCGGGCCAGCCGGACCTCGCCGTGCGGCCCGCGGACGTGTCGATCACGCCGATCGCGCGCCAGGACGTCTTCGAGGCGTCCGTCGACGTGACGGTCCGGAACGCCGGGGACGCGAACGCCTCGCACGTGTTCCGCGTGGACGTGTACGACGCGATGCAGGGGAGGCTCACGCCGCTCGCGAACGGGACGTTCCCGTACCTGAAGCCGGGGGACGCGGTCCACGTGACGGTCGACGCGTGGAGCTTCGCGGCCGGGCCCCACTCGATCCGGGTCGACGTCGAGGCGATCCCGGGAGAGCGGGACACGACGAACAACGAGGCCTCGATCGCGTTCTACGCGGCGGCGGGCCCGCCGAACATCGTGTACCAGTGGGCCCTTTCGATCTTCCTCGCGATCGTCCTCGTCGGCGTGGCCGGGGTCGGTGCGGGATGGCTGATGGGCACCGCGGGGCAGCGCCGGGAGCGCGCGCTCCAGGCGATGCTCCAGGAGCGGGAGAAGGCGGGCCCGTAGCCCATT
>DATBXC010000074.1:0-3776 GCA_036514455.1 Thermoplasmata archaeon | reverse complement strand
ATCGCGAGGATCGCCGCCCCGCCCAGGATCAGGGCGATCGCCGCGAGGACCACGGGCGTGTTCTTCGTCAGGGACACGGACACGGTCACAGGACCGGTCGGGATCGCCCCCACGCGGTCCGTGTTGTCCACGATCACGGTGACCGCCCCCGTCGCCCGGTCGAACGTCCCGGTGACGTTCCGGGCGTCCTCGGAGAGCGCGTACGCCTGGATGCTCGCCGCGGTGTCGCTCGTGTAGTTCAGCAGCCCGCCCGTGAGGACGAAGTATACGTCGATGTTCCCGCCGCTGACGACGCGGATGTCGTATCCGATCGTCTCCCCCGAACCGAGGACGATCGTGTACCCGGTGAAGTTGTTCTCTGGGAGCGTGACCGTATCCGTAATCGAGGTGTCCACGGGCCGGACCGTGCCCGTGTGGTGGGCCGCGGCGGGCGGGGAGGCGGCGGCAAGGACCGCAGCCAGGACGAGAAGGATCCCGAGCGCTCGCGCGGTAGGCCGTCGCATGGAGGGTCGCGGGCATCCGGTCCCCGCTCTTAAAGTTGCACCGGGACCGCGTCACCAGGGCGGGCGGAGCTCGAGGAGCGCCTCGACGCGGGCTCGCCCACCGATCGCCGCGAGGTAGGCCTCGTGGTCCCCCGGGCCCGTGACGTACTTCGAGAGGTACGCCCCCGCGTCTCCCTTGGCGGCGGCGAGGTACTCCTGGAGGTGCGCCTCGTCGTGGCGGTAGTACCGGTGGGACGACGTCGGGTGGCAGCCGAACGGGACGGGCACGACCGCGTCCACCAGGAACCCTGGCAGGCGGACCCTCCCTGCGTGCGCGCGCACGTACTCCAGCGACACGACCTCCTCGCACTGCACGACCACCGCCTTCGCGGCCTTCGCCATGTCCAGGTCCGTGAAGACGCTCCCCTCGAAGACCCCGTTCCCGGAGGCGTCCGCCTTCTGGCAGTGGACGAGGGCGACGTCCGGCCGGAGGGCGCGCACGCATGTGACCGTCTTCCCGGTGAACGGGTCCGTCGCGGTGCGGTAGTCCTCCGGGTTCAGCTGCGGTACGTCCGTGTCCCCGACGCCCTCGGGCAGCGGGAGGAACGGCACGCCCGCCGCGGCCGCGCGGAGCGCGAACACGACGAACGCCTCGTCCGCCTCGCGCACCCGGAGCTTACCGGACTCCGCCGCGCGGCGGAAGGCGGGCGCGAGCCCGAGGTGCTCGAACCCGATGTAGCTGCACACGACCTCCCGCACGAGGCCCGCCGCGATCGGAAGGTCCGCCTGGATGCTTGCGGAGGGGCTCGTGACGAGGGTCCCGATTCGCACGCCCTGGCGGATCGCCTCCCGCACGAGGGCCATCGGGGCGTTGTGCATGTGCATTCCGCCCACGGCCACCGTCGCGTCCTGCGGGACGAACCGGCGGATCGCGTCGCCCGCCTCCATGACCTTCGACCGCCGCTCCGCCACGGGAACCCGACCCGCAAGCGCTCCCGGGCCAAAAAGACTCTGGGAACTGCTTTACGCCGCGTCCGCATTCGCGCCGCCGTGGCCCCGCCCGCGATCCTCTACGGCGACGGCTTCCTCTCCTACAACTTCGGCAAGGACCACGCGTTCCGGGAGGTCCGCGTGAAGCTCGCGTACGAGCTGATGCGGTCGTACGGCCTGTTCGACGGGCCCGCGGCCCTCGTGGCGCCGGAGCCCGCCGCGGAGGCGGACATCCTGCGGGTCCACGAGCGCCGCTACGTGGACGCCCTCAAGGACCTGGGGGCGCACCCGCGGGCGGAGGCGTACGAGTTCGGGCTCGGCCCGGGCGACAACCCGATCTTCCCCGGGATGTATGACGCCGCGGCCCTGCAGGTCGGGGCGACGATCCAGGCGTGCGAGCTCGTCGCGACGGGCGCGCGGCCCCGGGCGTACACGTTGGGGGGCGGGCTCCACCACGCGATGCCCGGGCGCGCCTCGGGGTTCTGCCTCCTGAACGACGTCGCGGTCGGGCTGCGCCGCCTCCTCGACGAGGGCCGCGTGAAACGGGTGCTGTACGTCGACGTCGACGCGCACCACGGGGACGGGGTCCAGGCGATCTTCTACGAGGACCCGCGGGTCCTCACGGTCTCCCTCCACGAGGACGGCCGGTTCCTGTTCCCGGGCACCGGGTTCCCGGACGAGAACGGGCGCGGGAAGGGGAAGGGCTACTCCGTGAACGTCCCGCTCCCGCCGTACACGCGGGACGCGAGCTACCTCCACGCGTTCGAGGAGGTCGTCCCGCCGATCGCCCGCGCGTTCCGGCCGGACCTCATCTTCACCCAGACGGGCGCGGACGGCTACTACACGGACCCGCTCGCGCACCTGAAGCTGACGACGCGGACGTACGAGACCGTCGCCTCCGTGATTGACGGGCTGTCGAAGGAGCTGTGCGGAGGCCGGTGGGTCGCCGCGACGGGAGGCGGGTACGACATGGCCGCGTGCGCCCGCGTGTGGACCGTGATCGCGGCCACGATGGTCGGCGCGGACCTCCCGGACGAAATCGACCCCGAGTGGCGGGAGACGTGCCGGTGGGAGATCACCGCGCCCGCCCCCGCCTCGCTCCGGGACCGCGACGTCTCCGAGGACGGCGGGACGGTCTCGCAGGCCGTGAAGGACGTCGTGAAGGACGTGAAGGCGAACGTGTTCCCGCTCCACGGCCTCTAGCCGCCGAGGGCCGCTTCGGCGAGCGTGAGGACGCCCGCCGCGATGAACAGGCCCGCGCTGACCCACCGGAGCCACTTCGCGGTCACGTAGCGTCGCAGGACCCTGCCGAGGACCACGCTCGGGACCGCGACCGCGAGGAGGCCGAGGGCCGCCCCAAGGAAGACGGACACGGGTGCTCGGAGCGTCCCGCTGAGCGCGATGACCGCGAGCATCGTCTTGTCCCCGAGCTCCGCGAGGAACGAGAGGCCTGTCGTCGTGAGGAACGGGCCCCGCGCGGGCGGCGCGCGCTCCGGGTCGCCCTCCCTCTCGGGCCGGAGGTTCCACAGCCCGATTCCGATGAAGAGGATGCCCGACGCAACTTGAATCGCGAGGAACGGGACGATGGCGGCCGCCGCGACCCCGATCGCGACGCCGATCGCGGTGACCGCCGTCTCCCCGAGGAAGGCGCCCGCGATTACGGGGCCGGGCGGGTGCTTCGTCCCGAGCGAGATCAACAGGAGCTGCGTCTTGTCCCCAAGCTCGAGCAGCGCGATGAGACCGAATGCGGCCGCGAACGCGGCGGAGCCTTCCACGCGGGGCCCATGTGCACGCCCCGATTAACGGTTTGGAGCGTGCGCGCATCGGCGAATGTCGATTCCGGGGCCGAAATCGCGGTCTGGGGCGCGGAGCCGCATCGTCCGCGTCGTCACGAACTCCGACACGTGCGGATTTTCGGCGCCATTCTCACTTTCATCACCGGTACCACAAATCTTTTTACGGCGATTCCAAATAAGACGTAGGGATGGGCAGGACCTTGTGTCTCGCACCGGAGGAAACCGCTGCGGGGCGTCGCGATTCGCCCACGCCATGGCATCTGTACGGTGAGCGTTGAATGCTCGACGGGGATTCGGACGAGGCGAAGAAGTCCGCGGACGACGTGCGGGACGAGTTCGAGGAGAAGATCGACCGCCTCCGGCGCCAGTACGAGCGGGACCTCCACTCCTTCCGGTACGAGATCGAGGAGCGGGAGTACCGCCTGAAGGCGTACGAGGACAAGTTCAACAAGATCAAGCAGCCGCCCCTCCTGTACGCGTACGTCGTCCGCAAGGAGGGCCCGGACCT
>DATBXC010000073.1:0-18775 GCA_036514455.1 Thermoplasmata archaeon | reverse complement strand
AGACGGCGACTCTCGTCTCGGATCCCATCCCGCACCGCGAATGCACAGGCACGTTAAAAAGGTGTCGGACGAAAGTCCGACGCTCCGCTGACAGTCCCGAAAACCGAGTTTTATGGGTGTCCGTCCATAATTATTGGCGGGTCAATATAGGTCGAAACTGGTATTATTTCGTCAGACACGACATCGACGCGAACTTAGTCATGTCATACCGATAAGAAATCACGATGCCAGTAAAAGCATCATGAGTATCGAGTCTAGCTATACTAATCGTCCATTCACGTATTTCGACGTCGGATGTCGTCTAGGATCTCCTTCGCGCGGTCCATCCGAACCTTGCCTTCCTTGACGAGTGCCTCCGCGACGCGGTCGATCTCGTCTCCGACCGCCCCCACGGTTGCCGCGATGTTCCGCGCGTGGAGACCCATGTGGCCCCGCTGGATCCCTTCCGTCGCGAGGGCCCGCAGCGCGGCGAAGTTCTGCGCCAGGCCGACGGAAGCAATCACCTCCGCGAGCTCCTGCGCGGACTTCACGCCGAGCAGCTTGACGCACGCCTTCGCGGTCGGGTGGACCGCCGTCGCGCCGCCCACGAGGCCGACCGCCATCGGAAGCTCGATTGTCCCGACCAGGTCCCCGTCCGCGTTCCGCTCCCAGGTCGTCAGACTCCGGTAGCCGCCGCTCTTCCACGCCGCGTACGAGTGCGCGCCCGCCTCGATCGCCCGGAAGTCGTTCCCCGTGGCCAGCACGACCGCATCGATCCCGTTCATGATCCCCTTGTTGTGGGTCGCGCACCGGAACGGGTCCGCGTCCGCGAACGCGAACGCCTCCAAGATGCCCTCCACGACCTCGGGGCCCCCGATGGCGTCCTTCGTGAACACCGCCCTCGCCCGGGCGAGCCGTCGCACGGCCAGGTTCGAGATGATCCGCAGGTACACCCGCCCGCCCGTGATCTCCTCGAGGTGCGGCGCGACGGCCTCGGCCATCGTGTTCACCGCGTTCGCGCCCATCGCGTCCCGGCAGTCCACGATTAGGTGCGTGATCACCATGGGCCCGCGCCCCGTCGAGATCACCCGGGTCTCGACGTCCTTCGCCCCGCCCCCGAGCTTCACGAGGATCGGGTCTTTCTCGTTCGCCCGACGGAGGATCTCGTCCCGCGCGTGGAGGATCGCGAGGCGGGCGGAGTGCGGGTCCGGGACGTGGACCAGTTGGATCTGGCCGATCATCACGGGCCCCGATGTGCTGGCGGTGAACCCACCCTTCGCACGGGCCATCTTCGCGGCGTTGCTGGCGGCTGCGACGACGGAGGGCTCCTCGATCGCCATCGGGACGAGGTAGTCCCGCCCGTTCACCCGGAAGTTCACCGCGACGCCGAGGGGCACGGGCATCGTGCCGATGACGTTCTCGATCATCCGGTCCACCTGGTCGAACTTCAGCGCCCCCGTGCCCCCCAGGGTCCGGACCTCCTCGTCGGAGAGCCCGCCGAACTCCTGGACGATCTTCCACCGGTCCTGGGCGGACCTCTTGTAGAACCCGGAAATCTCGGACGTCGACACGCTCGGTCCCACGCCCGCAAGCGCGGTGCGCGATAAAGGCTTTCGCCGGCCGTCACCAGGGCGGGCGTCCGGTCGCTCGCAGCGCCCGGTTGTACGCGTCCGCGCGCGCCCAGGCGTCCACGACCCCGTAGATCCAGAACGGCAGCCAGATTGCGCAGAGGCCCGCGGCGAGCCTCGCCACGAGCAGGACGAGGATCGCGCCCACGAGCAGGAAGACGGCGCCCTTCTGCACCTCGCGGTTGTACATCTGCCCCAGGCCCGTGATGACGGAGAGAGCCGCGGCGAGCCCGGGGGACTTCTCACCGGGAAGCGGGGGGTACGCGGGGGCGGGTGGCGCGCCTAGCGGGCCGTTCCGAGCGCCCGCCTGGGGGGCGCCGCAATACGCGCAGAACCTCGCGCCCGCCGTCACCCGGCTCCCACACCGCGCGCAGGTCGCAGAGCCCGGCGACACAGGTCCCGGATGGCGATCGCTCGCCATAATGCCTTCCCGGTCCCCGCGGACGATGCCCGGCGCCTAGGGGACGGTTATGCGACCTTGGCGCCGCAGTTCGCGCAGAACGAGACGCCTTGGGCGATTGCCGCCCCACAGTTCGGGCAGAACCGCGCCCCGCCGGGCGCCGCCGCGGGCGGTGCCGCCGGGGGAGCCGCAGGCGGCTGGGACGCGGGCTGTTGCGGGTACGCCGGCTGCGCCGGAGGCTGCTGCGGCGGGTACGCGGGCTGGCCGTACCCCGGCTGGCCGTATCCGGGCTGCGGGTAGTACGGCTGCCCGTACTGGGGCGGGTACCCGTACGCGGGCATCATCGGGGCGACGGGCACGCCGAACGCCGCCTTGATCTCGGGCTGGAAGAGGTACCAGAGGATGATGATGCTGATCAGGGTCCCGATCGGGAAGTTCAGCAGGCCGAGGATCGCGAAGATCAGGGCGACCGTCCGGGCCCAGCTCTGGAGGGTCAAGAGGCCCCAGCCGATGATGAAGTAGAAGATCCCGATGACGACCCCGATCCCGCCGCAGACGAGGACCCATCCCCCGCCGAACACGAAGAGGGCGCTAAGGAGGAACCCGCCGCCGATCCAGGCGATGCCCTGGATGAAGTACAGGATCGCGAGGATCATCACGCCGGCGGGTCGCACGGGCTGCATCGGCATCGCCATCGGCGCGGGCGCTGGGCCTGGAGGATATCCTGGATAAGCCATGCCCCGGCAACGGCTTCGGGGATTTAAATCCTTTTCGAACCTATAAATTAGGCCCGGAACCCTTATGCGGCCGCGGTTCCCTCCCGTCTCCATGGCCGGATTCGCGTGCCCGCGATGCCGCTTGCCGGTCACCGCCGGGACGAACTTCTGCGCGACGTGCGGCCAGGACCTCCGCGCGCCGGCCGCGCAACCGCCCGCGTACCCGCCCGTGATGCCGCGGTGCACGTACTGCGGGAGCGTGTACCTGCAGTTCTTCCCGAACGGGAAGGCGTCGTGCTCGTACTGCCGGTCAATCTACGGCTGGGCGTACGGCCCGATGGGCCAGGTCTGGCTGATCCCGAACACGTCGTTCTAATCGGGACCGGGAGGCGTCCCGGGGGCCGAACGAGGCTCCTCGAGATTGCCGGAAAGGTATTATAAACGGTTCCGGATTCCGTGCCAAGGTGCCAACATGGAGGAGACTAAGCCGCCGGAGGCACCGACCCCTCCCCCGCCGCCCTCGAAGGGCCGGGGCATGTGGATCGGCCTCATCGTCGTGGTGATCGTGATCGTGATTCTGCTCGCCGCGGTCTTCGGCGGGCTGTTGGGTCCGCCGGAGGAGCGCGTCCTGAAGATCGGGACCGTGCTCTCCATCACGGGCGGGCTCGCCGCCTTCGGCGGGAAGAACCGTCAAGGCGTGATCATGGCGGTCGAGGAGATCAACGCCGCGGGAGGCGTCCTCGGCCAACCCATCCAGCTCTTCCACCAGAACGACGACACGAAGCCCGAGACCGCCCGCTCGGCCGCCGCGACCCTGGTGTCCCAGAACCACGTGGACGCGATTGTCGGGGCGACCGGCTCCGGCCAGTGCGCGACCGTCATCGAGGTCGCGAAGGCGAACGGCGTCTTCGAGATCTCCGGCTCCTGCACGTCGCCGCGGTTCTCGAACGCGACCGTCGGAGGCGGGTGGTGGGCCCGGACGGTCCCCTCCGATGCGCTCCAGGGTGTCGTCGCCGCGAGCTACGCGCTCCGCAACCTCACGTATTCCCGGGCCGCGGTGATCGCGGTCCGTACCGTGTACGGCCTCGGCGTCGGGGAGATGTTCGCCGACTCCTTCATCCGGTTCGGGGGAACGCTGACGACGCCGTTGAGGTCCATCGACGAGATCGTCAGCCCACCGACGAGTTACTCGGTGGACCTCCAGGCGGTCCTGAACACGAACCCGCCGCCCCAGCTCCTGTACGTCGTCGCCTATCCGCCCGAGGGCGTCCAGCTCGTCCGGGACTTCGAGGCAGGCAAGAGTGCGAACCCGCAGTGGGCGAACGTCCGGCTGATGTTCTCGGAGGGTGTCTTCGACCAGGCGAGCTTCGTGGACGTCCTCCGGAACCCCCCGAACAACATCGACACGTCGGGCTTCCTGGGGACGGCCCCCGCGGCGTATGCGGGCATTGTGGGGCCGGGCCACGCCGCGTGGGCGGACGCCTACGCGGCCCGATGGGGATCGCAACCCGGCATGTTCGACGACAACAACTACGACGCGGCGTACGTCCTCGCCCTGGCGGCAGAGGCGGCGGGGGATTCGTCCGGGGCCGCGATCCGATCCAAAATCCGCGATGTCACGAACGCGCCCGGGACCCGCATCCATGCCGGGGAGTGGGCAAAGGCCCGTGCGGAGATCGCATCGGGCCACGACATCGACTACGAGGGCGCCTCGGGCAGCGTCGAACTCGACGCGGTGGGCGACCCGACGGGCGCCTACGCGATCTGGGGCGTCGACGGGGCCGGACGGCTCGAGACGCGGGATGTCTTCCCCGAGAGCTTGGTCATCGCGCTCCTCCCAACACCCCCCATGCCTGCGCCCCCGATCGCCCCGACGCGCGGTCGACACTGAGGGCAGGGGGGCCCCAACGCGCTCTGTTCGGCGCCATGCGGCTCCGGGTCCCGGCCCTCGAATGCGGCGAGGAGGGTGCGGGCCCTCAGGGCGCGCGCGGGGCATCCCCTCGGAACTCGTAAATAGGCGTCGACCCGTGGAGGCCCGAGAGGGATCCCATGCAGCCCCGACCGCCTCAGCCGCCTCCGATGCCCCCGTATCCTCCGCCCCAGGTCGCCTACCCGTACCCGCCGCCGTACTACGTGCCGCCCCGGAGGGACGACACCCGGCTCATCCTGATCGTCGTGGTCGTCGTAATCATCATCGCAATCGTCGTCCCGATCGTCATCGCCGCGGCCCTGTACGTGATGGTCTCGGGTCTCATCGGAGGCCCGGACGGCGGGCCCCAGATGCTGGGCATGTCGATCAGCCTCTCAGGCTCGAACTGGACGTTGACCGTTTCGTTCGTACCTTCCGGGCTGACACCGGCGAACACGTTCCTCCAGATCCTCGACACCTCGGGGAGGACCGTGCTCGCACAGATCTCATGGTCCAGCCTCACGCCCGGGACCTGGGCCATCCACCGCGCGGCGTACCAAGACGGGAACCCGGGGACCGCGGAGATCGCGGCAGGCGACGCGCTGTTCCTCGATCGCGGCACGTATCCCGCTGGGGACGTCGTCCAGGTCAGCAGCGCCACGTCGATCCTGTGGGTCGGGACCCTGGCCTAGGGCAGCTCTGGAAGGACTGCCCGTCGTCGTGGGCACTGCGGCCGTCGCCTCTCCGCGGCGGGCGGACCCGTCCGCAACCCGGCGCGCCAGTCGTGACGTCGCCTCGATTCGGAAAAATGGACAGCCCGCCGGGCGGTGGGCGGCCCGGCGGGGGAATGGGGTGGATCGTCAGTTCTCTCGGAGGGTCCCGGCCATGTACTGCGCGTACCCCTCCAGGTCGAGGAGCCCGTGGCCGCTGAAGTTGAACGCGATCACCCGCTCCTCGCCCGCCCACTTCGCCTCGAGCGCGAGCTCGATCGCTCCCTTGATCGCGTGGCACGTCTCCGGCGCGGGGACCACGCCCTCCGTCCGCGCGAACATCTCTCCCGCCTCGAACGTGCTGAGCTGGTTGAACGCGCGGGCCTCGACGATCCCCTCGTGCAGGAGCAGGCTGACGATTGGGGCGGCCCCGTGGTACCGGAGCCCACCCGCGTGGATCGACGGCGGCACGAACGCGTGGCCGAGCGTGTACATTTTCAGGAGCGGGGTCATCTCGCCGGTGTCCGCGAAGTCGTAGTCGTACGCGCCCTTCGTGAGGGACGGGATCGACTCCGGCTCCACCGCGACGAACCGCGTGTCGAGCTTGCCCTTCAGCCGCTCCCGGATCGCGGGGAACGTGAAGCCCGCGAAATTCGACCCGCCGCCCACGGACCCGATCATGACGTCCGGGGTCTCGTCGATGATCTCGAGCTGCTTCAGCGTCTCCTGGCCGATCACGGTCTGGTGCATCAGGACGTGGTTCAGCACGGACCCGAGGGAGTACTTCGTGTTCGTCCCGGTCACCGCGGTCTCGAGCGCCTCCGAGATCGCGATCCCGAGGGACCCGGGGTTGTGGCCGTTGTTCTCGAGCAGCTTCCGGCCGTACCCCGTCCGGTCGCTCGGGGACGGGAACACCTCCGCGCCGAACAGGTGCATCAGGTGCCTCCGGTACGGCTTCTGGTCGTAGCTCACGCGGACCATGAAGACGGTGCACTTCATCCCGAAGTAGTTCGTCGCGTACGCGAGGGCGGAGCCCCACTGGCCCGCCCCGGTCTCCGTGGAGAGCCGTTCGACGCCCTCCCGCATCGCGAAGAACGCCTGGGCGATCGCAGTGTTCGGCTTGTGGCTCCCGACCGGGTTCAGGTCCTCCCGCTTGTAGTAGATCCGGGCGGGGGTGCCGAGGAACTTCTCCAGCCGTTTCGCCCGGAACAGGGGCGTGGGCCGGCCTAGCCGGATGTAGGCCTCCCGGAGCTCCTCCGGGATTGGTTCCTCGCGGTTCCGGGAGACCTCCTGCCGGATGATCTCCCTCGGGAAAATGGGAGCCAGGGCCTCGGGCCCGATCGGCTCCCGGGTGGCTGGATTCAGAGGAGGAGGCAGCGGACTGGGGAGATCCGG
This sequence comes from Thermoplasmata archaeon, assembly GCA_036514455.1. Taxonomy (GTDB): domain Archaea; phylum Thermoplasmatota; class Thermoplasmata; order RBG-16-68-12; family RBG-16-68-12; genus EA-19. The sequence continues at coordinate 12,038 of DATBXC010000073.1, read as the reverse complement.
CAGGATGTTGTAGTACGCCTTCGGCAGATTGTCCACGTCGAGCAGCACCCTTATCGAGCCGTTCTTCATTTTCGGGCCCCCTTTCTCATGTGTATTTTCTGCGCACTAGATATATTTTATGTTCATCGACGCTGTTTATTATACATTGAAAGGCAGTACCGTTAAGCGCCCGTGTATCCTTCCATACATTGGCGGTGCGATGTGGGCCAAACTCCGGTCGTTCTTCGACCGGTACCCGGCACAGGAGAAGGTCGCGCAGCTCATGGTCCTCCACGGGTTCCGGGTCCACGACAACCGCATCTACGCGGCCGCGGTAGAACTCAGTGACACCGCGATTGCCCGGGCGGCGGGCGTCGACCGCCGGGTCGTCACCGCGACGACCCGGACGATCATGCGGAACCCGGAGCTGCTGAGGTTCTTCGAGCGGCTGGAGCCCGTGTGCCATCTGCGCGAGGTCGCCACCCTCATGGGCTGGGGCGCGATCGAGATCATCCCGACGTCCGCATCGAAGCCGGGCATCCTGGCGGGCGTCGCGACCGCAATCGCGGAGGCGGGCGTGAGCATCCGCCAGGTCATCGTGGACGACCCGGAGATCACGGACGACCCCCATGCGTTCATCATCACGGAGCAGCCGGTCCCGGAGCGGCTCCTCCCGAAGATCAAGGCCGTCGAGGGCGTGAAGAGCGTCGTCCTCCATTAGGCGGGGTTACCCGGGGCCGAAGAGGCGCAGGTGCTCCGTTCGCATGCACCGGCTCTGAACCACGGTGAGGCCGGCCGCCTCCGCCTTCTTCGCGGCCTCCTCGTGCCGGATCCCCAGCTGGGTCCAGATTACCTTCGCCCGCCCGTCCCGGATCGCCTCGTCGACGATCGCGGGGACGTCCGCGCTCGGCCGGAAGACGTCCACGACGTCGAAGCCGCCCGGAATCGAAGAGAGGTCCGGGTACGCCTTCCGGCCCAGGATCTCCGTGGCCGTCGGGTTCACGGGAATCACCTCGTACCCACGCTCGAGCAGGTACTTCGGCACCGTCTGGGCGTCCTTGAGGGGGTCCTTCGACATCCCGACCACCGCGATTCGCCTGTACGTACCGAGAATCTCTCGGAGGAGCGCGTCGTCCGTCATCCGCGCCATCCAAGGCGGACCCGCCCTTAACCCTTGGCAAGCCCCGGCGCGGGACGTGCACGATGGACGCTGCCCACGAGCCCCTTTTGGCCCCCCTCAAGGCGGGGCGCCTCCTCCCTTAAGAGGCACTATCCGTCGATAAATATATTAACCCGCTATTTTATGCGGGGGCAGGGTGCACTCTGATGATGCAAGCGCCACCGCCACAGATGATGATGGCCGCCGAGGAGTCGAAGCGGCGGACGATGAACATGGTGATGACCCTGTTTTTGATGTTGGGACTGCTCCTGCTGGCCGTCGGGGCCGCCGTGTACGCCTTCGGGAACATGGCCGGCACGACAGATGACAACAAGCAGAACCTCCAGGGGGTCTACGCGCCGGTCCTGTGGGACTTCGGGATCTTCCTCCTGATCCTGGCGATCTTCGGGATGGCCCTGATGCGTCAGGACCTCGACCCGCTCGCCCGCCTCCTGATGTACCTCGTCGCGTTCATCTTGGTCCTGCTGATCTTCACCGCCCCGTACCTGATGTTCAGCGCGCCCTCGCTCCGGTAGGACGGATGTCCATGTCGGCCGATCTTTCCCAATCCTGGCTGGCCCAGGTGGGCCGGTCCTCGATGCGCGACGGCCTGCTCATTGTCGGGCTGCTCTCGATCACGGGCGGCGCGATCATCGTGGGCCTGCTCCCCCTGGTGGCGGGCGCCGCCGGGCCGGCCCTCGTCTTCATCGGGCGGGCCCTGACGGCGGTCGGCGGGTTCTTCCTCGCCGTCCCCCTGTTCCTCGGGGCGACCGGCGAGGACCGATGGTCGAGCGGGCTCCGGATTGCGGGCCTCGTCGTGGGCTTCCTCATCATCCTGGTCACCCTGATCCGAATTTAGAGCGGGTTCCGAGTCCCGAGCGTCCCCGCCCCACGCGGGGCGCTCCCCCCGGACCCGCCCCCGGGATTCCGTCCCGGCCTCAGGGCACGACCGAGAACCCGAAGTCCTTCGTGTTCGGGTCCGAGCCGTCGAACGTCCCGTCGCTGTTCGAGTCGAACCAGACCTGGGCGGTGACCATATACCGCCCCGGCGACGCGGGCAGCGTGCCGGACAGCACGACGATCCCGTCCACGGCGATCACCGTCGCGCCGCTCTCAATGGCGGCCACGAACACCCCCGCGCTCGTGTACACCGTGAACACGATTTTCGCGTTCACGGGCCCGGCCCCGGCGTTGTGCACCTTCGCGAGGAGCGTCTGGGTCGGCCCCGCCCTCGAGATCACGAAGTGGTGGTGGATTGGCCACGCGCTCCGGCCCACGAGCTCCGCCGCCAGGTTCCCCGGCGGGGGCGGCGGGGGCGACTGGACCGTCACCGTGCCGTCCGTCATCTCGTTGTCCGAGAGGTCTGTCTCGCCGGTGACCTGGGAGGCCGTCGCCTTCACCAGATAGCTGCCCACCGAGACGCCCGTCGTGTCCCACGAGAACGTCAGGGTCTGGCTCCCGCCCGCCGCGAGCGTCACGGTCTGGCTCCCGATCGTAATCGCGCCCGCGTAGGCGGTCACCGTCGTCGTGTCGGAGACGGTCCCCTGGTTCGCGACCACGGCCGTGACTGTCACGGCCTGCCCCACGGTCACCGTCAGGGGGCTCGCGGACACCGAGGTAATCGCGACGTCATGGACATCGGCGGGTGCGTTCGTCTTCCAGGTCCCGTACATCATCGTCGGGTGGATCGTGCAGCGGTAGAGGAACGTGCCCGACGTGCCGGCCGTGAACGTGTACGTGAGGGGCGTCGTCGGCGAGCTGAAGATCCCTGAGTAGGGCTCCCCCGTGTCCACCGCCCCGTCGCTGTCGTAGTCGATGTGGAACGTGTGCGGAAGGCTGTCCGCACTGTACAGGGTCATCGTCACCGTGTCGCCCTGGTCCACCGTAATCGTCGGCCCCGGGCTCGTCATCGACCCGGACGTGAAGCCCCAGCCGTCGATCCCGTCGCCGTACAGCGTGAACGACTTCGCGGCGGCCCGCGCGGGCGTGGCCCCGAGAAGAAGCGATCCCATCATCAGTCCCACAGCTAGCAGCACCACTGGCAGTCTCCCCATGCCCCCTCAACCCCTTACTATTGCGGTAATAATTGCGGGTAGAAATACCTTGGCCCACCTCGCCGCCCGGCGGTGCCGCCCGGCGACCCCTCGCAAAGCTTCATGGCCCACGCCCGCCCATCGGAAGGCCGGATGGAGGCCCAGGCCCAGCAGATCGCGGAACGGCTCCGGAAGGCGGGGCGGGTCGGCGTGTACTGCCACATCGACGCGGACGGCGTCTCGGGCGGGGCGATCGCCTCCGAGGCCCTGTCCCGGGCGGGGATCGAGCACGACGTCTCGTTCCTGAAGAAGCTGGACGAGGCGTCGATCCGCGTGATCGAGCGGGAGGCCCCGCCCGTCGCGTGGTTCGTGGACTTCGGGGCGGGCCAGCTCCACCTCATGGACCGGCTGGACGCGGTCGTCACGGACCACCACGTGCCCACCGCGCGAGAGGTTCCGAGGGAGAGCCGGCGGGACCTCGTCCGGTTCGCGGAGGACGCCGGCCGCGTGCTGATGCTGAACCCGCACCTGGAGGGCCAGGGCTCGGACGTGGTGAGCGGGGCGGGCCTCGCGTACACGGTCGCGAAGGCGCTGGACCCGCGGAACACGGACCTGGCGGCGGTCGCGGTCGTGGGGGCCGTGGGGGACGTCCAGGACCAGGAGTTCCGGCGGCTCCGGGGCTTCAACCGCACGATCCTCGAAGACGGCATCGCGGCGGGCGTCCTGCAGGCCTCCACGGACCTGCGGCTCTTCGGGCGCGAGACCCGCCCCATCCACAAGATGCTCGAGTATTCCTCGGACCCGTGGATCCCGCGGCTCAGCGGGAACGGGGAGGCGTGCATCTCCTTCCTCTTGGAAATCGGGATCGACCTGAAGGTCGAGGACACCTGGCGCACATGGTCCGAACTCGACGCGGGGGAGAAGCGGCGGATCATCTCCGAACTCGTGTCGCACATGCTCGCGCGCGGGTGCGGATGGCGGGAGGCGGAGCGACTCGTCGGCGAGGTCTACACCCTCATCCGGGAGCCTGTCGGGAGCCCGACGCGGGACGCGAAGGAGTTCGGCACGCTGATCAACGCGTGCGGGCGGTACGACGCCGCCGAGGTCGCGTACCGGATCTGCCGCGGGGACCGCGGGGAGGCGCTGGAGTCCGCCCTGCGGCTACTGGCGGGCCACCGGGAGCACCTCGTCTCGTCTCTGGAGTGGATCGAGCAGGTCGGGCTCGCGAAGCTCGAGGCGATCCAGTACTTCCACGCGGAGGACAAGATCCGGGACACCGTCGTCGGCATCGCGGCGGGGATCGCGCTCCAGGCGAGCGGGAACCGCCAGATGCCCCTGATCGCGTTCGCGTACGCGCCGGATGGCGTGAAGGTGAGCGCGCGGGCCCCGCGCGAACTCGTCGCGCGCGGGCTGGACCTCGCGGCGGTGATGCGTGAGGCCTCGAGGCAGTTCGGCGGGGAGGGCGGGGGGCACCACGCCGCAGCGGGCGCGACGATCCCAAGGGGCAGCGAGGAGGCGTTCGCGAAGGCGGTCGACGCCCTCGTGAAGGGGCAACTCTCCGGCACCGCCTCGCCCGGGTGAGCCGCTCGCCGCCCGCCGGAGAGCCGCCGACCAGTATTCTCTTTACCGGTATGTTCGCCATCCCTAAGAGACGCCGCCCCTTTCAAGCATCGCGCGAGGGAGGAGGTGCGCATGTTGTCAAGAAAGCAGCAGGTGTACATGGTGAGCCTCGCAGTGGTGGGCGTGCTCGTGGCCGCAGCAGTCCCCCTGGCGAGCATGCAGTCCGGGGGGGCCGGGCCGCCGGCGAAGGAGCGCCACTACTACGTCGCAATCGATGAGGTGGAGTGGGACTACGCGCCGTTCGGGTACGACCCGATTACGGGGGAACCGTTCGGGGATGCGGAGAACGTCTTCGTCGCCCCGGGGCCCGACCGCATCGGGAGCGTCTACCTCAAGGCCCTCTACAGGGAGTACATGGACGCGACGTTCACGACCCTGAAGCCTAGGCCCCCGGAATGGGAGCACCTCGGGGCGCTGGGGCCGCTCGTCAGGGCCGAGGTCGGGGACACCATTGTCGTCCACGCGAAGAACAACGCACGGTTCGACTTCAGCTTCCACCCGCACGGGGTGTTCTACGACAAGAACTCCGAGGGGGCACCGTACAGCGACCGCACGGACCTGAAGGCGGACGACATGATTCCTCCTGGCGGGACGCACACGTACGTGTGGCCGGTGCCTGAGCGGGCGGGTCCGGGACCGATGGACGGAAGTTCCGTGATGTGGATGTACCACTCCCACGTGGACGAGCCCGGGGACACGAACGCGGGCCTCATCGGTCCGATCGTCATCACGGGGAAGGGGATGGGCGGGGTGGACCTCGTGCCGACGGACGTGGACCGGGAGTTCGTCACGATGTTCACTGTGTTCGACGAGAACCGCAGCCCGTACATCGACTACAACATCATCACGCACATCGGAGGGAAGTACGCGACGAGCCCGTCCCAGCGGGAGGCCCTGAAGGCGGACGACGACTTCATCGAGAGCAACCTGATGCACTCAATCAACGGCTTCGTCTTTGGGAATCTGGACCTCAACGACCTGACGATGTACGTCGGCGAACGCGTCCGGTGGTACCTCCTGGGCATGGGGACCGAAGTGGACCTGCACACGCCGCACTGGCACGGCCAGACGGTCCTTTGGGCGGGGATGAGGACGGACATCATCGAGCTCTTGCCCGCGAGCATGAAGGTCGCAGACATGGAGCCGGACAACCCGGGGATCTGGCTGTACCACTGCCACGTGAACGACCACATCGACGCGGGGATGATCGCCCGGTTCCAGGTGATGCCGTAGGCCGGAGCCGTGGGAGTAGACCAAACCAAGCGGGCGGGGCGTCTCCGGAAAGCGTCGTCCCGCCCTGATACCTTTATATCGCGCTCCAGATTTGCGAACGGGATGCCCGAGGGCGAGTACGAGGTCGAGCTGTTCCGCGCCCAGGGGTTTCGGCGGATCCAGTGCGCCTCGTGCGGGAAGTTCTTTTGGTCCCTCGGGGACCACTCTACCTGCGGCGAGACGCCGTGCCAGGAGTACGACTTCCTCGGGAACCCGCCGTTCAAGAAGCGCCTGACGCCGCGGGCGATGCGGGAGGACTTCCTCTCGTTCATGGAGTCGAACGGCCACACCCGCGTGCGGCGGTACCCGATCGTCGCCCGGTGGCGGGACGACGTGTTCTTCACGCAGGCGAGCGTGTACCCGTTCCAACCGTGGGTGATCAGCGGGGAGGCGAGCCCGCCCGCGAACCCCCTCGCGATCTCCCAGCCGTGCGTGCGGTTCAACGACATCGACAACGTCGGGAAGACGGGCCAGCACTTCACGATGTTCGAGATGATGGCCCACCACGCGTTCAACTTCCCCGGCAAGCCCGTGTACTGGAAGGACCGGACCGTGGAGCTGTGCCACCGGTTCCTCACGGAGCGGCTCGGGATGGACCCGAAGCTCGTCCGATACAAGGAGAGCTGGTGGGAGGGCGGCGGGAACTCCGGGCCGTGCCTCGAGGTCGTCTTCAGCGGCGCGGAGGCCGCGACGCTCGTGTTCATGCAGAACCGGGACACGAACGGCCACCGCGTGCCGATGGACACGACCGTCGTGGACACCGGCTACGGGCTCGAGCGGCTCGTGTGGCTCTCCCAGGGCACGACATCCGCGTACGAGGCCGTCTTCGGCGAGGCCCTCGCGTACCTGAAGCGCGCGACGGGCGCGAAGAAGGTGGACGACCGCGTCCTCACGGAATACTCGAAGGTCGCGGGGATGACCAAGGTGGAGACGATGGCGGACATCCGCGCGATCCAGGCCCGGACCGCGGAACGAATCGGGATCCCCGTCGAGGACCTCGTCGCCCAGCTCGCGCCCCTCGAGGCGCTGTACGTGATCTGCGACCACGCGCGGGCCCTCATGTTCCTCCTTGGGGACGGCGTCGTGCCGTCGAACTCCCGCGAGGGGTACTTCGCCCGCCTCCTCGTGCGGCGGGGCCTGCGGACCCTCCGGAACCTGAACATCGCGTACACGCTCGCGGACACCGTGAGCTTCCTGATCGACCAGTCCCGCGACGACTACCCGGAGCTGTTCTTCAACAAAGGGGACATCCTCAAGCTCCTGAAGGTGGAGGAGGAGCGGTACCGGGGGACGCTCGAGAAGGGCCGGGCGACGGTCCAGCGGGTGGAGGCGGAGGTCCGCGCCCAGGGCGGGGACCGGATCGGCCTCGAGGCGATGCTCGAACTGTACGACAGCCACGGCCTCACGCCGGACGTCGTGCGGGAGTTCAGCGCGATGCCCGTTGAGGTCCCGGACGACTTCTTCGGACAGGTCGCGCTCCGCCATCTGCAGCCCGTCGCGGAGGCGGGTCGGAGGGCGGTCGACGTGCCGTCGGGGCTGCCGCCGACCCGCCTGCGGGTGTACGAGAACCGGCGGAAGCAGAAGTTCCGCGCGAAGGTCGTCGGCATCCACGGCAACGCCGTCCTGCTAGACCAGACGTACTTCTACCCGGAGGGCGGGGGCCAGGAGGCGGACCACGGCCGGATCGGGGACGCGGAGGTCGTGGACGTCCAGCGCGTCGGGAGCGTCGTGCTGCACTTCGTGAAGGGCGAGCCGAAGCTCGCGATCGGGAAGCCTGCGACGTGCGAGATCGACTGGGCCCGCCGCGAGAACCTGATGCGGAACCACAGCGCCACGCACATCGTCCTCGGCGCCGCGCGGAAGGTCCTAGGGAACCACGTGTGGCAGACCGGCGCCCACAAGGCGGAGGACCTCGCCCGCCTCGACATCACCCACTATGACTCCCTCTCGGACGCGGAGATGGAGCGAATCGAGCAGCTCGCGAACGAGATCGTCCTCAGCGCCGCGCCCGTGCGGATCCGGAACCTGCCTCGGGAGCAGGCGGAGTCGAAGTACGGGTTCCGGCTGTACCAAGGCGGGGCCGTGCCGGGCGGGACGCTGCGGGTCGTCGAGATCCCGAAGTGGGACATCGAGGCGTGCGGCGGGACCCACGTCGCGCGGACGAGCGACGTCGGCGTCGTGAAGCTCCTCCGGTCGAAGCGGATCCAGGACGGCGTCGTGCGGCTCGAGTACGTGGCGGGGAAGCCCGCCCTCGCGGAGATCCGGAGGATTAACGCGGCCCTCGTGAAGGTCGGCGCGACCCTGAGTGTCCCCGTGGAGCAGGTCCCGCAGGCCGTCGACCGGTTCTTCGAGGAGTGGCGGTCGATGCGGAGGGAGCTCGAGAAGGCCCGCGCCGCGGAGGCGGGGACCGCGGTGGTGGATCTGGTCGCCGGGGCCGAGGAGGTCCACGGCGTGCGGGTCGTCGTCCACCGGATCGGGGGCGGGATGAAGGACCTCCTGCCGCTTTCGAAGCGGCTCGCGGAGTCTGCGAACGTCGTGGCGATCCTCGGGGCGGCGGGGGACGCCGCGAGCGTCGTCGTCGCGCGGGGGAGGGACGGCCGGGTGGACGCCGGCGCCGTGATCCAGGCGGCCCTCGCGGTGCTCGGGGGGAAGGGCGGGGGGAAGCCGGACTTCGCGCAGGGCGCGGGCCCGAAGGTCGAGGCCCTGGACGAGGCCCTGCAGGCTGCGAGACGCGAGGTGCTCTCCTCCCTGGGCGCGAGCGTGTAGGATGGCGGCCCTCCAGTCGTGGCGGGAGTGGTGGCGGGAGCTGGACGAGGTCACGGACATAGGACCGATCGTCCGCCGGTACTTCGTGATCGGCGCGTTCGACGGGGCGCTCACGGTCCTCGGGATCGTGATTGGCGCCGCGGCGACCCTCGGGGACACCGCCGCAAGCAAGGCCCTCGTCCTCGCGGTGAGCGCGAGCGCGGCGATCGCCCTCGCGATCAGCTCCGCGGTCGGCGCGTACGAGGCGGAGCGGGTCGAGAAGAAGCTGCACCGCCACAGCATCGAGCGCGCGATGCTCGTAGAGCTGAGCGAGGAGCACCGGTCCGCGTTCCGCGCTGCGGCCCTCGTCAGCGCGGGGGTCCACGGGGTCGCGCCCATGATCGCGGCCTTGATCCCGGTCGTGCCGTTCCTCGTGATGGGCTTCTGGCCCGCCACGGTGACCGGCGCCGTCCTCACGCTGGCGTTCCTGTTCGGGCTCGGCGCGTACCTCGGTTCCCTCGTACGGGAGCGGATCGTCGTCACGGGCCTGCGGTTCGCCGCGACGGGGGTCGGGACCGCCATCCTGCTGTGGGCCCTGGGGCGGCTCGGGCTCGCGTTCGTCCCCTAGGGACGTGACCGAGGGTTTTTATGGCGAACCCACGTAAACCGAGACGCCCATGATGGGAGCGGACGCCGAGATCGAGGCGCTGCGGGCGGCGGTCTCGCGGCACTTCACCGTGTCGCAGATCACGGTGAACCCGTTCGCAGTCGCGTTCCACGTGATTGTGGACCCGAACCGCCTCGACGCGAGCTTCGACGCGCTCCGGAGGGACCTCGTCCCGCGGAACTACGTCCCGACGATCGTCGCCGAGCCGACGGGCACCGTGATCCACGTCCAGAAGACCCCGGAACGGAAGTTCCGGGGGACCCACGTGAACCTCCTCCTCCTGGTCGCGACGATTGGCACGACGTGGGTCGCGGGCGCCGTGAACTGGGAGCTGTACGCGGACGTCCCGTGGTACACGTTGGACGCGCTCGTCCTCGGGTTCGTCAGCTTCACGGTGCCCCTCCTCCTGATCCTGGGAGCCCACGAGATGGGCCACTACCTCGTCGCGAAGCGCCACGCGGTGCGGGCGTCCTTCCCGTTCTTCATCCCGTCGATCCCGATTCTCGGCACGTTCGGCGCGTTCATCTCGATGCGGGACCCGATCCCGAACCGGAAGGCCCTCCTGGAGATCGGCCTCGCGGGCCCGCTGATCGGCTTCGCCCTCGCGGTCCCGATCACGGTCCTCGGCTTGTTCCTCGGCACGCAGGACGTCCGGCCGCCCGCCCTGAACGGGGGCGGGGAGATCACGATGCCGTCCCTGATGTACGGGTGGATCCAGTCCTTCTTCCCCGCGACGATGATCGACCCGTTCCGCCGCCACCCGACCGCGTTCGCAGGCTGGGTGGGGCTCTTCGTCACCGCGATCAATCTGCTCCCCGCGGGCCAGCTCGACGGCGGGCATGTAGCGCGCGCACTGTTCGGAGAGAACCACCGGTGGCTCTCGTACGGGGCGGTGCTGCTGCTCCTGGTCCTCGGGCTGTCGTTCCCGAGCTGGTTCCTGTTCGCGCTGATCATCATGCTCCTCGGGACGCGGCACCCGCCGCCCCTGAACGACATCACGAAGCTCGCGCCCTCCCGGAAGGCGCTGGGCGCCCTCGCGATCGCGATCCTCGTAGTCACGTTCGTCCCGACGCCGTTCGTCGAGGTGCCGACGGAGGCGTCCTTCGCGTTCGAGGCCGCAACGGCCCCGCATGTCGTCCTCACGGAGCTGAACCAGACGATCGCTGTCGGCGCGAGCGCGACGATCTCGCTGAACCTGAACAACACGGGCAACGTGATCGAGACGGTCCAGGTCCGCATCGTGCCGGAGAACCTCGACCGCTTCGGGTGGACGCTCACGATCCCGGACTTTACGCTGTACCCCGCGTCGGGCGGGTCCGTCCTGGTGCCGGTCGACAACCGGACGACCGCGATCCCGCTGAACGTCACGGACTATGCGACGATCCGGGTCCAGGTCGGCGTGCCCGCGGCCGCGAGCCCCGGCGTGTACAACTTCGCCGTCGAGGGCCGGATCGTGGACCCTGCGCGGCCCCGCCAGCCGTTCGTCATCCAGGTCCCGGTCCGGATCACGGTCCCCTGACGAACGCGCAGAACGTCCGCGTGAGGGTCGCGTGAACCCGGAGGGCGTGGGACTCCTCGAGGCGGAGGGACTCCTCGCCGATCGCGATCGCCCGATCGGAGGGCAGGACGACCGCCGCGTAGCCGCCCGGCCGGAGGAGCCGGGAGAACGTCTGGAACGCGCGGCGATAGAGCCGTTCGAGGGGCTCGCCCCGCGTCGTCGTCGACCGGCCGTAAGGCGGGTCCGTCGCGATCGCGTCCACCTCCCGGACCGTGGCGGGGACCTCGCTCACGTCGGCGCGGAACGTCGTCCCGCGGAGGCCGTAGTGGGCGAGCGTGGAAGCGGTGCCCGCGACCATCTTCTCGGAGAGGTCGGACGCGAACACCCGCATCCCGAGGCGGGCCCCCTCGAGCGGGATCCCGCCCGTGCCGCAGAACGGGTCGAGGAGGACGCCGCCGGTCGGGCAGCGGGAGAGGTTCACCAATGCCCGCGCGAACTTCGGGTGGAGGGAGATCGGCTGGGTGAACGGCCGCTTCGCGACCTTGCGGGCCTCGAGGGCGCTCCGTTCGACCTCGTGGAGGACTTCCCCCAGGAGGAATCCATCGCCTGACCGGAGCAGGCGGAAGTCCCGCTCAGGATCGTCGAGGTCCACCCGTCCCGAGGCGCCGAGGGCGCTCCCGACGGACCGCTCGAGGTCCCGCTTCTCCTCCGGGGTGAACGGGCCGTGGGCCCGGACGCGGAAGCTCCCGCCATGGAGATCGACCCGTCCCGCGGCCCGCAGGATCGCCCGCCATCGGCCCGTCGCCACGACCCGCTCGACGTAGCGGGAGAGGGCGACCCGCTCGAGGGCCCGCCGCGGCGGTCGGGCCGCGTCGACGATCAGCAGGCCCGGCTCGAAGGCCACCCCGCGGACCGCGACCCGCTCCGCCTCCAGGGCGGCGAGGGCCTCCGCCCGCGGGAGCGTGGGGTGCTCGCCGGAGAGCTCGAACGCGACCCGCATCCGTCCCGCCCATGGGCCGCGCCGCTTTGAACGCTCCGAATCCGTCACGTTCAAGCCGAGTCCCG
>DATBXC010000072.1:0-4881 GCA_036514455.1 Thermoplasmata archaeon | reverse complement strand
TCGACGTCGTGCAGGCGTCGGCGATCGTGGCCGCGTCCGCCTCGGTGATCTACCTGATCATCTTCGGCGCGATCGGCCTGATCGGATACGCGGTGTCGAAGCACAACGTCCAGAACGGCTCCCTCGTCGCCGCCATCGCCGCCCTGGCGCTGGTGGCGATCGTGGGCGGGACGACCGGTTTCCTGACCGGTTTCCTCATGCTCGCGGGTGCCGTCTGGGGCCTCTCGGCGAGCCGCTAAGGCGGACGCCCCAGGCCCAGCGACCTCTTTTTCTCTTTCTTTTCTCTTCTTCTCCTGTTTCTGCCCCCCTCCGTCTCGTTCTCGTCTCTGATACCGTCGATTTGGGCAAAGCGTTAAGGTGCGCCTAAATCTCACCGCCCGGGACGGAGGAATCTCATGAACATCGGACGGGGAGTGCTGATAGGGATGGTGGCGGTGGCGCTCGTCGGCGTCGCGTTCGCGGTCACGGCCGTGCGGGCGGACGAGGGCACGACGAGCTGGGTCGCCGTGCTGGCGGGGGAGAACGAGGTCCCGGCTCGGGACACGCATGCCCGCGGGGTCGCGATCTTCCACCTGAGCGAGGACGGGCAGTCGATCGAGTACAAGCTGATCGTGGCGAACATCGAGAACGTGATCGCGTCCCACATCCACATCGCGCCCGCGGGCGTGAACGGTCCCGTCGTGATCTTCCTGTTCGGCAGCGTGGCACCCGGGGGAGGCCGCGTGAGCGGACCGATCGCGGAGGGCGTCCTCACGGCGGCGGGCCTCGTGGGCCCCCTGGCTGGGCATCCCTTCTCCGACCTGATCGACGCGATGAACAACGGCAACGCGTACGTGAACGTCCACACGAACGACGGCGTGGGCGGCGTGAACACGGGACCCGGGGACTTCCCTGGCGGGGAGATCCGCGGCCAGGTCATGGTCGCCGACTAGATCGCGAACTGCGCCCCGACGAACCGCCCATCGAGCTTCGAGTCCATGAGGTGCGGGCAGAACACGTTCGCGGGGTCGTACTCCGCCTTCAGCCTCCGGAGCTCCTCGTGGCGCGAGGCCGGGCCGTCCCGGAACAGCGCGAGGCCGAGGCCGTGCTCCCGCCGGTCCTCCACCGTGAGCTCGGGCCGGAGGACCGCCTCGCGGAGTCGGAGGTTCAGGGCCCAGGCCTCCTCGATCCCCGCCCTCGTGACGGCCGCCTGCGGCCGGTAGTGGACCTCGACACCGTCCGGGTAGTGGTGGCCCACGGGCCGCCCGTCCGCGCCCGCCATCGCGGCGAACATCCTCGCGAGGACGTCGCCGAACCGGGCGGGGTCCTCGATGATGAAGTCCTCGCACCCCGGGACGTTCACCCGCTGCAGGGCCTTCCCGGTCGCGGCGGTCCGGACCTTCATCATCGCTTGGAACTGGGGATACGTGATTTCTCGATACGCGACCTCCGGGAAGTCCGCGGCGATCGCGGGGAGGGCCGCCATGCCGTCCTTCTTTCCGCGGTACACGAGCACCATCTTGCGGTGGTCCGCGGGGACGCTAAAGTACCCGCCGAGCACGCCGTCCCTCCGGATCGGGTCGTCCGGCCGCACGATCCCGCGGTCGATGAACAGGAACTCCCCCGCGTAGTACCGGCACGAGGTCGCCACCCGCTTCATCAGGGCGCCCATCGTGGACCCGAGGTGTGCCGCGTCCACGGAATCCATCGAGAGGATCGCGCACAGCATCTCGTCCGCCCTCAGCACCGGCGCGATGCGGACATCGAGCTCCGTGACGAGGCCGCAGAGGCCATGGTGGCCCGCGAGCCTGCGGACCTCCTTCGGGTCCGTGACCTCGAGGACGCGGGCGCCCTTCTCCGAGGAGGCGATGATTCGAAGGCGGTTCACCGCGTTCCCGAACGGCCCGAAGGCGGGCGTCCCGCTCCCGCGGGCGTTCGTCGCGAAGTTCCCGCCAAACGTGCTGTACCCGCTGCTCGGCGTCACCGCCACGGTCCACCGATGCTTCGCGAGGGCGCGGTTCGTCTCGTCGCTGGTCCTCCCTGCGCCGACGCGGACGTACAGCACATCGTCCGGCCCCGCCTTCGAGAGGTCCGCGGGCTCCCCCGTCCCATCCACGATCTGGGGGGAGAACAGCCCGCGCCGGTGACCCCGCGCGTCGCACGCCCCGACCCGCTCCATGTCCACCAGAATCGCGCCGGGCGGCGCGACCGCGGCACCCGCGGTGCCCGAGCCCGTGCCCCGCGGCACGAGGGCGAGCTCCCGGTCGATCGCAAGGTCCACGAGCCGGACGCACTCCGCCTCGTCCTTCGGGAACGCGACCAGGTTCGGCACGCCCAGGGTCAGGAAGGAGGCGTCCGTCGCGTAGCCGCGGAGCTCTCCGCCATCGTAGCGGATCCCCGCCTCGCGCAGGAGCCGCTCGATCGCCCGGAGCTCCATCTCGTCCATCGCGTCACCCCAGGGCCTGCGCCGCGAGTTCCGTGAGGTCCACGATCTTCAGCTCCGGGAGCGGGTCCACGGGCCTGCCGTCGAGGTAGCACGAGAAGTGGATCCGGCAGTGCGGGCACGCCGTGACCAGGTTGCCCGCCTTCGACGCGGCCTCCTCGAGCCGCTCCTGCTGCATGAACTTCGTCGCGGCGTCGCAGTTCGAGTACGCGCCCACGCCGCAGCACATCGAGTTCTCGCGGATCCGGTCCATCTCCACGAACGTGACGCCGGGGATCGCCTTCAGGACCTCCCGCGGGGCGTCGTACTCCTTCGAGTGGCGCCCGAGGCGGCACGGGTCCTGGTACGTGACCGTGAGCTCCACGGGCCTCGCGAACTTGAGTTTCCCCGCCTTCACGAGCTCCTCGATGAGCTCGGACATGTGGAGGACCTCGAGGGGCCACTCCCCGACGACCTTCGGGTACTCGTACTTCAGCATGGAGTAGCACTCCGCGCAGGTCGTCACGAGGCGCTTCGCCCCGCTCTCCCGGATCCATGCCGCGTTCGCGCGGGCGAGCTTCTCGTACGTCTCGCGGTCCCCGTTCCACATCGCGTCGTGGCCGCAGCACCGCTCCGCGTTCGCGACGACCGGGACGATGCCCGCCGCGTTCATGATCTTGATCGCGGCCTTCCCGATACGCGCGCTGTCGCAGTAGCTAAAGACGCCGTCGAGGTACGGCATGCAGCCCGTGAAGTAGATCACGTCGCCGCGGTCCGCGACCTTCAGGCCGCCCCCGATCCACGCCCGGCGGTCCTGCTTCAGGTCGGGCTTCGCCATGATCTTCGCGAGGACGTCCTTGAACCCGCCATGCTTGCACGGGGCCGTGCGCTCCATGGCGGGGCGGAGCTTCTCCCGCTGCGCGCGGATGAACGCGGGGTACGGCACCTGGGTCGGGCACACGGCCTGGCACTCCCCGCATGTGAGGCACGCCCACAGGTCCCGCTCGCTCACGGCGTCCGCCCCGCCCAGGTACGCCTGGAGGATCACCTTCCGCGGCGAGAACAGCACGTCCACGCGGTGGACCGGGCAGCTGAAGGTGCACTTGTTGCACTGGATGCAGCCCTCCGCGGTGAGGACCCGGAGGGCGGGGTCGGGACCCGCGCCCCCGTCCGGCCCCGGGGCAACTTGGATACCGATGGCCTCCGTCATTGGGCCACCACCTCCCGGAGCGGGCTCGGCCCGAGCTTCCGCACCTTCTCGACGAACGCGTTCGCCGTGTCCGCGAAGACGGAGCCCTCCGCGGCGGAGGCGGCGGTCATCATCAGCCGGCTCTCCCCCAGCCCGAGGGCCCGGAGGACCTGGCCCACGCGCTTCACTTGGTCCTGCGCCTGGACGTTCCCGCTCTTGTAGTGGCACGCCCCGAGGTGGCACCCGATCACGATCACGCCGTCGAAGCCCCGCTCGAACGCCCGGAGCACGTAGTACGGGTCCATCATCCCCGTGCACATGAGTCGGATCACCTTCACGCCCGCGGGGTACTCGAGCTTCGCCGCCCCCGCCTGGTCCGCCGCCGCGTAGCCGCACCAGTTGCAGCAGAACGCGGCGATCTCGGGCTCGAACGTCACGGGCTCACCGCCACCGGGGCGAGCGCGTCGATCGTTGCGACGATCTGCGGCTTCCGGAATTGCCTCACGCCGATCGCGCCCGTCGGGCACACGACCGTGCACTTCCCGCACCCCTCGCACGAGGTCTCGTCGACGACCGCCACGAGGCGGTCGGGGTCCACGCGGACCGCGTCGAACTCGCACACCTCCGTGCACCGGTCGCACGCGCGGCACAGGGCGGGGTCCACCTCCGCGACGAGCGGGTTCAGGGTCATCTCCCCGCTCCCCAGGAACACAGCGGCGGACATCGCCGCGGACCCGGCCTGCGCGATCGAGTCCGTGATGTCCTTCGGGCCCTGGGCGCAGCCCGCGATGAAGACGCCCTTCACCGCGGTCTCCGTCGGGTTGATCTTCGCGTGGTACTCCTTGATGAAGCCGTCCGGGGTCTTGTCGAGGTGGAGGGAGCTGAGGATCGAGTCGATCGGGGCGGGCTCCATGGCCGCGCTCAGGACGACGACGTCCGCGGGAATCCGGAGCCGGCGGGCCGTGAGCATGTCGTCCACATCGACGAGGAGCTTCCCGCCGTCCGTGTGGACCTTCCCAGGCAGCCCGCGCACGTACTTCACGCCGAGCTCCATGGAGTGCGCGTAGTACTCCTCGAAGCCCTTCCCGTACGCGCGGAGGTCGTTGTACAGGATGTAGATCTCCGCCGCGGGGCGGGCCTTCTTGATCAAGCTCGCATGCTTCACCGCGACCATGCAGCACACGCGGGAGCAGTACTCGTGGGTGTCCGGGTCCCCGGGGGCACCGCGGGAGCCGACGCACTGGACCATCACGATCGTCTCGGCGGGCTTCCCGTCCGACGGCCTCGAGAC
>DATBXC010000071.1:0-10755 GCA_036514455.1 Thermoplasmata archaeon | reverse complement strand
CAGCGGCGTCCGCCCCGCGGTCGTCGACTTGCTCCTCGGGATGCTGAACAAGGCCGTCCACCCGGTCGTGCCGTCCCGGGGCTCCCTCGGCGCGAGCGGGGACCTCGCGCCCCTCGCCCACATCGCCCTCGTGATGATCGGCGAGGGCGAGGCCGTGGTCAAGGGGAAGCGGGTCGCGGGGCGGGCCGCCCTCCGCGCGGCGGGCCTGAAGCCTCTGCGCCTGGAGTCAAAGGAGGGGCTCGCGGTCCTGAACGGCACCGCGGTGATGTCCGGCCTCGGGTGCCTTGTCGTCGCGGACGCGCTCGCCCTCCTCCGGGACGCGGAGATCGCCGCGTCGATGAGCCTGGAGGCACTGCGCGGGAGCCCGAAGCCGTTCGACGAGCGGCTCGCCCGTCTCAAGCGGCAGATCGGCCAGCACCTCGTGGCGGGGAACATGACGAAGCTCCTCCGCGGGAGCGAGATCGCGGAGAGCCACAAGGGCCCGCACCGGGTCCAGGACCCGTACTCCCTCCGGTGCATCCCGCAGATCCTCGGCGCGTGCTTCGAGTCCTTCCACTACGCCCGCCAGGTCCTGGAGATCGAGGTGAACTCCGCTACGGACAACCCCCTGATCTTCCCGGAGACGGGGGAAAGCCTGAGCGGCGGGAACTTCCACGGCCAGAGCGCCGGGATGGCCCTCGACTTCCTCGCCCTCGGCCTCACCGTGCTCGGGTCCGTCGCGGAGCGCCGGGTCGCGCGGCTCGTGGACGGGCACCTGAGCGAGCTCCCCGCGTTCCTCACGGAGAAGGGCGGGCTCCGGTCCGGGATGATGCTCCTCCAGTACACGGCGGCCGCGCTCGCCTCCGAGAACAAGGTGCTCGCGCACCCCGCCACGGCGGACTCGATCCCGACCTCCGCGAACCAGGAGGACTATGTGTCGATGGGCCAGACCGCGGCGCTGAAGGCCCGCCAGGTCCTGGAGAACAGCCGGCGGGTCGTCGCGATCGAGTACCTGTGCGCGGCCCAGGGCCTCGAGTTCCTCCGGCCGCTCCGCCCGGGCGCGGGGCCGAGGATCGCCCACCGCGTGATCCGGGGATCGGTCCCGAGGCTCACGGAGGACCGCCCGCAGTCCGCGGACATCGAGCGGGTGGCGGCGATGATCGCGGCGGGCGAGATCGCGCGGGCCGTGGAGGCGAAGGTCGGCAAGCTCGCCTAGCCGACGTGGAACGCGAGCTTCCGCTTCTTGTCGTCCCCCTCGATTGGCCGGAAGCACACGGGGCACCGCCCGACCCGGGATGCGCAGAGCTGGTGGAAGTCCCGCCCGCACGCGCACTTCGTGATCGTGAAGCCCTTCTTGATCAGGCCCTTGCAGATCGGGCAGCGGCTCTCGTACTCCGCGACCTCCGGTTTCCTCTCCTCGGGCGGGGCCGCGACCGCGGAGACCTCGATCTGCGCAATCATCTCCTGCGTGTACTCCTTGTCGTCCATCACCCGGTGGGTGACGACCTGGATCACGAGCGGGATCACGCCGGGCGCGGACATCCGGATCTTGAGCGGGAGCTTCTCCTCGCCCTTCGCGCGGATCGCGGCGAGGGACTTGAGGCCCTCCACTTCCGCGTCCCCGAGGATCTTCACCTGGACGTCCTTCGCCAGGGCCTTCCCGTTGTTCAAGAGGACGAGGGTCGCCTCCGACCACTGGTCCAGCCGCGGGGCCTCGACCTCGAGCCGGGCCTGGATGTTCGGGGCGAACGACTCGACCGCCTCCCACGCGAGCCGGTACGCGTCCTCCGCGGAGGAGATCGCGCGGGTCATGTCCGTCTTCTTCGCCGTGATCGCGCCCTGGAGGATCCGCTCCGCCTCCTTCACGTCGATCCCGAACTTCTTCGCGTTCCGGATCGTGGACTCCGCCTTGTACGTGAGCTCGACGAACCGCTTCTCTACCATCCGGCGGGACTCCACCCGCTCCGCGCCCTGCTGGATAAGGCCGAGCGACTTCTCGAACTGGCCCTCCAGGAGCGCCTGGCTCGCCTGCTGGAGCTGGCTCTCCGCGTCCCCGACGTCCGCCCCGATCTTCTTCGCGTGGGCGATCGTCGACTCCGCGTTCGTCAGGGCGTCCGAGACCTTCCCGGACAGGCCCGCCTCCGCGTCCTTGCGGCCCTGCTCGATGAGCTGGAACGCGTTCTCGAAGTTCTCGCTCTCGATCTGCGCCTTCGCCTCCGAGAACCGCTTCAGGGCCGGGGTGGGGTCCACGTCGAGCTTCTGGGCGAGGTCCGCGGTCTCCCGCGCCCGCCGGAGCTGCTCCGTGAGGTGGGTCCGGGCCGCGCCGACGCCCCAGTCCAGGGCCTGCTGGTACGCGTTTCGCGCGCTCTCCGGTTCGCCCCGCTCGAAGGCGGACTGCGCCTCCTTTAGGATCTTCGCGACCTTGTCCGACTCCGCGCCGATCGTGGACAGCACGTCGACGATCCTCTCCGCGGACGTCCGTACCTCCATCGCGTCCTCGGCGAGGTCCCGGCGGCGGCCGAACTCGTCGCCCGCGCGGATCGCGAGGTCGAGGGCCTTCACGTAGTCCCCCGACGCGAACGCGGCCTTCGCCTCCTTCACAATCGCGTCGACCTGCGGGATCGCCTGGCTGAAGCCGGTGATCCGCTTCTCGATCGTCTGGATCGCCTTCGAGGCCATGTCCTGCTGGAGC
The DNA here is from genome assembly GCA_036514455.1 of Thermoplasmata archaeon. Lineage (GTDB taxonomy): Archaea > Thermoplasmatota > Thermoplasmata > RBG-16-68-12 > RBG-16-68-12 > EA-19. The sequence goes on along the minus strand of DATBXC010000071.1, from coordinate 8,084 downwards.
GAGACGCGTTCCGTCTCGCTCTCGGACTGCATCGCGACCGCGAGGGCCTGGCGGAACTTCCGCTCCTTGAGGAAGTCCCGGGCCCGCTCAAAGAGCTTCTCCGCGGAGCGTGTGTCGATGCCGTCCCGCCGCGCCTTCTCGATCGACTCCTCGAACCGCTTCATTGTGGCCGCGACGTTCTGCTGCGTCTCCGTCTCGAGCTCGGCGGTCGCCTTGTTCGACAGGTCCAGGGCCTCGTCGAAGCGGCCGCCGCGGTACGAGCGCTCCGCCTTCTCGAGCAGGCGCCGGGCGGAGGACGGGTCGATGTTCATCGTCTCGACCTCCGCGATCGCGTCCCGGGCCCGCTTCATCGCGACGGCGGCCTCCTCCCAGACCCTCTTCAACTTCTCGACGTCGTCGCGGGTCTGGAGGGCGAGGTCCGCGGCCGAGCCGAACTGCTGGCCCTCCGTGAGGCTGCGGACCTGGACGATCTTGTTCTGGACCGCGGTGAACTCGACGTTCTCGATACCCGCGAGGACGCCCTCCGCGGTCGTCACGACGCTCGCAATCTTGTCCGAGATGAGCTCCGTGAGGCCCTTCTCCGCCCGCTCGGAGAGCTGGAGCGCCTTCTCGTACTCCTTCGCTTTCATGGCCTCCTTCGCGCTGTTCAGGACGTCCCGGAGGTCCGGCGCGTCGATCCCGAGGCGGGCGGCGACCTCGAGCTTCTCCCGGCTCGAGATCAGCCGCTGGGCGGACGTGTAGAGGACCATGAGCCGCTCCGTTTCCGACTTCGAGCGGTTCGCGAGCTCCAGGGCCCTCTCGAAGTCGAGGCGCTCGAAGGCCTTCTTCGCCTCGAGCAGGATCTCGAGGACCTTCGTGACGTCCACGTCCCGCTTCTTCGCCTCCGCGACGAGGGCCGCGGCGCTCGAGATCGCGTGGTGGGTCGTCCGGTACAGGTCCAGGACGCGGTTCGCCTTGTCGTTCGTCTCCCGCATCAGGCGGATCGCCTCGACATAGTCCTCCACGCCCAGGGACATCTTCGCGCGCTTCAGGAGCTCCCGCATCTCCTCGATGTCGATCCGCATGTTCTTCGCTTGGACGACCTTCTGCTTCACGAGGTTGAACAGGTTCTCGGAGGCGACCGCGAGCTCCTTCGCCCCGCGCTCCCGGATGCCGATCACGTCCGCGTAGCGGCCCTCCGTGATCGCCGCGTTCGTCTCCTTAAAGATCGCTTCCACGGCCCCGCCCTCGACGCCCACGTCCCGCCCGAGCTGGACCGCGGCCTTGATCGCGTCGTGGTACTGCACCGCGCGGTCCTTCGTGCGGGCCTCCGAGAGCTTCTGCCCCTCCGCGATGAACCCGAACGCGCCCTCGTTGTCCCGCGCGTTCAGGGCGCTCTCCGCCTTCGTGATCAGGCTCCGGACGGACGCCGCGTCCTCCCCGAGGAACTGGAGGGAGGCCTTCAGGCCCGCCAGGCCGTCGTCGAGCCGCTTCCGGAGGCCCGCCTCCGCGAGCTCTCGGCTCCGGAGGGCGAGCTGCATCGCGCGGGCGTAGTCCTTCTCCTTCGTCGCGAGGATCGCGTCCTCGAGGGCCTTGCTCGGCTCGGAGAGGTCCGCGCCCATCCGCTCCCCGGACGTCAGGATGAACTCCGTCTTCTCGACGATCTCCATCGTCCGGTCGTACTGGGCCCGCTCGAGCTCCTCCCGCCCCTTCCGCGCGGAGTCCCGCGCGAGGTTGAAGTCCTTGTCCTGGAGGGCGGACCGCGCCCGGTCCAGGAGCCGGCGGGCGTTCCCGACCGCGACCCCCTGGGACTCCGCCTCCGCGAGGAAGCGGTTCAGCTCCCGCACGACGGTCTCCACGTGCTTGAACTCGGAGACGATGTGATCCACGTCCGCGTCCGCCTTGCGGGCCGCCTCCATCGCGGCCTCGAAGTCCCCCTGCTGGAGGGCCCCCCGGGCCTGCTGGAGCAGCCCCACGGGTCCCGTGAGGTCCGCGCCGAAGCTCCTCGCGGCGACGAACTTGTCGCGGCTCTGGGACATCGTGAACAGGACGCGCTGGAACTGGGCCTCCTGCAGCGTCTGGAAGCCCTGGCGGGCGAGCGTCGCGCCCTCCTGGTATCGCCCCTCGCGGATCGACTGCTCCGCCTGCCTCAGAGCGGCCTTCGCGGGCGTGATGTCGACTCCGAGCTTCTCCGCCCGCGCGAGCCACTTCGAGAAGTCCGCGACGCGGCCGTCGAGCCCCTTCTGGAGGGCCTTCTCCCCCTCGGCCCGGCTCGACTTGAGCGCGTTGAAGGCCTTCTCGAACTCGAGCTTCTCCACGTCCGCCCGGGCGCGCTCGATGAGCTGCCCCATCTTCGCGACGTCCGCCCCCATCTCCTGGGCGGTCCGCATGAGCCCCTCCGTCTCGGACAGGGTCCGGTCCAGTTCCCCCCGGAGCTCGGCGGTGACGGTCTCCAGGCACTCCTTCGTGAAGCCCATCGCCATCTCGAAGTCGTTCGACTCCATGGCGGACCGGGCCCGGGACAGCAGGTCCTCGATCGGTCCCACGTCCCGGCCGAGGTTCTTCGCGGCCAAGATCAGGCTCTGGGCCTTCGAGAACGACCCGGAGAGGTGCTCGTGGAGGATCTTCTCGCACCGCTTCCAGACCTTCTTCGCGAGGTCAATCGCGGTCTCGTAGTCCTCCGCGCCCATCGACTCCCGCGCCTTCGCGATCGCGGCGTCGCTCTCCGAGGCGTCCGTGCCGAGCCCCTTCGCGATCGACACGAGGTTCGCGCTCGCGTCCACGATGCCCTTCACGCGCTCCTGGTAGATCCGGCGGGCCTTCTCCTTCGCGGCGACGGACTTGTCGAGGGCGAGCTTGTAGTCCTTCGCGCCGATTGCGGAGGTCGCCTCCGCGAGGGCGGCGTCCGCCTCCGTCATCACGGCGTCGATCCGCTTCCCCGCCGCGATCAAATCGCCCGCGGCCTGGACGGCCTTCTCGGCGTCGGATCGTGTGCGGGTGGCTTCCCGCACCTTCTCCTCGAGTTGCCTTCGGAGGGCGACGTCTTTCAGGTACCCGCTCACGGTCTCACTTCGGACCCATGGGGATAACTCTCGTTCGCTGGGGAGGCGGTCCGGACTCGTGCTACGAGTTTCATCCTATTTAAACGCTAGCCGTCGGTTATCGGCTCTCCGGAGCCCCCTGGCTCCGCGGGCGGGGCCTCCCCCGCCCCCGGGGGCGGGACGGCCGGCTCGCCCTCCGGCGGGACATCGGTCTTCTCCGCGGGCGGCCGCTTCGGCGTGAACCGCACCCCCGCCTTCTCCGCGAGGATCCGGCGGATCCCCTCCCGGTCCGTCTCCCGGAGCCCGAAGAACTCCGCGAAGTACCGGGTCGTGGTGAGCTCGAGGCTCCGCCCGCGCGGCTTCCGGTTGATCAGGTTCAGGGACTCCAGGGCCTGGGTGTGCTCGTACACCTTCGCGCCGATCATGTCGAACAGGTCGCTCTGGAGGATTGGCTGGTGGTACGCGATCAGGGCCGCGGTCTTCAGCAGGTCCCGGGAGATCTCCGGGGGCGCGAACGCCTGGGCCCGCTCCGAGTACTCGAGGCGGATCTGCATCGTCCACTTGTCGCCCACCTTCGCGACCTCGACCGCGCTGGCCCGGGCGTCGTAGTCCGCGCAGAGGGCCTTGAGGTGCTCCCGCACCCGCTCCGCGGCCACGCCGGTCGTCTGGGCGAGCTCCTCGACCGCGACGGCCCGCCCCGCGGAGAACAGGGCGGCCTCGACGACGCCCTTCTCGTCCGTCATGCGGGCGCCTCCTGCGGGGCGGCCGCGGCTGCGGCGTCCTTCGCGGCGGGGGCCACCGCGGGAATCGCCGTGAGGTCCTCCGCGCTCAGCATCGCGTCCGCCGCGATCCGGCGCACGAAGATGTCACCCATCGGGTACGCGTCCTGCCAGATCTTCACCTTGTCCATCTTCGCGAGGTACAGGACGCTGATGAACACGGTGATGAGGTCCCAGCGGTCGTTCGCGGCCGCGAGGCGGCCCAGCGGGATCGCGCTACCGTTGAACTGGAGGATCCGGTGCCACGTGAGGCCGATGTCCTCGGAGAGGTCCTCGGAGTGGACTTTCGTGTGGAAGTCCGGGGCGAACGCCTTGACGGCCTGCTCCCGGAGGGCGCTCAGCTGGAGCTGGACCTCCGCGTCCCGCCGGGCCTCGTCGAACGCGTCCATGAGCTCCATCAAGGTGACCGCGCGGCGGCCCTGGCGGCGGATCGCCTCCGCGATCGGCACGCGGTCGACGCCGAGCACGGCCTGGTTGAAGTCGAGGTCCTCCGTGTCCTGGAGCCCGCCGAAGTCCCAGTCGGGGGGCGCCTCCTCGGGCGGCGGGTTCGCCGCGACGAGGAGCTCGTCGCTCTGGAGCTTCAGGATCGACCACGCCATGAAGACCAGCTTCCCGGCGGTGACGAAGTTCACGGGCCCGCCCTGCTGCACCTTCTCCAGGAACATGCGGGTGAACTCCGCGAGGTTCAGGTCCCACGGGTCGAGCTGCCGCTCGAGCACGAGCTCGAACGCGGCCCCGACCGCCTTCTCGAAGGGGTCGCGCAGGGTGACGTGCATCCCCTGCTCGATCTCCTTCAGCATCGCGACGTAGTGGGAGATCCGCTCCGCCCCGTCCCGCTCGCTGATCAGGGCCTTGTGGAACAGCAGGTGGTTCAACACGCTCTCGTACGCCTCGCTCATGCCGCGACCGCCTCCTGGGGACGCTCGTCCTCCACCTCGGAGAGGTTCACCTTCATCACGAGCTCGGAGTGGCCCGCCGCGGTCATCGTGACCCCGAGGATGTGGTCCGCCTCCTTCAGCGTGATCTTCCTCAGGGAGATCTGGACGAACTGGGCCGTGCCCCCGTTCTTCTTGATCATCTTCGCGACCCGCTCCGCGTTCACCGCGTCCAGGTTCTGGTCGATCTCGTCGAGCATGTAGAACGGGGACGGGTCGAACTCCTGGATCGCGAAGATGAACGCCATCGACACGAGGCTCTTCTCCCCGCCGCTCAGCGCCTCCAGCCGGAGGACCTTCTTGTGGGACGGGTTCGCCCGGATGATCAGTCCGCCCAGGAACGGCTCCTTCTCGTTCTCCATGAGGAGTTCCGCGTCACCGCCGTCGCTGATCTCGCGGTACACGCGCTTGAAGTTCTCGTTGATCGCGGTGAACACCTTCGCAAGGCCCTCTTTCTTCTTCTCCGTGAGCTCGCCGACGAGGTTGATCAGCTCCTGCCGCTGGGTCTCGAGCAGCTTGAACTCCTCCGTGAGCTCGTCGTGGCGCTTCTGCTGCGCGTCGTAGTCCTCGAGGGCCCGCATGTTGATCGGGCCGAGGGCGGCGATCGCCGCGTCCGACTCCGCAATCGTCCGCCTGAGCTCGTCGAGCAGCGGGAGCTTGCCCGTCACCTCGCGCCCGAGGGCCTTCAGGTCCTCCTCCGCCTTCGCGAGGGTCTCCTCCTGGGCGTGCAGCTCGGTCTGGAGGTTCACCGCGAAGTCCTCCTTCGTCTCCAGCCTGTGGCCGAGCTTGTCGATCTCGCCCTCGATCTCCGTCTTCTCCTTGTACGCGGCGTCTCGGTCCGCCTGAAGGCCCTGCATCTCCTTCGACATGTGGGCCTCCATCTTCTCCAGGCCGCGGATCTCGTTCTCGAGCTTCTCCAGCGACGAACCGAACCCCTTGATCCGCTTCTCGTGGTCCCCCTTCTGCCCGAGGAGGGACTCGATCCGCTGGTCGAACTCCGACCGGCGGTCCGTCTGGACCTTGACCTGGGCGTCGAGGGTCTCGAGACGCGCCCGCGCGGCGGTGACGTCGTCCCCCGCCTTCGCCCGCTTCACCATCAGCTCCTTCATCCGGGCGGACACCTGCTGCGGGGTCGCGTCCAGGACCGCCTTCTTGCGGTCCTCCCGCTGGGCCTTCACCTTCTCCAGATCCCCGCGGAGCCGCTCCAGGTCCTCCGCGATTCGGCCCGCGGTCTTCTCCGTGTCCGCGAGCCTCGTCTGCTTCGCCTCGAGGTCCTCCTTGATCGCCTTGACCTTCCCCGCGAATTCCTTCCGCTTCGTCTCGAGCGCGGAGGCCATCACGTCCACGGTGGACGTCTGCGTGCCGACCTCCCTCAGCTCCGTCTCGAGGGCCGCGAGGTCCTTCCGGAGCTCGCCGAGCCGCTTCGCGACGCGGTCCGCCTCCTCCGTCGCCTTCCGGAGCTTGTCGGAGACGGAGTCGACCTCCCGCCGGTCCGGGGCGCCGAACCGGAGGGGCGTCTTCTCCAGATCCCCGCCGATCATCGCCCCGCTCGCCTCGATCAGCTCCCCGCCGAGGGTGACGAGCCGGACCCCGCCCATGTACCTCCGGGCCTGCTCCAGGGTCTCGACGACGATCGTGTCCCCGAGGACGTAGAAGAACGCGTCCCGGTACTTCTCGTCGAACTTGATCAGGTCGATCGCGAAGCCGACGCCCTCCTTCGCGACGAGGATCGCCTTGCCGCGGGGCCGCCCGACGAGCATCTTGCTCAGCGGGAGGAACGTCGCCCGCCCCGCCTTGCTCTTCTTCAGGTAGTCGATGCACTCCGCGGCGACGCCGTCGTCGTCGACGACGATCGCCTGCATCCGGTTCCCCGCCGCGACGAGGATCGCGGTCTCGTACTTCGATTCCGTGTGCCCGAGCTGCGCGATCGTGCCGTGGACGCCCTTGATCCGCCCCGTGTCCCGGGCCTCGAGGATCGCCGCGACCGAAACGGTGTACCCGCGCTTCAGGCTCTCCGCGACGTCCGCCTCCGCCTTCATGGCGGTGTACTGGCGGGTGAGGTCGAGGATCGCGGCCTGGAGCTCCCCCTGCTGCCGGGACAGCTCGGCCTCCTCCTTCCGCTTCGCGTAGAAGTCCGCCTGGAGCCTCGAGAGGCTCTTCGTGGCGGCCTTCGAGCCGGACCGGAGCTCCTTGAGCTGGAACTCCGCGTCGTCGAGCTCGAGCTGGTACGTCTTCAGGACGTCCTCCAGCTGGACGACCTCGTTCCGGAGCCGCTCGAGGGACTCCTTCGCCCGGTCCCCCTCGAGGACGAGGGCCCGGACCTTCTCCTCCCCCTCGTCGGCCCGCTTCGTCAGGGAGAGGACATCTTTCTGGATCTGGAGGACCTTGGAATCGGACTTCGAAGCGGCGTCGTCGAGCGCCTTCAGGTCCGCCTCCGCCGCCTTGAGCTGGGCCTCCAGGTCCCCGAGGGACGCGTCGACGGACGCCCGCTCCTTCTGCAGGGCCTCCAGCTCCTTCGCGACCTTCGCCCGCTCCCGCTGCGCGTCCGCGACCTCCGCCTTGAGGCGCTTCACCTCGTCCGCGCTCGTCGCGGTGCCGTCCGTCGCGCGGGCCCGCTCAATCCGTAGGCCGTCGAGCTTCTCCTTGAGCTGCTTCGCCTCCTCGCCGCCCCGCTCCGCGATCTGCGACTCGAGGCCGGCCAGGCGGGCCTCCGCGTCCTTCAGCTGGGCCTCGATTCTCGCCTTCTCCTTCAGCAGCTTCTCCTTCTCCGCCTCGTACTTCGCGAGCTGCTGCTTCGTCCCGAGGATCTCCTGCTCGATGATCTCCCGGTTCTTGTACACGAGCTGGGCCTTTGCGAGGTTGAGCCGGTCGTTCAGCTCCCGGAACTTGAGCGCGCCCTCGCGGTCCGCGGACAGCTGGTGGAGCTGCTTCTTGATCTCGTCCAGGATGATCTGGATCCGCCCCAGGTTCTCCTCCGTCTGCCTCCGCTTCGTGTCCGCCTGGGCGATATCGTCGTCGAACTTCGTGATCCCGGCGATGCTGTCCAGGAGTCGCCGCCGGTCCACGTCCGTCATCGACACGATCTTCTGGATGTCCCCCTGCTGGACCAGGTTGTAGCCCTCCGCGCTGATCCGCGCGTGCGCGAGGAGGGAGTCGAACTCGTCCAGGGTGGACTTGCGGTCGTTGATGTAGAAGTACGAGTTGTAGCCGTCCGAGACGGACGGGGACAGGGCCACGTACCGGGTCAGCTTCACCTCGTCCGCCTCGACCGGGATCCCCCGGTCCGAGTTGTCGAACAGGAGGGAGACCTCCGTGTACCCCGCGCCCTTCCGGTCCTTCCCGCCGTTCCA
>DATBXC010000070.1:0-4003 GCA_036514455.1 Thermoplasmata archaeon | reverse complement strand
TCGCGGCCGGGTCCCCGCACCAGCCCACGATCTCGTTGTGGTCCGCCTCCGGGAACGTCGAGGCCCACGCGAGGACCTCCGCGTTCTCGTTGAACTGCGTCTTCCACCGGGTCGCGACGGGCCCGAAGGGCGGGGAGCCGTACACGATCGGCGTCCGGTTCCGGAGCTTCAGCGCGAGGGCCTTGGCGGGGTTCGACTTCGTCGGGACCTCCGGGCCGAGCTCCTTCCGCAGGATCTCGAGGCGGGTCGTCGCCCGCCGCAGGTCGCCCCCGAGGTTCCCGTACACCCAGCCCTCGAGCACGGCGGGGAGCGCGCCGAACAGGTACCCGAACGCGCCGCGGGGCGGGAGTCCGGGCGGGACCTTCACGACGTGGTCCCCGCGGGCCCGGCACCGTCGCTCGAGTTCCCCGCCGGACGTGATCGCGACGGCGCGGCAGCCCTTCCTCGCCGCGGACTCGTACGCGCTCAGCGTCTCCTCTGTGTCCCCGGAGTAGCTCACCGCGATCAGGAGGTCCTCCTTGCGGGCCGCGCCGGGCAGCGAGTACCCGCGCACGACCTCCATGCGGACCTTGCTCGCGTCCGAGGCCCACGAGGCGAAGATGTCCCCCGCGATTGCGGAGCCGCCCATCCCGGCGATGTACACGCGGTCCGCGTCCCCCGCCTCGAGGTGTCGGGTCTGCGCGGCCCGGTAGCCCACGAGCAGCTGCTCTGGGAGGGACAGGACGATGTCAGTCATCCCGGACCGGTCCACCTTCCGGATCGCCGCGGGCTCGAGCATCGGGGCGCGTCCGAATCGCGGCGCGGCCATAAGGATTCCCGCCCCGCCCCCGCCGACGTGCGATGATTACCAAAAAACGGGTATTTACTAGAAACTTAATATACGCCCCTCGTATCGACGGACCCGTGCAGGAGACCGTGAAGGCATCCGTGCAGCGGGCGATCGAGGCCCTGCGGCGGGGCGAGCCCGTCCTCCTGTACGACGCGGACGGCCGGGAGGAGGAGACGGACATGGCGATCGCCTCCGAATTCGTGACGCCCGCCGCCGTCCGCACCCTGCGGAAGGAGGCGGGCGGGCTGATTTGCACGACCGTGCCCTCCGAGGCCCGGGATCGGATGGGGCTGCCGTTCCTGTCCCAGCTCCTCGGCGAGGCCGCCGCGCTCCACCCCGTCCTCGCCGGAACCGTGGCGACGTCGGCCCCGTACGACGCGGTCGCCTCGCCCTTCTCGATTACAATCAACCACCGCGACACCCGCACGGGGGTCACGGACCGCGACCGCGCGCTCACGATCTCCCGGTTCGCCCAGATGGTGGCAGAGGCGCTCCGCCACGAGAACGGCTGGGCCCTGGAGGCGCTCGGCCGCGAGTTCCGCTCCCCGGGCCACGTGCCCCTGCTGAACGCCGCGGACGGCCTCGTGGCGCGAAGGCGGGGACACACGGAGCTGACGACCGCGCTCGTGACGATGGCGGGCCTGATCCCGTCCGCGACGATCTGCGAGATGATGGCGGACGACGGGCGCGCCCTGTCGAAGGAGGACGCAAAGGAATATGCAGAGGCGAAGAATCTCGTCTTCCTCGAAGGACAGGACGTCATCGAGGCGTGGCGCGCATGGTCCGGGTAATGGCGACGGGCGTGTTCGATCTGCTGCACCCCGGGCACGTCTCCTTCCTGCGGGAAGCGAAGGCCCTGGGGGACGAGCTCGTCGTGGTCGTGGCGAGGGACTCCACCGCGAAGCGGTTCAAGCACGCGCCGATCACGGCCGAGTCGAGCCGCGTGGAGATGGTCGCCGCCCTGAAGCCCGTGGACCGCGCGGTCCTGGGCCGCGAGGGAGACATCTTCGAGATCCTCGAGGAGATCAAGCCGGACGTGATCGCCTTGGGATACGACCAGGTCCACGACGAGGCGCGGATCCGGGAGGAGTGCCGGAAGCGCGGCCTCCCGCACACGCGGGTCGTCCGCCTCCCGAAGTTCGAGGGGGACATCGACGGGACGCGGAAGATCGTGCGGCGGGTGGCGGACTGGCTCGCCCTCCAGGAGAAGCTCCGGGCCGTCGAGGGCGAAATGAAGTAGCCGGATCGCGGGGGTTGGTGGAGGGATGAAGCGAATCGGGATCGCGGACACGAGCTTCGCGCGGTACGACATGGCGGCGGCCGCGGCGGACGAGCTGAAGAAGCAGGGCGGCGGATTCACGATCGTCCGGTACACGGTGCCCGGGATCAAGGACCTCCCCGCCGCGTGCAAGGTCCTGTTCGACGAGCAGAAGTGCGACATCGCGATGGCCCTCGGGATGGTCGGGCGCCAGGCCGTCGACAAGGATTGCGCGCTCGCCGCGGACTTCGGCCTCCAGATGGTGCAGGCCCTCACGGGGAAGCACATCCTCGGCGTGATGGTCCACGAGGACGAGGCGAAGGACGAGATCGAGCTCGCGTTCCTGTTCAACCGCCGCACGCGGGAGCACGCGGCGAACTGCTACGACCTCCTGTTCCGGCCCGAGGAGATCCGGAAGCGGGCGGGGACGGGGCAGCGCGAGGGCTTCCCGGACGCGGGCCCGCTGCGGGTGAAGGGACCGTGAGGCTCGCGGTCGTCGCGGCGGCGTTCAACGCGGACGTGACGGACAAGATGGTGGCCCGGGCCCTCGCGCGGGCGAAGGAGCTCGGCGCCGAGGTCGTCGAGGTCGTGCGGGTCCCGGGGACGTTCGAGATCCCGCTCGCCCTGAAGCGCCTCCTCGCCCGAAGGGACGTCGACGGCGCGGTCGCGATCGGGGCGGTGATCAAGGGGCAGACGAAGCACGACGAGCTGATCGCGCACGCGGTCGCGGGGAGGCTCCTCGACCTCGAGCTCGAGACGGGCAAGCCGATCGGGCTCGGGATCACGGGCCCCGGGATGAGCGCGAAGGTCGCTGCCCGGCGGATCCGGAACGCGGCGCGCGCGGTGGACGCGGCGGTCGCGATGGCGGAGATCCTCCGCAAGCTCCGGTGACCCGCACCGCCGCCGACGTGTTTCGGCACGAGCGCCGCGTCGGAACCTTTATGTCAACGCCCTAGGATAGCGGCCTGGAATCGGGCGCGCAGGGAGAGGTCCGGGGACCCGTCCATGGCCGATGTTGCCGCACTGGAAGCGATCCTGAAGGAAGTCGAGGCGATCGACGGCGTCCACGACGCGGTGCTCGTGTCCCGCAGCGGGATGTACATCGCGGGCTCCGTCCCGGAGGGCGTGTTCCAGGACACGTTCGTCGCGATGTTCGCGATCCTCCTCGGGGCCGCGGAGACGGCGACCTCGGAGCTGAAGGACCGCATCGACACGGTCGTGCTGAACCTGGAGTCGAGCCGGATCGTCGTCGTGAACGACGGGCCGAAGGCGATCTTCGTGCTGAGGACGCGGAAGGACGCGGACGTCGGCTCGATCAAGGGCGCGCTCGAGCGGTTCTCGAAGCGGGTCGAGGAGTACCTCTAGATCCGCCGCATCCCCCGCAGCACCCATTCTCCGACGCACTTCGTCACGTACACCGCGGTCTCCCTCGGGCCGCGGTGTAGGCCCACTCCGAGCGTTTTCCGGGACGCGAGCGCCTGGAGCACGTCGTCCACGGTCGTCCCGCCGCGGTCCACGGACGTGACCCCGCGCCCGAGCTCGTGGAGGAAGTGGGAGTCGCTCCCGCCGGTGCGCCCCGCGCCCTGCCGGTCCGCGAGGGCGGACGCGCGCTCGTTCCCCCGCCGCAGGGTGCGCGCGTTGTGGACCTCGTACGCCGCGAACCTCGCGGAGAGCGTCGCGGACTCGCCCAGGCCGGACCAGAACCGGTACGGGTGCGCGGCGACGGCGACCCCGCCCTGCGCGACGATCCGCTCCACCGTCTCCGCCGCGCTCCGGTCCCGGGGGACCGGGGACGCGATCCCGTACGCGAGGACGTGGCCCTCCGCGGTGGAGACCTCCATGGCGGGGATCACGACGAAGCCGTCGAGGTCCTTCGCGGCCTCGAGGGCGGGCCGGACGCCGTCCATCGAGTTGTG
>DATBXC010000069.1:0-9647 GCA_036514455.1 Thermoplasmata archaeon | reverse complement strand
CAGTTCGCGAACGCCCTCGTGGGCCGCAAGCTCGGCGAGGAGATCGATGGACTGTTCGTGGGCCTTCCAGGGTACAAGCTCGCGATCACGGGCGGGAGCGACAAGGACGGGTTCCCGATGCGGCGGGACCTCCCCGGCCCGCGGAGGCGGCGCATCCTGCTGTCGGGCGGGGTCGGGTTCCACCCTCCCCGGTCGGGGATGCGGAAGAAGAAGACGGTCCGCGGGAACACGATCTCCCCGGACACGCTCCAGCTGAACCTCAAGATCACGGTCCGCGGGCCGAAGACCATCGAGGACGCGTTCACGGAGAAGAAGTGACGGCGCGCGCCGCAAACCCTTTTATCGAACCTCCCGTTAGAGCGTCCCCGCCCTTGGTGTATCCCTCGTGAAGGTCCCCGCGCAGCCGTCCGTGAACATCGGCACCGTCGGCCAGGTCGACCACGGCAAGACCGCGATCGTGAAGCTCCTCACGGGGGAGTCGACGGATCGCCACTCCGAGGAGATCAAGCGCGGCATCTCGATCCGCCTCGGCTACGCCGACACCGCGTTCTACAAGTGCCCGAAGTGCGAGCGCCCGCAGAGCTACGGGATCAGCGAGACGTGCAAACAGTGCGGGTCGAAGGCGGAGCTTCTGCGGGCCGTGAGCTTCGTGGACTCGCCCGGCCACGAGACTCTGATGGCGACGATGCTGAGCGGGGCCGCGATCATGGATGGGGCGCTGCTCGTGATCGCCGCGAATGAGTCCGTCCCGCAGCCCCAGACGAAGGAGCACCTGATGGCCCTCAGCATCATCGGGGTCGACAAGATCATCATCGTCCAGAACAAGATCGACATCGTGAGCGAGGAGCAGGCGAAGGCGAACCTCCGCGAGATCGAGGCGTTCGTGAAGGGGACGATCGCGGAGAACGCGCCGATCATCCCGATGTCCGCGCACCACGAGGTGAACGTCGACACCCTGATCGAGACGATCGAGCGGGTGATCCCGTCCCGGCAGTTCGACGAGAAGAAGCCCGCGAAGCTCTACGTCGCCCGCTCGTTCGACGTGAACCAGCCCGGGAGCCCGCCGGAGAAGCTCATGGGCGGGGTCGTGGGCGGGACGCTCCTCCAGGGACGCCTGAAGGTCGGCGACGAGGTCGAGATCGGGCCGGGGAGGCAGGCGACGACCGCGGGCAAGATAGAGTGGGTGAACCTCACGACGTCGGTGCGCTCCCTCCACACGGGCGGGCACGCGCGGAAGGAGGTCCGGCCCGGCGGGCTCATCGCGGTCGGCACGAACCTCGACCCGGTGCTCACGAAGTCCGACTCGCTCGTGGGGCGGGTCGTCGGCCCGCCGGGCACCCTTCCCTCCGTGCTGCTGAAAATCAGCGTCGAGATCCATCTGCTCGAGCGGGTCGTCGGGACCGAAGAGGACCTCAAGGTCGAGCCGATCAAGACCGGCGAGCCGCTGATGATCAGCATCGGCACCGCGACGACCGTGGGCATCGTCTTGAGCGCGCGGGAGAACCTCGCGGACATGACCCTGAAGATCCCCGTGGCCGCGGACCCCGGCCAGCGGCTCGCGGTGAGCCGCCGGATCGGTGGGAAGTGGCGGCTGATCGGGCACGGGGTCATGCGCTGAGCTAGGACATTCCCCTGTCCGATTCCCATTCGCGATTCCCGGGTCGCTTCCTTTATCCGGGTCTCGCGGGATCGAGACGCCGGAAAGCGGGTAGAGATAAGTCCGCTCTGCCAGCGACCTACACGGTCGGCCTCCGAAACCGGAACTTTAGGGCGGCGCTCGCCAGGACGTGCCCCGCACCCGCGGGGATTGCCTGCCCGCTTTCCGTCCTTCTCACCCCCGAGTTTGGACTCTCCATGCGGAACCTTCAATCCGCCCCGCGCCACGCGCGGCCCGTGACATCCCGCCGCTCCGAGCCCGCCGTCCCGCTGGCCCCTGTGATGGACCAACCGGTCGCGCTGACGCTCCCCACCGAGCCCGCACCCGAGCCCGTCCCGCCTGGGGCCCCGGGGGTACCACAACCCCCGCGATGGGTTGGTTCATCCTCTTAATCCTCGGAATCGGCTTCGTGCTCCTTATTCTGATGTTCCTGCTCTGGCGGTAGCTGCCGCACGCGAAGGGGCAACCCGTGATCCAAATCCACCCCCCGGGGGGAGGGGAGGCAGTGGCCCCCTCGTCACCGACAGTTGTCAACGCGGTGTGAGGAGATAGTATACCGTGAAGCCGCCGCCCGTCGTTGCCACTGACCAGCCTGCCGGCGCCGGTTCCCCGGTGGCGATGCCCTGCAGGTGGATGATGTTCAGAACGTTCTCGCAGTGGCCCGCGGCGCTCTTTGCGCCACCGTCTCCGCCTACGAGCGCCTTGTCGGTCGCGTCGGTGCAGTACGCCCACAAGGACGGGTCTGCGACATACGCGGCCACGTTTCCACCCGTGAAGATCGCCGGGAAGAACACAGCGCCACGGTGGGTGAGACCGCTCGCATCAGTGTACGGCACCGCAGTCCCGTCGTGCACGTGCCAGTTGTTCCACGACCCGCGGTCCGCGCTTGCGACGGCGCTCGCGGGATACACAAAGAACGCGGCCACCAGAACCGCTGCGACAGAGAGACGGAAGATCCGCAGTCTGCGTCCCCCCGCGCGCGATTCGCTCTGACCTGTTTCCATGATTAGCCCCTCCGATGGCGGATTCGCCGCCGCCCCCCCGCATGGTTCCACTGTTTATTTGATGGTTTCGGCAGCCCGAAAACCCGATGCCATGGACCGGGTCGCACGAGGGAAGAGCGCTCGGGGGCAGGTCCGCGTGGAATGAACACTGCCTACGGCGTGCTTGAGGTTAACATGCGCCCCTGAGAGGTCGATGAGAGGCGAACGAAGGGAGGCCGTCGCCCCGCTTGGCGGCGCCGCGGACAAGTTCTTTGCGCACTACTCGCCGAGAGGCGAGGCGCACGAGCCGGTCCCCTCCGGAGCCCCGAAGGTCGCGCAGCCTCCCGCCATGGGCTGGTTCTTCCTCGTTGTGATGGCGGTCGCGGCCCTCCTCGTCCTCGCGTGGCTCTTCTGGCCCTGACCGCGATATCCAGAAATAAGCGGCGCCCCATCGACGGACGATGCGCGTCCTCCACCAGGACCGGAAGACGGGGGAGATCCGCCTGAAGGTCCAGAACCCGGACGACCTGTGGCACCTCCACAACCTCGTCGAACCGGGAGACCTCGTGCGGGCGTTCACGTACCGCCGCGAGGAGGCGGCCACGGACAAGGTCCGCCCGGAGCGGGGGGAGAAGGTCCGGGTGAAGCTCGGGATCCGGGTGGACCACGTCGAGTACGCGGACTTCGCGGACCGGCTCCGCATCACGGGGCTGATCGAGGAGGGGCCGCAGGACCTGGGCCGCCACCACACGCTGAACGTCGCCGTGGACGACGACCTCACGATCGTCAAGGACTGGCGGGAGCACCACCTGCGCCGGATCGAGGAGGCGGTCGCGGCGACGGTGAAGCCCCTCGTCACGGTCCTCGCGATCGACGACGAGGAGGCGCTCATCGCGGAGATGCGGCAGATGGGGATTCGGGAGGTCGCGGTGATCCGCGCGGAGCGCCAGGGCAAGATGTACCCGGGGGCCGAGACGCGGACCGCGTACTTCGAGGAGGTCCTCGCGAAGCTCGCGTCGATGGACCTGGGGACCGCCCTGCTCGTCGTGGGGCCCGGTTTCGAGCGGGAGGACTTCGCGAAGTTCGTGCGGGAGCGCCGGCCCGAGATCCACCCGATGCTGCGGCTCCACGGCACGAGCCAGGGCGGGATGGCGGGGATCCAGGAGGCGATGCGGGGGGGCCTCGGCGCGAAGATCCTCGAGGAGACGCGCGTCGCCCAAGAGACCCGGCTCGTCGAGCGGCTCCTGGAGGAGATTGCGAAGGGCGGGCTCTTCGCGTACGGCCCCGACGAGACGCGGACCGCGGTGGAGGCGGGGGCCGTGGAGACCCTCCTCGTGACGGACACGCAGGTCCGGGACCTCGCGGTCGAGGACCTGATCCGGCGGGTCGAGTCCGCCCGCGGGAAGGCGGTCGTCGTCGGCTCCCGCCACGAGGCGGGGAAGAAGCTCGAGGGCCTGGGCGGGCTCGGCGCGATCCTCCGGTTCCCGATCCGCTAGGCGTCCCCCTTCGACTCGCCCCGCACGATCGCGGTCGCGACGAGGTGGGCGATCCGGATCGGCTCCGGGAGGGCCCCGCGCACCGTGCAGCGGCGCACCGCGTCCTTGAGCTCGTGGGGCTCCATCCCCGCCACCGTCGCGTACAGGGGCTTGTGCTCCGTCTCAATCCGAAGGAGCGGCCGGCGCCGGAGGATCTCCAGGCGGCGCTCCCAGTCCGCGAAGCGGCCCCGGAGGGCCTTCTCGATCGCAACGGGGTCTGGCTTGCGGCGGGTGATCGTCGCGACGGGGATATCCGTTGACGCGCTGAGCGCCTCGACGTCGACCACGTTGAACCCGCCCAGGGCCGCCCCGTCCAGGAGGACGAGGCCCAGGCCCTCGTGGTATCGGGAGTGGAGGATCGCATCGGCGAGCACCGCCGTTGCGTCCGTCCCGTCCACGTGGACGCGCGTCGTCAGCACGGCCTCGACGTAGCTCGGCGCGCGCACGACGACGCCGACGACGGGAACGAACTCGTCCGAGAACTGGAAGGGCCCGTCGTCGACCCCGAGGATCCGCGCCTGGGCCTTCATGCTAGACCAGCTTCAGGGGGCCCGTGACCTGGTCGACGAGGTGGTTCGGTCCCGGTCCGACCCCGAGGCACGTCGTCGTGCCCGGCGGGAGTTCCGTGAGCCCCGCATCTTCGATCAGGGCCGTCGGGAGCCGGAGGGCGACCGCTTGCCTCTGGAGCGTCTTCAGGGCCTCGAGGTCGGGCGCCCGCACGACGACCTTCTTCTGGCCCTCGTCGATCCATGCGTGGAACCACTTCGGGTGGGCCGCCTTCGCCTCCAGGGCCGCGGTGACCGCGGCGTGCGCGACCTGCACCGCCATCTTGCCCTTCGAGAGGCCGATGTCCTCGCGGACCACGACGACGAGCTTGTACTCCATGGGGCCGGGCCTCGCCCGCACGGTCGTCATGCGCCGTACAGCTCCTCCGCACGCGCCTTCTCGAGCCGCTTCAGCTCCCCGTCGACCTCCCGGAGGCGGGCCCTCGTCTCGTCCCGCTGGCGGGTGTAGTGGGCCTTCGCGTCCCCGCTGTGCAGGGAGATCCGGCGCTCGTAGTCCTTGATCCGTCGGCGGAGCTTCTCCCGCTCCGTCGCGAGCTCCCGGAGCTTGCCGAGCGCCGTGCGGTCCTTCTCGAGCTCCGCGGTCATGCTGTTCCGCTCCGGCGGGGGCTCCCGCGCGAGCCTCGGGTGGAGCCGCCCGAGGACGGGGTACGCCCCCCGCCACCAGCCGAGGGCGAAGAACGCGGCGACGAGGGCGCCCAGGCCCGCCCAGAGGTTCGACGCGGTGAAGTACCCGAACCCGCTCGGGGCCACCCCGAGGCTGTTCAGCCCGAAGCCGTACAGGATCACGACGACGATGCTCATCACGATCCCGAGGGTGATCCGGAGCAGGGCGTCGTACTCCCGGTCGAGCTCCCCCTTCCGGGGGAAGACCGCGTTCACGAGGGTCCACCCGGGGAGGAAGAACAGGAGGACGAGGGCGAGGACGAGCTGGAGGGAGTCGAGCACGGCAGCCTTCGAGCGAGGGGCGCGGCTTAAATCTTCTCCCCCGGCGCGGGCACTGGAATCAGAACGCGGACTCTGGCCGAAAAGCCATTATGGGACGAGGTTCTCCGTCCAGCCGTCGGAACGTGATGCGATGGTCGTCTCCCGCGTGAAGACGTACGTCCGGGGGTTCGACGACGCCCTGAACGGCGGCATCCCCGAAGGCTACGTGACCCTCGTCTCGGGCGCCCCGGGGACGATGAAGTCCTCCCTCACCTTCAGCATCCTGTACAACAACGCCCTCCAGGAGGGGCGCAAGTCCGCGTACTTCACGCTCGAGCAGAGCCGGGGCATCCTCCTGGAGCACATGCACGAGCTCGGGATGACGGACGAGAAGGCGTACAAGAACCTCTCCGTCCTGGACATGGGCACGGTCCGCAAGAACCTGAACTTCCTGCAGGCCCGGGGGACATGGATCGAGCTGTTCAAGATGTACGCCTCGAACTTCATGAAGTCCGAGAAGATCAGCCTCCTCGTCCTCGACTCCCTCGACGTGCTGGAGACGATGGCGAAGTTCCAGGACCGGAGGACGGAGCTGTACTACCTGTTCGAGTGGCTGCGGGACCTCGGGACGACGTCCCTGATCATCTCGGAAACGTCCATGGAGAGCCCCGTCGGAGGGCGGTACGACGAGGAGGCGTACCTCGCGGACGGGATCCTCCACCTCGGGCTCCATCCGACGAGCGACCTCTACGTCCAGCGGCGGGTCCGGTGCGTGAAGATGCGGAGCACGAAGCACGAGACCGGATTCTACGCGCTCGCGTTCGACGAAGGGAAGTTCGAGGTCACGCGCGCGGTCAGCGGCGGCTAATCCGCGTCGCAGCCGTCCCCGCCGGGCGCGGCGAATCCTTTTAGAGGTGGCGGGCGTGCCGTCGGCCATGGTCAAAGTCGTCTCCCCCATCTCGCACCGGGAGGTCGATGCGGTGAACATCGACTTCGAGGCGAAGAGCGAACCGTGGGTCACGTACGACCTCTCGGACGGCACCGTGCTGAAGGTCCGGACGCTCGTCACCGGGGCCATGCGCCTCGAGGGCGAGCACGACCCCGCCGGGAACCCCGTCTACACCGTCTCCACGCAGGTCGTGATCCGGGTCGTGAGCGCGCCGAAGGATCTGCGCGGCCCGCCGACCGGACCGACGACGCCGCCCGCGAGGCCGGGCGGGGGCGGCCCCGAGGTGCGGTGAGCCGCGCGCGGAACGTCCACGCGAAAGGGAGAAATCACCCGCCCCCGATGGCGGGGCATGGCCGACGACGCGACGACCGTGTCCGCCCTTCGCGACCGGGTGGCGGCATTCGTGCGGGAGCGGGACTGGGAGAAGTACCACCGCCCAGCGAACCTCGCGAAGGCGATCAGCGTGGAGGCCGCGGAACTGCTCGAGCTGTTCCAGTGGCGGGGCGATTCCGATCCCATGGACGCGGCGCTGCGGGCCCGCTTGGAGGAGGAGCTCGCGGACGTCGTCATCTACTGCCTGTCCGCGGCGAACGCCGCGGGGATCGACCTCTCGGACGCGGTCCTCCGCAAGCTGGAGCGGAACGAGGCGCGGTATCCCGCCGACGAATGGCGGGGACGCGCCCGGGACGCGTCACGGGAGCCGTGAGGACTACTCCTCGAAGATCCAGAACTCGTTCCCGTCCGGGTCCGCGAACATCGCCATCGTCCCGTACGACTCCTTCGTGATCGGCGTCGTGATCCGCACGCCCTTCTTCTTGAGCCCCGCGACCTCCTTCTCGATGTCCTTCGTCACGAACATGAAGCCCGTGTTCCCCTTCTCCGGCTTCGAGTCCGGGCAGAGGTGGATCAGGACGCTCGAGCCCCGCGGGGAGACCGTGTGCCAGTGCGGGAACTGGTCCACGAGCCGGAACCCGAGCTTCTCCCGGTACCACTTGGCGGCTTTCTTCTCGGTCTTCACCACGACCGCAACCGTCCCGAACTTCAACATGGCCACGGGGAGCCCGCCCCGCCAAATAAGCCTCCGCGATTACCACGTCTGCGGCGGGGGCTCGCCAAGGAACTTCGCTCGGAGGGCCCGGTACGCGTGGTCCTTGAGCGGGCGGAGGTTCTCGACGTCCTGGCGGTTGTACTCCAGGAGGACCTCGAGGGCCTCGTCGTCCCCGCGCTCAAACCGGCGCCACAGCCGCACCGCGTCGTGCCCGCGGAGGTCGCGGGTCGCCTCCGTCCGCTCGATCCCGAGCTTCGACTCGATCTCCTTGAGACCGCCGTACAGCCCGAGGCGGTGGAGCGGATACAGGAGGTCCGCGTGGAGCTGCTCGAAGCGGAGCTGCGGCCACCGGGCCTGCATGAACGGGAGGTCGAAGCGGGAGCCGTTGAACGTGACGAGCATCGGGGCCTTCGCGATCGCGGCGGGGAACTCCTCCAAGTCGACGCCCTCGATGAAGTGCCGGACCCGCCGGCCGTCGTAGAGGCCCACGATTGTGACGTGGTGGCGGTTCCTCCGGAGCCCCGTCGTCTCGATGTCCAGGTACATCGCCCGGTCGCCCCACTCCCCGAGGGCCCGCCACTGGTCCCTCGGGCTTAGTCGCCGCGCGAAGTACCGGTAGTCGCCGTGCTCGAGGCGGGACCGCGACCGCTCGACCTCCGCGCGGATCGCCCGCGCGCGCTCCCGTCCGGCCCGGAGGCGGGGCTCGCCGTCCAGGAAGTCGTCCCACGTCCGGAAGCCCTCCCGCCAGAGGCGCGCCTCCGTCGGGTACCCGACCCACGGGATGTGGATGAACGTGTTCTTCAGCACGCGGACCGTCGGGAGGAGCCCCGCCGTCGCGATAACCGTTGCGGGAGGATGCGCGAAAGTGCGGGGGCGGGGCGCAAGGCCTTTACCCGCCCCGGCGATGGTCCCGCGTGTTCGAGGTCATCGACCGCGACGGGCTCGCCCGCCTCGGCCTCCTCGAGACCCGCCACGGCGTCGTCCAGACGCCGACCCTGATGCCCGTCGTGAACCCGAACAAGATCCTGATCCCGCCCGCGGACATGGCGGAGAAGTTCGGCGCGGAGATCGTGATCACGAACGCGTACATCCTGTACCAGACCGCGAAGAAGGAGGGGAAGTCCTTCGAGGACCTGACGGTCCACGACGTCCTCGAGTACGAGGGCCCGATCATGACGGACTCGGGAGCCTTCCAGCAGCACGTCTACGGGGACGTCGAGGTCACGAACCGCGAGATCGTCGAGTTCCAGGCCCTCCTCGGGTCGGACCTCGCGACGATGCTCGACGTCTTCTCGGAGCCGGAGCACTCCAGGCCCCGGGCCGCGGCGGACGTGGACGAGACGCTGCGGCGGGCGGCCGAGGCGGTACAGGTCAAGGAGGAGATGTCCAGCGTCGAGGCGGGGTTCGCGCTCGTCGGCGCGGTCCAGGGCGGGCTCCACCCGGAGGAACGGACGCGGTGTGCGCAGGAGCTGTCGAAGCTCGACGTCGACGTGGCGGCGATCGGCGGCGTCGTCCCGCTGATGGAGCAGTACCGCTTCCGGGACCTCGTGCGGGTGATCGCGGCGTCCAAGCAAGGCCTGAGCCCCGCCCTCCCGGTCCACCTCTTCGGGGCGGGCCACCCGATGACCTTCGCCCTCGCCGTCCTCCTGGGGTGCGACCTGTTCGACTCCGCATCGTACGCGAAGTACGCACGCGCAGGACGGATGATGTTCATCGACGGCACCCGCCACGTCTCCGAGCTCGCGTACGTGAACTGCGAGTGCCCCGTGTGCACGGACCACGACCTCGCGGAGCTAAAGGGGGACGAGAAGGCGATTGCGGAGCACAACCTCTTCGTCTCGTTCGCGGAGATCGGGCGGGTCCAGCAGGCGATCCGCGCGGGGGAGCTGTGGGAGCTCGTGGAGCGGCGGTGCCGGGCCCACCCCGCCCTCCTCGACGGCCTCAAGGAGATCCGCCGCTACGCGCAGTGGCTCGAGCGGTTCGAG
>DATBXC010000068.1:0-6382 GCA_036514455.1 Thermoplasmata archaeon | reverse complement strand
ACCCAGAAACCCGCCCTCGGGGGCGAGGCCATCCGGAATAGAGCCACGGACATCAGGACTCCACCCACCAAGGCCAGCAAAGCGACAGGGCCGCAAACGACGAACGGGGAGAAGCAGGGCCCGGAGGCAAATGGGCACCGGGCCGACGAAGGTGATGCTAGAGCGACCAAGAGGAGGATGACTTGCCCCGCGACGAGGGTAACCGCTCCCCAGATCGTGAGACCGCTCAGCCGTCCCGCTCGCCGGGCGATCGAGACCGCGGTTACGAGGCTCGCAATCCCCGCGGCGGCGAGCAACGACGCATACATCTCGGAGCCCGGGGCGGGCAGAGCGATTAACCCGAGAAACGAAGCAACGACGGCAACGAGTACGAGCAGTGCGGCAGCGAGGAGAAGCGGGCGCCGAACGGGCCCGGGCGCAAGCACGCCTACCCCATCTGCGGTGGGTATCTAAAGCCCACCCCAGCCGGGAGGCGCGTCCAGCCCCCTATGATGACCGGACATGAAACGCGCGGGGAGGGGGATTTGAACCCCCGACCTCTTTCGAGGACTGGATTAGCAATCCAGCGCCTTACCGGGCTGGGCCATCCCCGCACGCGGCGCGGCTTACCGCCTCGTTCCGTTAAAGCCTTTCCCCGCGAGGGCGCGATTCGGCGGGACCACCAACAATCCTTTTACTCCCGTCCGCATCGCACCGGCGATGATGCGGGCGATCGCCGCGGTGCTCGTCCTTTCCGTGGTCTTGCCCCTAGCGGCCGCCGCGGCGGGCGAGGGGACGCCCGACCCGCGCCCCGCCGCCCTCACGTCCGCGGACGTGCCCACGTGGCTCGTCGGCGACTCGTGGCGGTTCTTCACGCACGTCGCCACGCGCGACGGCGCGAACTGGACGGACACGCGGACGAACCTCACGGTTACCGTCGCCGCCCGGATCCAGGCCCTCCAGGACGGCGCGTGGCTGTACCTGTACAACGCCACGACGGCGGGGGACCTCCAGGGCCAGGGGAACATGACGGACCCGAACAGCGGGTCGACGGTCCACTTCACGATTGCGTCCGCCACGGTCCAGGGATACCTCTGGGCGGAGCGCGGGGACCTCGCGACCGCGAGGACGAACCAGACGTTATCGGGCACCGGCACCGCGACAGTGCCCCTCTTCGGCCCCCGCCCCATGACGATGAACGGATCGCTGACCGAAATCCGCCGGCCACCGGAGGAGGACTTCGACTTCCCAATCGAGGTCCAAGACAACTGGCACGTCGGGACCGTTCTCAACGCGACGGGTTCCGTGCGGGTCGTCGTCGACCTGCCCGCCCCGATCCCGGACGTCGTGATCACCCAACCCCTCGCGGGGGACACGCCCATCGACGCCCGGTCCTGGGCGAACGGGACCGAGGTCGTGAGCGTCCCCGCGGGGACGTTTGAGACCCTCAGAATCCACTCCCTCGACGTGAGTGGCGCGGCCACGGACCGCTGGTACGGCCCGAACGCGTCGAACTACGTCCGCCTCGAGACCCATGACGTGGCGGGCCCGACGCAATACACGCACACTTGGACGAACCTCACGTCGTACACGCCCACTGCTCCCGCCGTCGCCGTCGCGGTGAGCCTCGTCCCGCAGAAGGTGGGCCCGGGAGGGCCCGTCGAGGTCGTGGGGACAACCTCCGCCGCGGGCAGGTCCGCCACGGTCCGGATTCCGTTCCTCAACTCGACCGCGATCGCGGTGACCAACGCCACCGGCGGGTTCCGCCTGGCGATGACCGCGCCCGCGGACGACGACCGCACCCCCGCGAACACGGACACGGGGAGCCACGGCGTCCTCGTCGAGGTGGACTCGGGCGGGTCGCTGGGGTTCGGGGCCGCCACGGTGGTGCTGCTGAAGCCGGACCTCACGCTCCAGGACCCCTCGATCACGCCGCTGCCCGTGGGCGACGGGCTCCCGACGACGCTCGACACGACGGTCTCCGTCGCCACGACGGTCCCCGTGTACGCGCCCGTGAACGTGACGTTCGTCTCGGAGGACATCGACACGGACGCGGACGGCGTCATGGACAGCCCGATCGACGCGTACTGCGGCCGCGGGTCGTGCATCGGGACCGCCACCGTGGGGCCGGTCCTCCCGGGCAGCCCGGTCGTCGCGGGCGTCTCCTGGACCCCAGGGCCCCCCGCGATCCCCGCGACCGTCACGCTGAGCGCGGTCGTCGACCCCCGCGACCGCTACGCGGAGACGGACGAGGCGAACAACCTCGTGACCTCCGCGGTCCGCGTCGAGGGCCCGGACCTCACGCCGAGCAACGCGACCCTCGAGGTCCGGGGACGGTGGGTGTTCTTCGATGACCCCGCCGCGCTCGGCTTCGTCTCGTCGGTCGTCGACGTGCCGCTCGGCGCCCCCGTGAATCTTACCGCCCGGATCCGCAACGCGGGCCCCGTGAACGCGTCCCGCGCGACGACCGCGGCGTTCTACAACACGAGCGTGCTGAACGGGACCGGGGACGTCCCGTTCTCCATGCCCGGGATCCCCGCCCCCGCGGCGGGCGAGGAGTCCGCGACGATTCGGGCCCGGTGGACCGCCCCGATCGCGTCGGGCACGTACTTCGTGAACGTGACCGCGGACTACGGGAGCGTGCTGCGGGAGACGTCCGAGGCGGACAACACGTTCGTCTTTCGGATGCGGGTGTACGACCCGGGGGCGCTCCCGGACCTCACGCCCGTCTCCGTCGCCGCGCCTCCGAAGGCGAGCGTGGGGCGGGCCGTCACGATCGACGCGCGCGTGCGGAACGTGGGGCGGGGGAACGCCTCGGGCTTCAGCGTCGCGTTCTACAACGACACGATGCGGGCCTCCCCGTTCGCGGTCTTCGCCGTGGGCCCGCTCGGGGTGAACGCGACCTCCTCGATCGTGTCCGCGTCGTGGTCCTCCCCCGCCATCGGGCCCCACCTGCTCTGGGTCGAGGTGGACTACGACGACATCGTCCCGGAGCTGAACGAAACGAACAACACCGCACCCGTCGTCGTCGGTGTGTACGACCTCCCGTCCACCGTGATTTCGATCGGCTCGCCGAAGGTCGTCTCGGACAACACGTACATCCTCCCGACGACCCCGCTGTGGTTCGGCGCGACGGACCGGACCGGCGAAGGTCCGCCGACGATCTGGTACCGGGTCGACGCGGGCCCATGGACCTCGATCGCGTCGGGGGCGACGATCACGCTGCCGGCGGGGCCGCACACCGTCTTCTACAACAGCACGGACCGCCTCG
Source organism: Thermoplasmata archaeon (assembly GCA_036514455.1). Classification (GTDB taxonomy): domain Archaea; phylum Thermoplasmatota; class Thermoplasmata; order RBG-16-68-12; family RBG-16-68-12; genus EA-19. Next base: position 3,132 of record DATBXC010000068.1, on the reverse strand, counting down.
GGGGCGTCGAATCGACGCGGGACGCGACCGTGTTCGTGGACGACCTCCCGCCCGAGACGACCTCGGCGGTCTCGAACGGGACGGTGGGGAAGCTCGTCACCCTGACCGCCGTCGACGCGGCCTCGGGGGTGAACTGGACGGAGTACCGCATCGACAGCGGCAATTGGACGCGCTATGCAGGGTCGGCAATCGACCTCACGGAGCCCGGTCCGCACGTCGTGCAGTTCCGGAGCGCGGACCGCCTCGGCAACCTCGAGGCCGCGCGGTCCCTGAACGTCTCCGTCGAGGCGGCGACGACCCCAGGACCCGCGGCGCTCAACCTGAAGCCCCTCCTCGCCCTCGCGCTCGCGGCGATCCTCGTGCTCGCGGGCTGGTTCGCGGCGCCGTCCCCGGAGCCCGCGCGCCGGCGGCGGTGGCTCCTCTCCGTGGTCCTCCCACCTGCCGTGCTCGAGCTCGCGACGGGGCTCGTCTCCCTCGCGGTCCCGGACATGGCGGTCCCGGGCGGGTCCCTCGGGCTCCCCGTGGATCTCGCAATCCTGGCCATCGGCCTCCTGGTCGTCCTCTTCTCCCGCCGTCGCGCCCTCCGGAACCTGTGAGCGGATGCGGGCCCCCCGGACGCGCGGCTACCGCGAACTCCTTGGCCTCTTCGGCCTCCTCGCGTTCGCCTCCTCGTTCACGGGGTCCTTCTGGGTCGTCTTCCTCACGAGCGCCCACGGCCTGCACCCCGCAGCGATTGCGGCCCTGATCGGGGTTGCGACCCTCGTCGCGGCGCTCGGTTCCTTCGCGACGACCCGCGCCCGAACCCTCCCGGCCACCCGGACGATGATCGCGGGGCTCGCCTGTCTCGCCGCGATGCAGCTCGCCCTCGCGTTCCTAAATGGGCCGCCCCTCTACCTTCTGTTCGCGGTCCTGTACGGCGCGTACATCCCGCTGTTCTTCCTCCCGTGGAACGTCCTCGTCACGGAGGAGACGAAGGCCCGGGACCGCGGGGTGAAGCTCGCCGGGATCCAGCTCGCGTTCGCGCTCGCGACCGCGCCCGCCCCGTTCCTGGGGGGCATCGTCGCGAACGTGCTCGGATGGCCCGCCCTGTTCGCGATCGGGGCGGGGATCCTCTTCGTCGCCGCGGGGCTCGCCGCGGTCCGGGGCGACGCGCGGGAGCGGGTCGCCCTCGAGTGGGACCCTCGCGCGCTTGGACGGGGAGCCAAAGCGGCGTACCTCGCGCAGGGAGGGACGGAGGGGGTCCTCTGGACGGCGATCCCGCTCGTGACGTACTCGTTCGTCCAGCGGGAGGTCGAACTCGGCGCCCTCTTCTCGCTGTTCGCGCTCACCGGGGGGCTGCTCGCGGTCGTCCTCGGACGTCGGTCCGACCGCACCCGCCGCAGGCGCCGGTTCATCGCCCTCGGAGTCTCCCTGTCGATCCCGCTCGCGGTCTCCGTCGCCGTCGCCCCGAACCTCCTTGCGTTCAGCGTCGCGACCGGGGCCCTGTCCGCCGTCCTCGCGATCGCGCCGACGTTCGCGAACGCGGCGGTCGTGGACCGCCTCGAGGGCCGGGTGGGCCTCGTGATGGGGACCCGCGAGGTGCTCCTGAACCTCGCCCGCGGGACCACGAGCATCGCAATCCTGCTCCTGTTCCTGGCGGGCCTCCCCGTCCAGCTCGCGATCCTGCTCGTCCCTGTGCTGCTCCCGCTGGAAGCCCTCGCGCGATAGATGCGATGGGTTCATCATGACGTCGATGTTGGGTCCGTCGATGGCGGGAGCCGGACTCCCGGAGCGGGCGGGACTCCTCGAGAAGGCGGGCTACACCCTGATCCTCTTCGCATCGATCACGTTTGTGACGATCGTGGCGCTCTCCGTTCTGGCGGTCTTCTCGTTCGTCGAGCCGTACTACTCGATTCCGCGGCTCGCGTCCGCGCTCCTCCCGATCGCGTTCCTCGCGATCATCGCACTCGTCGCGGGCACCGTCGCGATCGTGGCGTCGAAGGTCCTCGGGGAGCCCGAGGAGCGGGTCCACCGGCCCCCGCCCGCTCCGGGCGCGATGCGGAATGCTCCCGACGAAACCCATAAATAGCGCATGCGGGTATGTGTACGAAGGCTCGGCCAGAATGGCTGTGACAATACGAGCCGTGACACGACCGAGCCGGAGGGCGACAACAAGGCGCGGGCCCTGACACCGTGATGGGTCTGGTTCTAGTGTCGCCCACACGGTGGAGGTGTGAGAACCCCGCGCTTCGGCGCGTGATCTCTCATACCCGACGCTCGACGCATCAAGAGGTGCAAGCTTCACGTCACTTCCGAAACATGACAAGTGTGCAAGGATTAACTCCGGTTGATCCTGCCGGCGGGCACCGCTATGGGAGTTCGCTTAAGACATGCGAGTCGAGAGGTGCAAGACCTCGGCGGACGGCTCAGTAACACGCGGATAATCTGCCCTCAGGTGGGGAATAATCTCGGGAAACTGAGGATAATGCCCCATAGGTCCGGGATGCTGGAACGCTTCCGGGCTGAAAGCTCCGGCGCCTGAGGATGAGTCTGCGGCCTATCAGCTTGTAGGGGGTTTAACAGACCCCCTAGGCTTCGACGGGTACGGGCTATGGGAGTAGTCGCCCGGAGATGGACTCTGAGACACGAGTCCAGGCCCTACGGGGCGCAGCAGTCGCGAAAACTCCACAATGTGGGAAACCACGATGGGGGAACTCCCAGTGCGTACACTTTGTGTACGCTGTTCTTCTGCCTAAAAAGCAGGAGAAGTAAGGGCCGGGTAAGACGGGTGCCAGCCGCCGCGGTAATACCCGCGGCCCGAGTGGTGCTCATTATTATTGAGTCTAAAACGTCCGTAGCCGGTCTGGTAGATGCCTGGGTAAATCGGGGCGCTTAACGTTCCGAATTCCGGGTAGACCGCCAGACTAGGGACCGGGAGAGGTTGGAGGTACTCCGGGGGTAGGGGTAAAATCCTGTAATCCTCAGAGGACCACCAGTGGCGAAGGCGTCCAACTAGAACGGATCCGACGGTCAGGGACGAAGCCCAGGGGCGCAAACGGGATTAGATACCCCGGTAGTCCTGGGTGTAAACGCTGCAGGCTTGGTGTCGGGGGTCCTACGAGGGCGCCCGGTGCCGGAGCGAAGGTGTTAAGC
>DATBXC010000067.1:0-16247 GCA_036514455.1 Thermoplasmata archaeon | reverse complement strand
GGGGGAACGCCGCGGCCGGCCGGATATCGTCCATCTCGTCCTCGTCCTCGCGCTCGACTCGATCCTGAACGTCGAGGGCGGGCTCCGCCTCTTCGTCCACACGCGCAACGACGAGGTGATCCAGCTCGCGCCCAAGACGCGGATCCCGAAGAACTACACGCGGTTCGTCGGCCTCATCGAGGACCTGTTCGAGAAGGGCGAGGTCCCCGAGGAGAACCCGCTCCTCCACATGGACCGCGGGGTCACGCTGGAGCAGCTCCTCGCGAAGGTGGGCGGGGAGGCGTGGGCGTTCGCGGAGGGCGGCGAGGCCGTGGACCTCGGTGCGGAATTCGCACGGCACCAAGGCGACCTCGTCGCGGTGATCGGTGCCTTCCCGCACGGGACGTTCCGGTCCCCGGTGCGGAAGCTGTGCACGCGCGTCGTGGCCCTCCACCCGAACGCACTGAAGGCGTGGACCGTGGCGTCGGAGGTCCTCGCCGCGTACCGCCGCGCGAAACCGCCCGCCTGCCCGCAGGCGCCCGCGGGCGGCTGACCCGAGGACCTGTGAGGGGCCGGAGGGAGAGACCCGATTGGTGTTCCACCGGCGGTGGGATGCCCCGGGTAGATACCAGCGAACCTTCACGCGTTGACGCGGCGGTCAACCGAATCGCCACCTTCATTCGCGGGAACAAGCATATCCGCGGACTAACGGAGGGAAATCGATGGGTCGGAGGCCGTTGCCGGGAGCCTCGCTGGCTACAATCGCTGTGTCGGTGCTTGCAGCCCTGTTGCTCGTGGCCTCCGTGACCTTCCCGGCTCCGCGCGAGGACCCCCCAACGGGGCCACCGCTGGTGATCCCGCCCGCGACCCGCCCGAGCGCCCCTCCCGTCGATCCCGCGCCGGAGTGGACCCCGCTCCTCGACCCGGACGACGGGCGCGACTCCTGGCCCGGTTGGGACGCCTTCGTCACCGGACCGGAATACCTCGGCGACCTATCTGTCCCTTATGAGACCGCCCACTTCCGGGACAATATGACCGGGGCCTTTCCGTGGACGGACGAGGCATGGTCCCTTCTCCGCAAGAATGGATTTGTCGTCTTCGACGGTCCCGAGCAGGAGGACATCGAGAAGGTCTACCTCTACTACTGGCACCAGGACCTGCCCGTGTTCATCACGACGGACACGATCCTGCACGTCCATCACCTGCTCTTCGACCAGATGGTGCAGGACCTGGAGGTGCAGACCCTCCTACCGATTCTGGAGAACATGAGCGTCGCGCTCCTCGGCGAGGCGGCGTGGCTCCGATACACCCTGCCCGAATCCCTGAGGGGACCGGCGACCGAGGCGGTGGTGTTCTTCGCGGTGCCGAACCTCCTGCTCGGGACGGGTGCCGAAATCCCATCCGACATCGAGGCAAAGGCCGGCGAAATCGCTCGCAAGATCGAGGAAGCCCGCCTCATGGAGCTCGCGCACATCCGGGACGGCGTGGAGGAGTACATCGACTGGACGCAGTACAAGCCGAGGGGCCACTACGACCGGAGCGACGCCCTGAGGCGGTACTTCCGAGCGATGATGTGGCTGGGGCGGGCGTCGTACGATGTGGAGAATGCGACGGACCTGGTCCCCGCGTCGATCATCGCCGCGACCGCGGACGCCTCCGCACGGGGCGGAGGTCTGTGGACGCGAATCTACAACGCGACCGCGCGCCTCGTCGGCGAATCGGACAGCCTGAACCATTACGACCTCCGGCGGGCGTTCCTCCGGGTGTTCGGGACGTTCAACGCCTCCCTCCTCGCGGACCCGGCGAACGTCGAACGGTTGCGCACCGAGCTCGCGTCCGACGCGTACTACCGCCAGCGAATCCTGTCCACGATCATCGTCACTTATGACCCCCGATTCCCCGGAGAGCCGGCCCTCACCTTCCCGAAGATCTATCAGTTCATGGGGCAACGGTATGTCCTGGACTCGGAAACCATGCAGGGAGTGATGTACGACCGCGTGCCCATCTTCCAAGACCGGCGACGTGGCCTTCCCAACGGCCTCGACGTCGTGGCGGCCCTCGGCTCCTCGAGGGCGACCGACCTGCTCCGGGGGGAGATCACCTACTACGGGTACGAGACGCAGCTCCGCCAGCAGTGGTCTGCGGTGAGCAACAAGTCGGAGGCGTTCTGGAACCGGACGTCGTACTCTCGGCACTTGAGCGCCGTCCGCGAGGTTGTAGGTCCACCCCCCGTGGGCGCGCCCGCTTTCATGCGAACGCCGGCATGGGCCGCTGAGAAGGCGAACACGGGCCTAGGATCGTGGGCCGAACTCCGGCACGACACAATCCTGTACGCGAAGCAACCGTACTCGGTAGCAGCCAGCTGCAGCACCCCTGGCGGGTGGGTCGAGCCCTATCCCGCGTTCTTCTGGCGGATGGCGTGGCTGTCCGACCAGATCCGATGGATTCTCGAGACGCACTTCGATGGGGGGACGGACGTGGTCCGCCGTTTCCTCCCCGTGTGGCGGCAGTTCGCGTCCATCAACGCCCGGCTCGCAACCATCGCGCAGTCCGAGCTCGACGGACGTGCGCTCTCCCAGGAGGACGTCGAGTTCATCCGGAGCATCTTCGTGTGGTCTTGGTCCGACTACACCGGCGAGATCCGGAACTTCGGGTGGCTGCCGGAGATCCTCCGGAACGCGACGATTACCGAACAGACCCGGGATCCTCGAATCATCGCGGACGTGGCGACGGATCCCGAGTCCCCCGCGTCCGTCCTGCATGTGGCGGTGGGACGATTCCGCCACGCAGTGGTCGCGTACGAGACGCCCGATGGCGCTTGGCACCTCGCGGCGGGGCCGGTCTTCCGGTATTTCGAATTCGCGGTGGAGGGCTTCACGCGGCTCACCGATGGAGAGTGGAAGGCGATGCTCGATTCCGATCCGCCCGCCTCGCCGGCGTGGGCCTCGGAGTTCCTCGCGCCGTAGGGCCCCACCGGAATCAGGCGCGACACGCGGGGGCAAATCATTAAGAATCGGTCCCGCGGTGGGAAGGTCCGCCCTCCATGGCCGACCCCATCGTGGACAACATCGTCATCGCGGTCATCGTCCTCGTGCTCGTCCTCGGGGTCCTCACGTTCATCGAGCTGAAGTACCTCCGGAAGGCGTCGCGGGGGCGGCGGGCCCGGGCGGCCTCGGCCTCGGACCTACCAGACCAGGCCCACAACGCGATCCTCACGAGCAAGGCGATCTCCCGCACCCTCTCTGCCGCGGGCGTCGTCACCGCGGACGTCGACGCCGTCGTGCAGGAGGCGCAGGTCGCGTACCGGAACCGCAACTACCGCGTCGTGATCGAGCTCACGGACAAGGCGAAGTCCATGCTCAAGACGGAGAAGGCCCGCCACGACAGGATGGGGGACCTCTCCCGCCTGCGGAAGACGGCCGGCTCGGAGGCCGAGGAGGCGACGACGAAGGAGTACATCCAGAAGGAGCTCCCGCCGAACTACATGCAGGCGAGGTTCACGATCTCCCTCGCGGAGGAGCGGATCACCGCCGCGCGGGACGCGGGCCGCGCGACCCCGGAGGCGGAGGCCGTCCTCGCGACGGCCCGCCAGAGCTTCGACGGGAAGGACTTCGACGGCGCCCTCAAGCTCGCGGCCAAGTCCCGTCGCCTCGCGGACGGGGAGGCCGAGCCGGGCGTGCCCCCGGGGTCGCCCGCCGCGTCGGCGCCCGTGCCCGCGACCGTCGAGCTTCCCCGCCCCGCGGGCCGGGCGTGCGCGAGCTGCGGGTCGGAGCTCCTGGCGGGGGACCCGTTCTGCCGGAAGTGCGGGGTGAAGGTCGAGCGGCCCACGACGTGCGCGAAGTGCGGGGCCTCCCTGAAAGAGGACGACACCTTCTGCCGGAAGTGCGGGGCCGCGATCGCGTAATCAGACATGAGTGCGGGTGGCGGGAGTCGGACCCGCGTTAGAAGCTTGGGAAGCTTCTGTCCTACCGTTAGACTACACCCGCGCGGGTCCGCGGAAGCGGGCAGGCGTTGATTAAGCTTTCTCGGCTAGCGGAGGCCCGTCATCTGTTGCAGGGCCAGGATTAGTGCGAGGAACACCGGGATCTCGCCCACCACCTCGAGAAGCAAGGCCCTCGAGAACGGCTTCTGCTCCAGTGTCGAGACCCGATTGGACAGGAAGGCGGCGAGCGGCGCGCTGACGCTCCCGAACATCATGAACTGACAGGCTCGGATGAGTGCCTCTCCTTCCTGGGGCGACAATCCGGGTTCCGTGGGACCCCTGATGATGAAGCTTGCGGCTTGGATGGCGACAATCAGAGTGAACAGGACCACGGTCTCCGGAATCACGGCCAGTACGAGAACGCGGGTGAACTCGGGACCGCGGTACGGGAGCGCCCTCCGGCGGACGACGAGCCACGCCTCGCCCAGCGCGGTGAGGATGGCCGCCACGCCGTACGCGAGCCCGAGCCATCGGATGACTTGGTCCGTCAGCGGATTCCCGGGGGCGTCGATGAGGAAGGTGTACACCGAGAGCCCGAAGATGATGGGTGTCGTCGGGAGCACGAGGAAGACAAGAAACCTCGACATGACCCCCGGCGCCCTCAGGAATCCGAGCTCTCGTTCGGCAACCCGGTGAATCGTCCACCGCATCCAGGCGGCGGCAACGCCATAGCCAATGGCGGGACGATCAGGAACCAGAATAGGAGCTCCCCCGCGTGCATGCGGCCCGCATCGCGGGAACCGCGCTTAAGGCTTGACGGTCTCCAGTGCGGAGATGATGTTCCAGATCTGCGTCCGCCCATGGAGCGGGAGGTTCGGGTCGTTCGCGAGGTCGTCCATGATCATGATCGCGGACTGCACCCGGAGGTCGAGCGCGTCCTCCTTCTTCGTGAGGCGGGTCTTCGCCTCCGTGGCGCCGCGGCGGATGTTCCTAGGGACGGACGTGTCCTCCGCGAGCTGGTCGAGGACGTCCAGAATCGTCTTGAGCCGCTCCTCCTTGTCCATCGACCTTCCTCCCGACGACCACGACGGTACCCTCAGCCCGTGGGCTTCCGGACTCCGGACTCCTTGTAGGTGGTCACGACCATTAATGTTTTGGTGTCCTTCACGCCCGTGATCGGGGCGAGGCTGTTCAGGACGAAATCCTTCAGCCCCTTGTAGTTCGCGAACCGGGCCTTCGCGACGATGTCCGTATCCCCGGTCACGAGGAAGACGTCCTGGATCACGTCGAACTTCGCGACCTCCGTCGCGATCCGGTCCGCCTCCTTCGTGTCCACCTTCAGCGTGATGATCGCGGCGACCTGGTCCTCGCCGTAGAGGGCGGTGAGGGCCTGCTCCATGTCCCCCGTGACGGCCATCGGGCCGCGAGATGCGGCGGGGACATGATAAAGCTTCTAGCGGGCGGGACGGCCCGGGGGCGGAGAGCGCGCCTACTCCTTTCCCTCGCCGATCGTCAGGTCCGCGACGTACAGGGTGCTGCACCCGGGGCAGTGGATCCTGCGGGTGAGCTTCTCCCGCGCCTCCTCGACCTTGAACGTGAAGAACAGCGGGTTCCCGCACTTCGGGCAGGAGTACTGCAGGGCCCCGGTCGTCATCTGGACGGGGAGACGTGGGCGGCTATATGGACTCTTCATCCGGGCGCGCGGCCCGAACCTGTGCGGCCCGCCGCACCTGTGCGGGAGCAACTATGAGGGCCGGCCGCCTCTGGTCGGAAACGCGGGTAGACCCGCAAGGCGTCCCCATGATGCAGCCCTCGGAAGTCCTCAGGGAAGAGCACGTCGTGATCGAGCATCTCCTCGGCGTCCTGGACGGGATCGCGGAGCACCTGGACGAGGGTCACCCGGTCCCCGCGAAGGACCTGGAGGCCGCCCTCGAAGTTGTCGTCGGGTTCGCGGACAAGTGCCACCACGCGAAGGAGGAGAAGGCGCTGTTCCCGGTCCTCGAACGCCACTCCCCCGAGGAGGGGAAGCTCCTCGCGCACCGGCTCCACGGGGACCACGAGGCGTTCCGGCACCTCGTGCGCGGGATGCGGGAGGCGGTCCCGACGGTCGACGCCCGGGACCCCGCCGCGACGAGGATGTTCGCGAAGAACGCGAGGACGTACGCGAGCCTGATCCGGGAGCACATCGCGAAGGAGACGGAGCTCCTGTTCCCCTTGATGGACCGGGCGATCCCCGCCGCGGACATGGCGAAGCTCGCCGCGGAGTTCGACCGGATCGAGCGGGAGGAGACGGGCGCGGGCGCCCACGAGCGGTACGAGCACACCGTGCACGCCCTTGCGGAGCGGTACGGCCACTAGCGCCCGCGCTCTGGGCTTAAAGCGTCACGGTCCGGAAGGTCAGGAAACCGAGCCAGAAGTCGCTCGCGTAGATGTAGTAGTCCAGCGGGTTGCCCGGCACGGCGTCGCCAAACTTCGCGCCCCAGACCTCCCGGCCCTGGAAGTAGCAGTTCCCCTGATAGCCCCATGCGTTCAGCGTGTTCTTCCCGTGGCACGCGGTCTTGACGCCCGCAGCCCCACTCCAGAAGGCGATTGCGGTGGGGTTCGTCTTGTCTTTCATGTCCACGAGGAACACGCCGCTGCTGTACGAGGGGGCAAGGAACCGGTCCTCCTGCACATCGAGGTTGTGGACGTCTCGGGAGAAGTACCGCTGGAAGATGCCGCCAGGCTCCACCTTGCCGTCCGTGTTGACGGTCGCATGGATTGCGGACGCCTGCGTGCCGGCCCCCGGCGGGGACCAGAACGATACCTCCTTCGGAGTGCAGTAGACCGTGCCGTCGCACGCGTGCGCGTCCAAGACGTGGACGCCGCCCGCTTCCCCGATTCCCACCTCGTCCTCGAGGAGAACCCAGTCCCCAGAGGGCGTAGGCTGCGCGTAGTGGGCGCAGCAGTCCACCTCGAGGCCCTTGTCCGTGAACGCGGGGGTGTAGTCCAGGGAGCCGACCTCCACGGGCGACGCAGGGCTCGTCACGTCCACGATCCGGAGGCCTGAGTCCCAGTACGCCACGTACAGGAGTACGCGGCCCGTCCTCGGGTGGATCAGGAGGGTGAGGTCGTGCGCGCTGTTGAACACAGCGAACCACTGGTCGCACGTGTGGGTGCCCACGACGACGCATCCCTGCGGCTCCGGAGAGACGTAGTCCGAAAGGATCGTCGGGCTCCGCGGGTCGGATGCGTCGATGATGCTGACGTGGTGCGCGTGCACCGGATCGTCGGACTCGAAGTTCGCGGCGTACACGTAGGGACGCCGCGGGTACCCAGGATCGATCTGGACATCGTGGACCCCTCCCGTCGCGACCTGCGCAAGCTGGACCGGGTGGTACGGGTCCGTCGTGTCGTACAGGGTGACGCCGCCGAAGCCGTGGCTGGAATCGAAGTCCGCGGGCTGGCTCGCCACCGCGAGGAGGGTGCCGTCCGGGCTGAGGTCGACGTCCGCGGAATCGGAGCTGTACGGGAACTCCCCGCGGTACTTCGTCGAGAGCACGTCCACGACGGCGGGGGCCGACCGGTCTGAGATGTCCACGACGGCCACCCCGTGGTCGATGTACGAGCCAACATACGCGACGTTGCGGGCCGGGTCGATGTCCAAGTCCGACGTCTGAGACCCGATAAACAGGCCGTTCGAGCCGACGAGGTCCAGCTTGTACCTGAGCTGCCCGCCGGACGCCGTGCTGCTCACGATTGCGATGGCCACGAGGACGAGGAACACGAGGACGGACTTCCGGACCAGCTTCCGCACGGAGACGCCTCCTCCCGATGTGGGCGGGAAAGGTGCGGGCGGGTAAAGAGATTTCGGAGCACCGAAATGTGCATTCTTCTGGAGGCGACTCCTCCGTTGCCATTCTCAAAGGTGGGAACGACGCCGGGGCCTACAGGGGCGGGCCCGCGCCCGGGCCCAGCATGTGCTCCCGCGCGAGGCCGAGCGGCGGGGCCCCAAGGGCCAGGAGCGCGTCGTGGAACTCCCGCAACCTCGCGCCCGGGTGGCGGTCGAACCAGTCCGCTCGGAGCTTCTTGATCATCAGCTTGCCGAGGGTGTAGTTGAGGTACCCGGGGTCCCACGTCCCGCGCTTCGCCTCCCGCTCCGCGGGCAGCCGGTCCAGGAACGCGTTCTCCATGAAGAACCGGGTCGCGTCCTCCCACGACCACCCGCCCGTGTGCATCCGGATCGACGAGAGGTAGCGGCAGTCCCGAAGGAGCGCGTCCTGGAGCTGCGCGAGCCGCAGCCGCAGGTCCCCGAAGCCCTGCTCGACCATCATCTCCTCGCAGTAGTGGGCCCAGCCCTCCGTGAACGCGTACGAGTAGTAGCTCTTCCGCACCGCCGAGTCCACGTTCTTGCGGTGGAGGAAGTGCACGTAGTGGCCCGGGTAGCACTCGTGCACGCTGATGTTCCGGAGGCTCGTGTAGTTCAGGTGGCGGAGCCACTCCTCCTGCTTCTCCGGGGGCCACGCGTCCTCCACCGGGGTGACGTAGTAGAACGCCTCCTTCGCGACCCGCTCGAAGCTCCCCGGCGAGTTCATCGCGGCGGTCGCGAACCGGTAGAACCGCGGGGTCTCGATCACCCGAGCCCGCTCCTCGGACGGGACCGAGACGACGTCCCGGTCGATCAGGTACTGGCGGATCTCCTCGAGCATCGCGCGCGTGTCCTCGATCAGCGTCTCCGCGCGGGGGTGGTCCTGCGAGATGTCGGCCATGACCTCCTGCGGGGCCTTGGCGGGGTCGATCTTTCCCGCGGCCTCGAGGAACTGGGCCTTGTTCGACGCGAGGTCCGCCGCGCCGACCTCGAGGAGCCGCTCCACGGGGACCGGCGCCAGGTGCTCCGCCCGAATCATCCGGTCGTACTTCCGTCGCCCGAGCGCGAAGGACGGCTTCACCCGCGGCTTGTACTTCGCCTCGAACTCGTGCGCGAGAATCTTCAGCTCGTTCACCGCGACGGCGTTCGTGCGCTCGACGAGCCGCCGGACCGCCGGGGACGCCTTCGCGAGGTGCTGCGGGAGCTCCCGCTCGTACGCGTCCACCATCCCCCGGGCCGCCATCTCCCCCATCTCGTAGAACGTCTCCGGGAGCCGTCGATCCGTCGCGGCCCGCAGGTCCCGCAGGTACCGGGGGACCTGGGATTGCATCCTCGCGATCGCCCGCAGTCGCCGGTCCAGCGGGGCATAGCTTCTCAGGAGATAGTTCACGATGCTCAGGCGGTACAGGAAGTACGGCGGGAGGGTGTGGGGCTCCCGGAGGTCGAGGAGATCGAACCTCTCCGTCATCAGCATCCCCTTGAGCACGCCGAGCTCGAGCCGCGCGGGTGGCGGGAGGCCGCCCCGCCTCTCGAGGGCCTCGAGGGCCCGGAGCTGCCGCGCGACGCGCGCGGCCCGGCGCTTCAGGGAGCCGGGCGAGTAGTCCGGCAGACGCCCGTCGTACCGGTGCAGCCCCATCGTGGCCGCGATCGTCGGGTGGGCCTCGCACCGAGTCCGCAGAATCTCCTTCGCGACCTTCGCGACTGCGGCCGTCGTCGAGCGCCGGGCCATCCTCCGACCCCCGGCCGGGCATCCGTCGGAGCGGGTTAAACGTTAGGCCCTCGGCAGGTTTATGACCCGTCCTCCTTTCCTCGGCCCGCGATGCGGGTCACCGCGTTCTCCGTGCCCCCGCTGAGGAACAACGCGTATCTCGTCGTGGACGAGGGGAGCCTGGAGGCCGCGGTGATCGACCCCGCCCAAGGGGCGAAGAAGATCCTCGCCACCCTGAAGCTCGCGGGGGCCACCGTTCGGTTCATCCTGAACACCCACGGCCACCCGGACCACACCGCGGACGACGCGGCCCTGAAGGAGGCGACGGGTGCGAAGCTCGGGATTCACGAGGTCGACGCGGTCCGCCTCGACCGGAACGCGCGGGACGCGAGCCCGTACCTCGAGGCGCCCACCCCGCAGGTGAAGCCGGACCTGCTCCTCAAGGAAGGGAGCGAGATCCGGCTCGGCTCGACCGTGCTCGTCGTGCTCCACACGCCCGGCCACACGGAGGGCTCCGCATCGTTCCGCGCGGCGTCCGAGGGCGTCCTGTTCTCCGGGGACACGGTCCTGGCGGGGACGTCGGGGCGCACGGACATCCAGGGCGGGAGCCCCGCGAAGATGGCGGCGAGCCTCCGGAGGCTGTACCGCGAGATCCCGCCCGACACGCGGGTGTGCCCGGGCCACGGGCCCGAGACGACGATGCGGGCGGAGTCGTGGATCGCGGACCTCACATACCCGCTCATCCGGTGAGCGGACTCACTTCCGGCCGTTCGCGGGCCGCGGGGCCCACGCGTTCTTCAGGGGGCGGAGCTTCCGGCCGAGCTTCGACGCCTCCACCCGCCGGCCCGTCCCCACGACGAGCGCGCGATACGACGTCTTCATGGTGAACACGACGAACAGGAAGTACCCGTACAGGACGAGGAGGGTGGACGGCCACCAGATCTGCCACAGCGCGGCCACGCCCGCCGCGGACGCGAGGGCCCCGACGACGATCCGCATCACGAGGGTCTGGATCAGGGCCTGGGAGCTCAGGCTCGAGGCGACGCCGTAGTTCGTGTGGCGGAAGGGGTGCTCGAACGTCCGGAGGGCGACCCGCCACATCCCCCACACGACGCCGGGCACCGCGGCGACCATCACGAGATGCCACCAGCCCGGGACGAGGGCCATCGCGACGACGAAGACGAGGTACGCGAGGAGGGAGACGACGAAGAGCCGGCTCCGCTTGAACAGGGGAAGGGAGCTCGGGAGGACGAACGTCTTCAGGGTCCGCTTCACGAGGTCCCCGCCGAACGTCACGTACTTCGGGAGGTGGCGGGAGAACCAGCCCGCGAGCGCGTCGGACCGCCGCATCAGGGTCGGCGTGAGGGCGGACATGACGATGCACAGGATCCCCGCGAACGGCGTGAGGAGGGTGCCCGCGTAGTCGTTCGGGAGGTTCGGGTTCGAGCGGATCGCGCGGGTCCCGACGCTCGCGTACAGGATCGCCTCCTCGTTTCGACCCAGGAGGCTCGTGCCGATCGCGGTCGCGGACCTCCCGCTGAAGCCGATGAAGTACGCGAGGCTCGCGGTGAGGAACAGGTCGTTCAAGAAGATCAGCGGGATCGCGATCAGGAGGATCACGAACACCATCGGGAACATCACGGGGTCGATCAGCATCCCGAAGGAGAGGAAGAACACCGCCACGAACGCGTCCCGGATCGGTTCGAGCTTCGTCTCGAACCGCGTCACGAGCTTCGTGTCCGCGAACGTCATCCCGATGAAGAACGCGCCGATGATCGCGGGGATCCGGAACGCCTCCGCGAGCGCGGCGGCGAGGAACACGATGCCCAGCGCGAACAGCACGAAGAGTTCCTGGCTCTTGATCCCCTCGAACAGGTGCGCGGCCCGCGGGATCACGACGATCGCGAGGAACGCGAAGAATCCGATGAACGCCCCGACGCCCGCGAAGAGGTAGAGCGGGTTCACGGGCTGCGGGTCCGTGCTGATCACGAGCCCGTTCACGAGCGTGAGCAGGAACATTGCCATGAACGACTCGAGGATCACCATCCCGAGGAGGAACTCCGTCTCGTTGTTGCTCAGCCGCCGGAGGTCGATCAGGGACTTCGCGGTAATCGCGGAGCTCGACATCGACACGACGCCCGCCAGGAAGATCGTGTCGATCAGGGGCCACCCCAGGTACGTCCCCAAGACGAACCCGGCGAACATGTTCACGCCCAGGTTCACGAGGGCGAGGATCACCGCCGCGCTCTTCGTCTTCTTCAGCTTCTCGATGCTGAACTCGAGGCCCACGAAGAACAGGAGCAGAATCAGCCCGATCCGGCTGAGGTCCTGGATGAAGACATCGTCCGTGATCAGGCCGTTGTACGAGGCGCCCCACAGGGAGAGGCGGAGGTTCGGGCCGATCAGGATCCCCGCCACGATGTACCCGATGATCACGCTGAGGCGGAACCGCGAGGCGATCGCGGCCCCCAGGAACGCGATCAGCATGATCACGCCGATCTCGAACATCAGGGCGCTGGCCTCGGCCACGCTCACGGCCTCCGCGGCGGGAGGAGCGTCCCCGCTGGGGCAGTCTGGATACCTACGGCTTCTCCCATCCCGGACGTCTGAATCCGGAGCGAGCGTACAAATAGTTGCTGTCGCCGCGCCGTCCTCGCTTTGACAAAACGACGCGCGCGGGCAAGGTCGCGGCGTGGGCGTTCCCGCGGAGGCGTTTTATAGGGTTTGTGAATAGGTCCGCCCGTGGCGGACGACTGGCACGCCCTCCCCGCCGAGGCCGTGCTCAAGCGCCTGAGGGGATCCCCCCAGGGGTTGACCCCTCAGGAGGCCACCGCCCGCCTCGCCCGCCATGGGCCGAACGAGCTCGTCCAGACCACACGAGTCAGCCCGCTCAAGATCCTCCTCGAGCAGTTCACAGACGTCCTCGTCATCGTCCTCATCGCGGCCGCGATCATCTCGGGAGCCCTCGGCCTGGCCAAGGGAGAGGCGACCGAACTCTATGACGCTGGCCTCATCGTGGTCATCGTCATCCTGAACGCGACGTTGGGCTTCGTCCAAGAGTATCGCGCAGAGAAGTCCCTTCAGGCCCTCAAGGCCCTCGCGGCCCCGAGGGCCCATGTCCTCCGCGGCGGCGAGATCGCCTCCGTGCCGACCCGCGAAGTGGTGCCGGGGGACATCGTCGTCCTCGGCGCGGGGGACCGCGTCCCCGCGGACGCGCGCCTCCTCGAGGTCGCGAGCACGCGCACGAACGAGGCGTCCCTCACGGGCGAGTCGACGCCCGTGAGCAAGATTGTTGGGCCCCTGCCGGGGAAGGTGTTCCTCGGGGACCGGCGGAACATGGTCTTCATGGGGACCACCGTGGACGGGGGGCGGGGCCGAGCCGTCGTCGTCGCCACGGGGATGGCCACGGAGCTGGGAAAGATCGCGGGCCTCGTTCAGCAAGAGACGAAGGAGGAGACGCCCCTCCAGCGGCAGCTGAACCGACTCGGGAAGCAAATCGGCCTGGTGGTCCTTGCGACCGCGGGCATCGTCTTCCTGATCGGCTTCCTCCAGAACCCCGACCAGGTCGAGATTCTCTTCCTCACCGCGGTGGGGCTCGCCGTCGCCGCAATCCCGGAGGGCCTCCCCGCGGTCGTGACAATCTGTCTGGCCCTGGGCCTCCAGCGGATGATCAAACGCCATGCGCTCGTCCGGAAGCTTCCCGCGGTGGAGGCCTTGGGCGCCGCCACGGTCATCTGCTCGGACAAGACGGGGACCCTCACGAAAGGCGAGATGAACGTTCGATCGATCCTCGCGGGAGGCCGCATCTACGAGGTCCGCGGGGAGGGGTTCGATCCCTCAGGGGACATCCGCCTGGATGGCGCGGAGGTCGACCTCGAGAGAAGTCCGGACCTTCGCGAGACCCTCGTGTGCGGCGTTTTGTGCAACGACGCCACCCTCAAGCGGGAGGGGGACCGCTGGCAGGTCGACGGGGACCCCACGGAGGGCGCCCTCACCGTCGCGGCGCGGCGGGCGGGATTGGACGCGTACATTTTGCAGTCGGAGCAGCCGCGGGTCGCGGAGATTGCGTTCACCTCGGAACGGAAGATGATGTCCACCCTCCACGCCCCGGTCTCCGCGGAGGCCCTCCGGGAGATCCTCGCGGTGTCCGAGGACCGCCGCCACCTGACGCTCGCCGAACTCGGGGCGAAGGTCCTGTACGTGAAGGGCGCCCCAGAGCGCGTCCTCGCCTCGTGTACCCACCATCTCGTGGACGGCGAGCGAAGACCCCTGACGGACTACGACCGGAAGCAGTATCTCTTCCGGTCCCAAGAGATGGCGACGAGGGCCCTGCGGGTCCTCGGCCTCGCGAGCCGCTCCTTCCCGTCCGAGGTCCCGCCGATCGCGGAGGCGGGATTGGAGGCGGGCCTCACGTTCCTGGGCCTTGCGGGCATGATGGACGCGCCGCGCCTCGACGCGATCAAAGCGATTGAAGAGTGCAAGCGCGCGGGAATCATGGTCGTCATGATCACGGGCGACCACAAGCTCACGGCGATGGCGGTCGCGCGGGAGATGGGGCTCCTTGGGCCCGGCGACCGTGCCTTGATGGGCGAGGAGCTCGACAAAATCTCCGACGAGGAACTCGGACGGGACGTGGAGCGGGTCAGGGTCTACGCCCGGGTCTCCCCGGAGCACAAGATGCGGATCGTCGAGGCCTGGAAACGGAAGGGGCACATCGTCGCGATGACGGGGGACGGGGTGAACGATGCGCCGGCCCTCAAGCGCGCGGGCCTCGGGGTCGCGATGGGGATCACGGGAACCGACGTCGCGAAGGAGAGCGCCGATATGGTCCTCCTGGACGACAACTTCGCCTCGATCGTCCACGCGGTCGAGGAGGGCCGCGGGATCTACGACAACATCCGGAAGTTCGTCCGGTACATGCTGAGCACGAACTCGGGCGAGGTCCTGGCGATCTTCACGGCCTCGGTCCTCTTCCTCCCCTTGCCCCTCCTCCCCCTGCAAATCCTCTGGATCAACCTGATTACGGACGGCTTCCCGGCTCTCGCCCTCACCGTGGAGCCGAAGGAGCGGGGGCTGATGGAGCGCAAGCCCCGCGACCCGAAGGCGGGCGTCCTGAGCGGGGGCATCGGATTCCACATCGCCTGGGTGGGGGCCCTCATGACGGTGGGCACCCTGGCCCTCTTCGTCTGGTCGCTCCAGAACACCCCCGCGGATCCCGAGCACCGGCAGGCCCGCACCCTCGCCTTCTACGTCCTCACGGTGTTCCAGGTGTTCCACGTCCTCGCCATCCGCGTCGAGCGGAAGTCCGTGTTCACAGAGGGGTTCTTTCGGAACCGGCACCTGATCATCGCCGTCCTCCTGGCGGTCGGCCTGCAGCTCATGGTCATCTACGTGCCCACCTTCCAACTCGCCTTCAAGACGCTCCCCCTGACCGCGGGGGAGCTTCTCCTCGCGACCCTCATCGGGAGTTCCGTGTTCTTCGCCGTGGAACTCGAGAAATGGCTACGGAGGCGCAGGCAACGGTGATTACCGTGGACGGCTCCCACGGGGAAGGAGGCGGGCAGATCGTCCGGATGGCGGTGGCCCTCTCCGCGCTGACTTCGACGCCCGTCAGGATTGTGAACGTGCGCGCGAAACGGAAGAACCCGGGCCTCGCGGCCCAGCACGCGACCGCCATCCAGGCTGTGGCGCGGATGTGTGACGCGCGAACGGAGGGCGTGGCAATAGGTTCCCGCACGGTCGAGTTCCATCCGGGACCGCTCCGTGGCGGGTCGTTCTCGTTCGACGTCGGGACTGCGGGCTCCATCACCCTCGTCCTCCAGGCCTGCCTGCCCGCCGCGTTCGCCGCGGGGAACGTCGAGCTCGCAATCCGCGGGGGGACGGACGTCCCGTGGTCCCCGCCCCTGGACTATTTCGGCCATGTGTTCCTCGGACTCCTGCGGCGGATGGGCGCGCAGGCGAAGGTCGAGGTCGCGATGCGAGGGTACTATCCGCGGGGGGGCGGGCTCGTGCGCGTGACGGTCGGCGACCCGCCCGCCTGGAGGCCGATGCAGGCCCCGGGGCGCGGGGACATCGAGCGGATCGGGGGACGCGCGCACGTCTCGAACCTTCCGGAGCACGTCCTGACGCGGATGAAGTCGGCGGCCCTGCAGCGGCTCTCGCGGTTCATGGATGTGCGGATCCATGGGGAAGTCCTCGGCCCGGACCGCGCGGTGGGGCCGGGCGGGGCGATCGTCCTCTGGGCGGAAACGCCCGTCACGATCCTCGGCGCGGACGCGATCGCGGAGCGAGGGAAGCGGGCGGAGAAAGTCGGCGACGAGGCGGCGGCGGGGCTCCTGACGGAGATCGAGAGCGGGGCGGCCCTCGACGTCCATGCCGCGGACCAGGTCCTCCCGTACGCCGCCATGGCCCCGGGGCCGTCGGAATTCCCTGTGCGGGAGGTCTCGGAGCACACCCGCACGATGATGTGGCTCCTCGGCTCGTTCCTGGGGACGCAGTTCGAGACCGTGCCGCAGGGCGGGCTGCAGAGGATCTCCGTGCGGCCCGGCACGCGCTAGCCGTACATGCTCGGCCGGACGGGGCCGCTCGGCTTCTTTGAGGCCGCATCCGTCTGGTGCTGGATCGTCTTCAGCTGGTTCTCGATCCGCTCGGCCTCCTCGTACAGGGGGCGGGCGTCGAGCTCCGTGTGGCCGAGGACCTTGTCGATCACCTCGATCACCCGCGCGGCGGCGCGCGCGTCCGGGTAGTCCGGGTGGGCCTCGCTCAGGAGCGTGATCACGTCGAAGTCCCGC
>DATBXC010000066.1:0-7949 GCA_036514455.1 Thermoplasmata archaeon | reverse complement strand
GTCGGCCCGCCCGTGTTCCTGGGCCGCTCCTTCGCGGGGAACGTCGTCCAGTTCCGGTTCGCGAACGTCCCCGCGGGTCCCTCGACGTTCCGGGTGCGGGCGCGGGTCGGGTTCGGGGTGACGGACGGACAGTCCCTCCTGAACACCGCGGCCCTGTGGTACACGAACTCGACGGGCGCGCCGCAGCCGATGCGCAGCTCCTCCGTCGCGTCCACGGTGTCGATTCCCGTGATCTCGGCCGCGAAGTCGGTCGTGTCGTCGAGCGCGACGACGATCACGTACCGCGTCACGATATCGAACACGGGCAGCTCCGCCGCGCTCCTGCTGTGGTGGAACGATTCCGCGCCGCCAGGGACCCAGCCGGACCGGGTCCTCCCGCCCCTGGGCCAGGGGACCGCGTGCGCGGGCGCCTCCGGGCCCTGGCTGAACTGCACGGTGTCGGACTTCCGCACCGGGACGCGGATCTGGGACCTCCGCGTGACGATCCCCGCGCCCCTCGCACCGGGCACCACGATCGTGAACCGGGTCTTCGTGAACTACACGGACAGCGACGGGACGGTCCTCGGCGAGGTGCGGGCGTCCGCGCCGTTCACCGTGGCGGCCGCAAACATCCAGGTGTTCAAGCTCGCGGACGCGCTCGCCGTCCCGCCCGGCGGGACGGTCGGGTACCAGGTCTTCTACAACAACACGGGCCAGGTCGCCGCGCGGGACGTCTGGGTCAACGACACCCTCCCGCAGAACGCCTCCCTCCCCGCCGTGACGGTGGTGAGCGCGAGCCCCGTCCCCGTGATCAACACGTCGTCGACGGTGCGCTGGCAGCTGAGCAACGTTGCGCCCGGGGTCCACTTCGTGAGCCTCGTCGTCCGGGCGCTCCCGACCTTGGCGGACGGGACCCGACTCGTGAACTCCGTGGTCCTGAACTACACGAACTCGAACGGCCAGGGTCGGCCCGGGAGCACGAGCTCCGCGACGACGCGCGTGTCCCTCACCGTGCCCCAGATCGACGCGGCCCTCGTGGCGGACCGCAAGACGGTCAGTCCGGGGGGCACGGTCCGGTACTCCCTGTACTACAACAACTCCCGCCCCGCCCTCTCAGCCCTTGTGACCGCGGAGGTCCTGCTCCCGTCCGGGATTGCCCTCGTCGCGGCGGTGCCCGGGTACAACACGAGCGTCCCCGCGGAGGCGAAGTACATCTGGAACCTCACGAACGTCGGCGGCGGGACCCACGCAATCAGCCTCACGATCTCCGTCCCGCTCGGGACCGCCTCGGGCGCGCTCCTGCGGGCGACCGCCTTCGTGAACTACACGGACGACCGCGGGAACCGCGTCGGCGGGTCCCAGGTGTACGCGGACGTGACCGTGTACGTCGCGCCCCCGCCCCCTGAGGGCCCCCCGTACGGCTGGATCGCCCTCGGCATCGTCCTCGCGATCGTCGTCGCGGCGGTCGCGCTCCGCCTCTACCTCGTCACCCTCGACGAGACCGTGATCGACGAGGTGTTCCTCCTCCACCGGGACGGGCTCCTCGTGAAGCACTACACCCGCCGCCTGAAGCCGGACGTCGACTCCGACATCCTGAGCGGGATGCTGATCGCGGTCCAGAACTTCGTGAACGAGAGCTTCATCGGCGAGGCGGGCCTGAAGAAGGAAGGCCTGCTCGACGAGATGAGGTTCGGGCAGTACCGGATCCTCCTGACCCGCGGGAAGTACGTGATCGTCGCCGCGGTGATCTCCGGGTCCCACTTGGAGCGGGTCCCCGTGCAGATCCGCGCGGCGATTGACGGCCTCGAGCGGGAGCTCGGCCCTGTGCTCGAGCGGTGGGACGGGAACATGGAGGAGGTCACGGGTGCGGACCGGTACATGCAGGACCTCATCGCGGGCAAATACCGGAGCCGCGCGATGCGGCGCCGGGGGAACCATTAAATCGGCCGAGCGGGCTATCCGCGCCGGCCCCGCCGTCGGGAGGCCAGCGAAGCCCGCATGTCCCCCGATTTCATCAAGCGGAAGGTCCTGCTCCTCGGCGATGCGAGCGTCGGGAAGACCTCCCTCATCCGCCGGTTTGTCGTGGACAAGTTCTCGGACGACTACATCACGACGATCGGCACGAAGGTCACGAAGCGGGACCTGCGGCTCGAGCTCGGGAACCGGACCGTGGACCTGTCCCTGATGATCTGGGACGTCCTCGGGCAGAAGGGCTACAAGGGGATCCAGGAGTCCGCGTTCCGCGGGGCCCGGGGCGTCCTCCTCGTGTACGACCTGACTCGGCCGGAGACGCGCGAGAGCCTCGGCGAGTACTGGATTCCGCGGGTCCGGTCCGTCGCGGGCGCCGTCCCGATGCTCATCGTCGGGAACAAGGTAGACCTCATCCCCTCGAAGGCGAAGGCGACCGAGGAGGTCGCGGAGGCCGGGAAGGCGCACGGGATGCCCGCGTTCGTCTCGAGCGCGAAGACGGGCGAGAACGTGGAGGCCGCCTTCCTCGCGATCGGCAAGCTCGTCGTGGCCCTCCCCGAGGCCGCGGAGGCGGGGGAGGGCGGGGAGGACGAGGAGGGGCCCCTGACCCTTGTGAGCGCCACGGACCAAGTCATCGTCGACTTCTGCACGGAGTTCGGGGACATGGAGAGCGGGATGCCCGTCGTGCGCCAGCAGCTCACCCGCGCCGGGGTGGACATCAACGCGCCCACGAAGGACGGGCTGCGGCTCGCGGTGGAGTATCTCGCGGAGGTCGAGGCGGGTTTCAAGAACGCGGACGAAATCGAGGCGAACAAGCTCCGGCGGCTCGCGTGGATCAAGGAGGCGAGGTGAGGACGGGGGTCCCGCGTCACTCGAGGGCCTTCGCCATGTACGGCCCCCTCCGCGCGTACCCGAGCCGACGGTAGTACTCCCGCACTCCCACGCCGCTCGTGACGAGGAGCTCCCTCCGCCCGGACTCCTCGGACGCGATCCGCTCGCACTCCGCGACGAGCCGCGTTCCGTATCCCCGGTGCTGCCACCGCGCCCCCGGCTCCGCCGCGAGGGGCACGACCTGGCCGAACACCTTCAGTTCCCGGAGGTACGCGCCCGCGGGGCCGATCCGGAGCCTCGCGTATCCGACGAGCGCGTCCCCGGGGCCGTCCTCGAAGGAGAGGAACACTTCGATGCCGCCGGACGCCTCGTACTCTGTGCGATGGAGGCGGACGTCCTCGGGCCCGAGCGGGACGCGCCGGAGGCCGATCTCCCGGCACCGGACGCAGCGGCACCGGCCGCCCGTCTCCGCGAGGCGCCGCTGGGCCCGCACCCGGAGGTCCCCCTTCGTGGGCCCGCCCTCGATCACGTCCGCCCCGATCTCGCGCTGGATCCGCTGGATCCGGACCCAGGGCGGGACGATCGCCTTCACCCGCGCGACGAGCTCCACCGCGTCCTCTGTGGACAGCGGCGTGTACCGGCCGAGGGCCCACATCGTGTGGAGGCCCGTACCCGGCAGGACGAGGGTCGGGTAGATCTTCAGGAAGTCCGGCCGGTACCCGGGGTCTTCGAAGATCGCGCGGAACGACTCGAGGTCCCGGTCCGCGTCGTTCCCCGGGAGGCCCGGCATCATGTGGTACCCGAGCTTCAGCCCCGCCTCCTTCGCCCGCCGCGTCGCCGCGCGGGTGTCCGCGTCCGTGTGGCCGCGGTTCACGAGCCGGAGGACGTCGTCGTGCGTGGTCTGGACCCCGAGCTCGACGCGCGTGACGCCGAGCCGAAGGCTCTCCTCGACGTCCGGGCCGAGGAAGCAGTCCGGCTTCGTCTCGATTGTGAGGCCGATGCACCGCGACGCCGCGGTCTCGTTGATCCGGTGGGCCTCCTCCAGGTCCGCCGCGGCGCGCCCGTTCAGGCCGTCGAAGCATCCCTTCACGAAGCCCTCCTTGAGGGCGGGGTCCAGAGAGCTGAACGTCCCGCCCAGGACGATGAGGTCGATCTTGTCCGTCCGGTGCCCGGTCGCCCGGAGCTGCGCGAGCCGTGCGGCCGTCTGCGCGGTCGGGTCGAACCGGTGGCGGGCGGCCCGGCGCGCCGCCGGCTCCGTCCCCGTGTACGACTGCGGGGTCCCGGACCTCGGCCCGCCCGGGCAGTACACGCACACCCCATGGGGGCACGGGTGGGGCGGCGTCATCACGGAGACGACCGCGACCCCGCTCGCGGACCGCGTGGGCTTCACGCGGAGGAGGTCGTCGAGGGAGTCCCGCATCGCGGGCGGGGCGTGGGCGAGGATCTCGGAATCCGCGGGGACGCCGACGATCCGGTGGCGGCGGACCAGCTCCGACTTCACCCGCTGCAGGTCCGCCTTCCCGGAGACGTCGCCGCTCGCGAGGCGGTCCCACAGCTCCCGGAGGAAGGGCTCCGACACGGTCATCCGAACATCGGCCCCTCGACGTCCTTCGACTCGCTCCGCTTGCCGTCGGAGCGCTTGAACCGCTTCCGCTGGGACTCCTTGTATCCGTAGAAGGAGAGGTCGTGGCGGAGCAGCCGCACGTACGTCTTGCCCGGGAGCTCCTCGAGCTCGAGGACGCCTTGGAGGGCGAGGGCCTTCAGCGTGCGGGCGAGGCGCGTCTCCGGAATCCGCAGGTCCCGCGCGAGCTGCCTCACCGTGACCGGGTACGTCTCCAGGAGGTACTTCAGGACCCGCTCCTCGAGGGAGCCGTGGAGGACCTCGACCGGCATCCGCCCGCCATCGCGGCGGGGCGGGTTAAGGCTTTGGCGGGGCCTACCCGTACATCGTGCCCGGCTTCTCCTTCTGCTTCTTCTCCTCGGCCTGCTCGACGACGTCGATCGCGATGATCATGTGGCACGGGATGATCCGCACCTTCCCCGCGAGTTCCGCATGGGACGAATCCAGCTCCAAGCAGATCCCGTCGTCGGGACCGACCGCCGCGTATCCCCGGAAGACTCCGTGCGTGAGGAGGGGCTTGTCTCGCGTCTCCATCGAGGTGATCCGGTAGCGAGAGCCCTTCGTGAGCACGACGTAGTCGTTCTCGGCCATCGCCCTACCTCCGCGCCTCCGCGAGCTTTTGGACGTGGTCCACGGTCTTCCGGTAGTTCTCCATCGCGATCTCGACGTTCGACTCGACGAAGTTCCACGCCTTCGCGAGGTTCCCGTACCGGATCCGGTAGCCCTTCTTCGGTCCCCCCTTCTCCATCACGTCGACCTCGTCGAGGAGGTCCATGTCCTTGAGCTTGTTGATGTGCCGGTAGATCGTCGCCTTCGTCGTGCGGAGCTTCGTGGCGAGCTGCTCCACGGTCCACCCCTTGTCCGCGCGCCCGAGGAAGCACTCCACGAAGAGGCGGTACGGCACGCTGTCCCGCACGGACCTCGCGTCCGTCTTCGGGTCGTACCCCTTCGGGATGTATCCGATCTGGGTGAGGAACATCAGGGAGACCTCGTCCAAGTCCTTC
This sequence comes from Thermoplasmata archaeon, assembly GCA_036514455.1. Lineage (GTDB taxonomy): Archaea > Thermoplasmatota > Thermoplasmata > RBG-16-68-12 > RBG-16-68-12 > EA-19. The sequence continues at coordinate 2,546 of DATBXC010000066.1, read as the reverse complement.
AGAGGCGTCAGGGGCGTGTTGCTCACGACCATGATCTCGAATGGGGCCATGGAGAAACCTGTCGCCGGGAGAGGGCGATGAATAGTTAAGTCTTCCGCTCGATTATTATCTCAAATTGAAATAAAAGTTAATGTGTTCACACGTCCAGTACGCCGCCGTAGCAGTCGACTTGGAGGCCTCGCTTCCGCAGCTCCCGGACCAGGACGTTGATCCCGATGCTGTCAGAGGCGATGTGGCCCGTGACGACGAGGTTCTTCCGGCCCTCGCGGCCGTACTCGTCCCACAGGCGTCGCAGGTGCCCGGCATCGACGTGGATGTAGAAAACGGTGTCGATGCCGTTCTCGAACGCGGCCTTCGCGACCGGGTAGCCCCCGTTCGTGCCCGCCCCGTGGATCACGACCCACTTTCCGAGCGGGTTCGACTCTGCCCCCATCCGCACGACGATCTTCGTGAGCGCCTTCGTGAACTCCGGCATGCGGTCGAGGACCGCGACCGCGTCCCGCACGGTCGCCCCCTTCGGCAGGCCCGCCTGGAGCGCCTCGTCCATCGTCCGCCGTCCAATCTCGTCGCACGGGTTGTGGATCGCCATCAGGGGCATGCCCAGGAGCCGCGCGGCGCTCGGCAGGCGGTCGTAGTTCTGGCGGTGCGCCGCAGGGCCGTGCTCGTCGAGGAGCGCGCGCACGGCCGCGTCCGCGGCGGCCTTCGGCACGCCCGCCCGCTCCAGGAGGACGCCGTGCTTGCGGAGGACCTCCGGGAAGTCGACCTGCGAGGTCCCGCCCGTCGGGTGGTGGTTGATCACCAGGTCGTACCCGAGCTGCTTCGCCATGACGAGGTCGCCAGCGTCCGCGTCGATGCCGAACAGGGCCCGCCGGGCGTCCTTCGCGGGGACGTTGATCCCGGAGTCGGGCGGGACCTCCTTCTGGCGGGCGAGCTCGAGGGCGAGGGCCATGATCGCCTGCGAGTCCATGGGGGCGCGGAACGCCCGCGTGGATATAAGCCCTGCCGGCGGGCGCGCCGCCGAACGCAAAGGTTCATGTGCGCCGCGCGGCCATGGGAAGGGCGGCGGTGTCCGGCGGTGCGAGAGAGGGATCCCCAGGCCCGCGGCGTCCCGCGGTCCGTCCTGACCGTGGCGGTCCTCGTCGCGGCGACCGCGGTCGTCCTCGGCGTCCTCCTGGCCCGCGCCGGCATGAACGCCCAAGGCCCGGACGCGATCGGGATCGCGGAGGGCCAGCTCGCGCCCGACTTCACGATCGTGGACGTGAACGGCACCGCGTGGAACCTCGCGGCCCACCGGGGGCAGGTCGTGCTCATCGATTTCATGGGCGTCCGGTGCGAGAGCTGCGAGCGGGAGATGGCCTCGGACGCGCTGCAGTCTGTGTTCAACCGCCACGCGGTCCACGGGCTCGCGTTCCTGTCCATCGACATTGGGGGCAGCTTGGGCACGGAGAGCGGGCTCGAGGCGTGGCGGTTCATGCAGGGCTTCCCGCCCGGCGGGACCCGGCAGTGGAGTCCCGCGGAGTGGCCGATCGCGCTGGACCTGCCGCGGGTCCAGACGACGTACCAGGCGACGGCGTTCCCGACGAAGTACCTGCTCGACCGCACGGGCCACATCGTGTGGAAACACGAGGGGATCGTGACGGAGGCGGACCTCGACGCCCGGATTCAGGCCCTCCTCGTATGATCGCGCCCGCGGGGAGAAAATAGTCGCGCGGCGAGCCGAGGCCTCCCCCTCCAGTCCCCGACTACGGCGCGGGCATGGCCCGCACCGACTCGGTTCCGAAGAATGCCCTGCCGTCCTCTGGCTCGCCGCGGACGTTAAGTGTGACGTCGCCGGGGCCGCGGACGCCGGGGACCGGGGCCGTCCCGCGCGGGACGGCCCCTCCGTTGGCGTACCCCACGCGCAGCTCGGCGTTGCATGCCGTCGCCAACGTCCCCCTCTCTCCCCGGTCTCCCCCGACCGTGCGACTCGGAATCGATTCCGCACGGATGGCTTAAGGATGCCGGACGCGTGGTGAGAACTTGGTGTGTTGGGGGGCTCACCCGCCCTCGGGCGATCGGGTCGCGGCCCCCGCCGCGAGGGGCGGGAACGTCTTCCCCGTGGCGGAGAACCCCACCGCGGGCCGCCCGTCCGGGCCGAGGTCGATCGACGCGACCCGGAGGTACCCGCGGCGGACGAGACTCTCCGCGCGGCCCAGGACGGCGTGTCCCGACAGCCCGGTGGCCTCGGCGAAGTCCGCGAGGGACCGCGGCCGCGCCGAGGCCTCCACCACCATTCCGAGGGAAACGGGGTCGAGCCGGGCGTCCATCTCCGCGACGGCCCGCGTCGCGATCCGCAGGGCGAGGTCCTCGAACGCGGCGCGCACGTTGTCGCCCGTTTTCGCGCTCGTCAGGTAGCACGGTGCGACGTGGCGGCGGCCGACACCCAAGGCGCCTGCGACGACCTCGGACCGCGGCGGGAGGTCGGACTTGTTCACGAGGACCTGCACGGGAACGTCCGATCGGTGGCGGGCCGCCAGGCTGACCCACGACGCCATCGGGGTGATCGT
>DATBXC010000065.1:0-2153 GCA_036514455.1 Thermoplasmata archaeon | reverse complement strand
AGGGGAAGCTCGGCTTCCCCGTCATCGACGTGAACGACGCGAAGATGAAGCACTTCGCGATCCCCCGCCCGCACCAGCCGTACCCCGCGACGACGAACGTCTTCCCCGCGATCAGGAGGTTCGTCGCGTTCATGATCCCGTCCATCGTGGACTGGCCCGTGCCGTAGCGGTTGTCGAATAAGTGCTTCATCTTCGCGTCGTTCACGTCGATGACGGGGAAGCCGAGCTTCCCGTCCTTCTCCATCGCCCGCAGGCGGATCACGCCCGTCGTCGTCTCCTCGTTCCCGCCGCGGACCCCCTCGAGGAGCTCGGTCCGCTTCGTGTGGAGGAGGTGGATCAGGTCCGCCCCGTCGTCGACCACGAGGTCCGGCCCGAGGTCCAAGACCTTGTTCAGGTTCTCGTAGTACTGGTCCGTCGTTTCCCACTTCTTCGCGTACGTCTCGAGGCCGAACCGCTCGTTCAGCGCGGCGGCGACGGAGTCGTCCGTCGAGAGCGGGTTGCAGGACGCGAGCCGGACGGACGCGCCCGCCTCCTTCAGCGTGAGGGCGAGGACGCCCGTCTTCGCCTCCGTGTGGAGCGCCATCCCGATCTTCAGGCCTTTGAGGGCCTTCGACTTCACGAGCTCCGCCCGCACGGCCGCGAGGACGGGCATGTGGGTCCGGGCCCACTCCAGGCGCAGGGCCCCACGCTCCGCGAGTTCGGACACGGACGCGCCGAACGCCCCCGCTCGTAATGAAGGTTCTCGTGCTCCCGGGCGGGACTCACTCCTGCTTCCGCCGGCGGACCTGGTACCGCGCGAAGAGCCAGGCGGCACCCGCCACGAGGACGACCATCAGGACCGTGTCGGGCCCGGGGACGCTCCCGACCGGCGTCCCGCCCCGCTCCTTCGCGATCACGGACGTGGAGCCCGTCGCGTCCTCGTAGCCCGCGGCCGTCGCGACGGCGGTGATCCGGAAGTTCGCCTGCGCGCCCACGGACGCGGTCAGCGCGGTCGTGAACGTGCCGTTCGCGGCGGTGGTCCCGGTCGCGGGGGAAAGCTGCCCGCCCACGCCCGAGGGTGACAGCAGGACCGTGACGGACGCGCCCGCCACGGGCGCCCCGGACGTGTCCAGGACGTACACGTTGATCGTCGCGGTCTTCCCCGCCCCGAGCGTCGTCACGGCCCCGCGGTCCACCGTCACCGTGAGGCGCCGGACGACCGCATGCACGGTGATCCCTGCGGTGGCGCTCTTGGAGTCGTACCCGGGCTTCGTGGCGTCCGCGCGGACCGTGACGTCCAACGTCTGCGTCACGGCGGGAGCGGTGAATTGCGCGACGAACCGGCCGTTCGGGTCCGTGATCCCGGTGGCGGGGCTGAACGCACCGCCGCTCAGGACGACGTCCGCGTCCTCGACCGCGTTGTCCTGGGAGTCCCGCACGGTCACGATCACGCTCGTGGAGCCGCCCGAGGGGAGGGAGCTCGTGAACGGGGAGACGGTCACGGTGAGCGGGCCCTTCTGGATCACGTGGAGGCCCGCGAAGGACCAGAAGTTGTCGATCCCGCCGGGCTGGTCCACCCAGCCCTCGAACCGCTCCTTGTTGTACGCGTAGATCGCGTTGTAGTGGACGAGGGGTGCCGCGGCCGCGGTCGTCCCGAGCCAGCCCTGGACGTCCCGCGCGGCCTGCTGCCGCGCGCCGAGGTCGAGGTCGTCCCGCACCGCCTCGAGCTTCGCGTCGAGCGACGCGTCCACGACGTTGTTGTAGTTCCGCGCGGAGAGGCGGGTCGAGTGGAACATGTCGAAAAGGAAGCTCGGGTCCGCCTCGGCCTCCATCGTGCCGAGGTAGAAGTCGAACGTGTCCGCCCGCACGCGGTTCAGGATCTCCGCGGCGCTCGGCTCCTCCTCGACGAGGTGGATCCCGACCGCGTTCAGGTTCGTCACGATCCCCTGGACCTTCGCGATCCGCGGGTCGACGGTCGCGTTCAGGTGGAGGAACGTGAGCGTGAACGGGGTCCCGGCGGGCGTCTCCCGCCATCCGTCCCCGTTCCGGTCGAGGTAGCCCGCGCGGTCGAGCATGTCGTTCACGTTGTCGAGGATGGACACGACCCGCCCGCTCTCGACGCCCTTCTCGACGCGGTACTTCGGGACGGAGGTGTTGAACCAGAACGCGTTCGC
>DATBXC010000064.1:0-5224 GCA_036514455.1 Thermoplasmata archaeon | reverse complement strand
GGGGGCGGCCGATCGATCGACGTCGCGAAGTGCGCGTCCTTCAACGCGGGCGTCCCGTTCGTCAGCGTGCCCACGGCGGCGTCCCACGACGGCGTCGTGTCGTCCCGGGCGTCGATCACGAAGAAGGGGGAGAAGGTGAGCTTCGCGGCCCATACGCCGATCGCCGTCATCATGGACACAGGGATCATCGCCGAATCCCCGTTCCGCCTCTTGGCCGCGGGATGCGGGGACATCATCTCGAACCTCACCGCGGTGAAGGACTGGGCCCTCGCCCGGAACCTGCGGAACGAGTACTACTCCTCGTACGCGGCCTCGTTGAGCGAGCTCGCCGCGCGGCTCGTGATCGAGAACGCGTCGAACATCAAGCCCCGCCTCGAGGAGAGCGCGTGGTTCGTGTGCAAGGCCCTCGTGTCGTCGGGCGTCGCGATGTCGATCGCCGGCTCCTCCCGGCCGGCCTCGGGGAGCGAGCACAAGTTCTCCCACGCCCTGGACCGGGTCGCGAAGAAGCCCGGCCTCCACGGGGAGCAGTGCGGGGTCGGCACGATCATGATGATGTACCTCCACGGGGGGACCTGGCAGGAGGTCCGGGACGCCCTCCTCGCGATCGGCGCGCCGACGACCGCGCGGGCGCTCGGGGTGACGGACGAGGAGGTCGTCAAGGCGCTCGTCCATGCCCACGAGATCAACAAGGAACGCTACACGATCCTCGGGGACGAGGGCCTGACCCAGGACGCGGCGGAGCGGCTCGCACGGATCACGAAGGTCATCTGAGCCGCGACCCGCCTACGGGCCGTCGGCCGAGAGCACGCCGAACCGGTCGAGCTCGCGGAGGATCCGGGGGACGATCGTCTCCGCTTCGATCGTGAGGCCGTACCTCCGGAAGTAGCCCCCGAGGGCCCTGAGGCCGTGGCGCAGGGCGTCCGAGGCGACCGTGAGGCGCCGCCACGGGACCCCGCCGAAGCGGTCCACGCGGATCCCGTCCGAGAAGTCGATGAACCAGGCATGGCCGTCGTGCACGAGGACGTTGAACGCGCTGAGGTCCCCGTGGACCACGCCGGCGCGGGCGAGGGCCTCCACGGACCCGAGGAGCTCCTCGAGGAACGGCGCGGGCTCGTCGAGTCGGACGTCCTGGAGGCGCGGGGCCGGACCGTCCGCGTCGCCGAGATAGCGCATCGCGAGCATGTTCTCCACGCGGCGGGCCGGCGTGGGCACGCGGACGCCCGCCTTCCAGGCCTGCCGGAGGAGCTCGAACTCGTGGGCCGCGATCCACGCCATCGTGTCGACCTTCGTCGGCCGGCCGCCCCGGTGGGACGTCCGGAAGAGGCGGTACACCTTGATCGCGATCGGGGCGTCCCCGAGGCGGGCGAGGAAGACGGTCGCCTCCTTGCCTGCGCTGAGCGGGCCCACGACCTCCGTCGCGAGCCCCGCGGACAGGATCGAGTCGACGACGGACCCGTGGGAGGGCTCCTGGGTCTCCAAGGTCCCCGCGCGGATCCGCCACCGGACGCTCGCGTCCAGGTAGGGGTCGTTCGGCATCTTCGGGACGTGTCATTCCGCATCGCGTTCACAGGGCGGGCGCACCGCGCCGGGATCGCCGAACGGGGATCAGCGGGTCCCCGGCGCGCGTCGAAGAAGGGATCGGGCCATCATCACCGGGAACCTCCTGGTCCTACGGACCCGGACGCCGATGCTCAGCCTCGGGGATAAGTGTTGGGGTCCTCACGGGAAGACGACGCCTGTGATGACGGACGTGAGGAGGAGCAGGGAGCCGACGAAGAACGTGGAGCCGAGGAAGCGGAGCCGGTCGTCCCCGCGCCGGCGCGGGGACGCCACCACGTAGCCCCAGGTGATGACGCTCACGACGATCAGGCCGCCCCCCAGCACGAGGAGGACGCCCCGGAACACGGGAGAGAACCGGTCCCCGCCCGCCGCCGCGAGCGCGAGCGAGAGCCCGCAGGCGCCGGAGACGAGGAGCGCAAAGAGGCCGAAGGGCACCGTCCAGCGACGCATCCGGACACCGACCGAGGACGGACCCGCCACGGGATAGTCTTGTCGCGGGCTTCCCGCGGCCGGCCGCGAGGAGAGGCTTAAGACGGACGAGGCCATAGGATGACGTGGTGGGCGCGTGACCCAGGTCACGTTGGTCGGGGAGGGACAGGCGGCCCTGGGCCGGGAGTTCGTGTACCGCGGACCGCAGCCCCCGTGCCGGGAGTGCAAGGTCAAGGCCGCGTGCCTGAACCAGGACCTCGGGCGGCGGTACCGGATCGCCCGGGTGCGGGACGTGGCCCACCCGTGCCTGCTCAACGAGGAACGCGCCCGGGTCGTCGAGGTCGAGCTCGCCCCGCCCGATTGCAGCCTCCCGAGCCGCGCGGCCGTCGAGGGTTCCATCGTCGCGTACGAGGGCGTCGTGTGCGCGAACGGCGCGTGCCCGAACTTCCGCCTCTGCCATCCCGTCGGGATCGACGCCGGGATGAGGGTGCGGGTCGAGGCCGTCCGGGAGGAGCTCGAGTGCCCGCTCGGGTACGAGCTCCGGCGCGCCCGCGTCGCGTACGTCGGGTGAGGGAGGGCCCATGAAGGCGTCCCTCCCGAGGCGGATGACCCTCCACGCGATCGAGGCCGCCTTCCTCACCCGCGGCTACAAGGTCGCGCGGGAGACGTTCGACCTCGTCGCGTTCCGGCCCCTGTACAACGGGAAGCGATTCCACGCCCGCCTCGAGACCCACGGGCAGGAGGCCGTGCCGAAGGGCGCGGAGCTCGACCTCCACGTGGATTTCATGCGGGAGCTGAAGGGGTACCACGGGTCCGAGGCGGAGTCCGAGGAGATCGCGCGGGAGATGGCGGACGTCCTCGGGGCCCTCGTCGCCCAGGACGCGACCCGGTCCCGGCCGAGGGTCCGGTGCCCGGAGTGCGGGAAGGAGCTCGGGCAGGAGGCGTTCCGCGCCCACCGCCGGGTCGTCCACGGACGCTAGCCCGGGCCGGCGTCGATCAGGCGAGGTCCTTCGAGTAGATGACCCGGCCCGCGGTCCGGAAGCCGAGGGACCGCCAGAACGCCGCCGCGGCCTCGTTCTTCGGGAACACCTCGAGGTCCACGCGGTCGATCCGCATCGCCTTCGCCTCGTCGAGGAGCTTCGCCGCGAGGGCCTTGCCCACGCCCTTCCGCCGGACGCTCGGGTCCACGTAGAAGTCCTGGATCACGAGCATGCGGCCGAGCTCCGCGGACGGCTGGTAGATCGCGAGGGCGACCCCGACGAGGGTCCGCTTCTCCCGGGCGACAAGGAGCACGCCGGGGAAGCGGTTCCGCATCTGCTGCTCGACGGCCCATGTGATCCGCTCGGGCTTCGGCTTCACGCCCTCCGAGGTGTGGTACGCGGCGATGAGCCGCTCGACGTCCGCGCGGTCCGGGCGCGACGCGCGCTCGATGAGGGCCATGGGGACGTCGGGAGCCGGGCGTGCGGCATAAGCCTTGCGTCCCCGGGTTCGTCAGAAGAGCACGACGCGGACGACCTCGCCCTTCTCGATCAGGTCGACGTTCGCGGGGATCTCGATGTACCCGTCCGCATGGGCCATCGACGTGATCGCCCCGCTCTCCTTGTACGCCGGGACGGCGAGGCCGTCTGCGAGGCGGACCGTGTGGAACTCCACGCGGCCGATCGCGCTCACGAGCCGCTTCGCCATGCGCGCCTCGACGGAACGGCCCGCGGCGGGCGGCAGGCGGGCCATCCGCCGGAGCATGGGGGCGAGGAGGAGGTAGCAGTTGCTCAGACACGACGTCGGGTAGCCGGGCATCCCGAGGACCGGTGTGCCGGAGACGCGGCCGAGGACCGTCGGCTTCCCGGGCTTCACGGCGATCCCGTGGAAGAGGACCTCCCCGAGGGCCGCGAGGGCGTCGAGGATCATGTCCTTCTCCCCGACGCTCGAGCCTCCGGAGAAGAGGACGAGGTCCGCGTCGCGGGCCTTGCCGATCGCCGCCTTGAGATCTTCGAGCCGGTCCGGGACGCAGCCCTGGAGCCAGGCGTCCCCGCCGTTCTCCCGGACGAGGGACGCCATCGTGAACGCGTTGATGTCGTACACCTGGCCCGGGCGGATGGGGCCGCCGGGCTCGACGACCTCGTCCCCCGTCGTGAAGATGGAGACCCGCGGCCTCGCGTACACGCGCACGCGGTCCCGCCCGATCGCGGCGAGGGCCCCGAGCTTCGCGGGCGTGAGGGCCTCGCCCCTCGCCACGACGTCGGACCCCCGGGGGATGTCCTCCGCCCTCAGGCTCACGTTCTCCCCGGGGTGGACGGGCGTGTACACCTTGACCTCGTCCCCCTCCCGCTCCGTGTCCTCGACCATGACGACGGCGTCGGCCCCGGACGGCATCGTGGCCCCCGTGGCGACCTCCGTGCAGCGGCCCGCGGTCACCCGCTTCCTCGGCACGCCGTCCGCGTAGACGGTCTCCGTCCGCCGCAAGGTGACTGGCTTGAACTTTCCCGTGCGGAACGTGTCCCGGGCGAGGACCGCGTAGCCGTCCATCGCCGCGCGATCCACGAGGGGCACGTCGATCGGCGAGCGGACGTCCTCCGCGGCCACGCGCCGGAGGGCGTCGAGGAGGGGGACCTCCTCCGTCCGGTCCACGGGCCGGGCCGCGTCCATCGCGAGGGCGAGGGCGTCGTCGAAGGACAGGAGGGCCTTCAGGGGGCGCATCCCCCGCCCCTGGGGCTCGCGGTCGTCGTGGTCGTGGTGGGCCCGGCCCCGGGGGCGCGTCATCGCTTCATCACCCCGACGATATGGCCGAGCTCGGGGAGGATGAGCTTCTCCGCCGCGAGGCGGCAGGCGTCCGGGGAGCCGGGGAGGCAGAAGAGGATCCGGCCGTGGTAGACGCCCGCGAGGGCGCCGGAGAGCATCGCGGCGCCCCCGATCTCCGCGTAGGAGAGGGCGCGGAAGATCTCCCCGAACCCGGGGAGGGTCCGCTCGAGGGTCGGCGCGAGGGTCGGGATCGTGACGTCCCGGGGGGAGAGCCCCGTGCCCCCGTTCGTGAGGATCGCCTCGCACGTCCACGACGCCTGCTCGACGGCGTCCGCGATCGCCTTGGGCTCGTCCCTCACGACGACGTAGAACAGGACCGAGTGGCCCGCCTTCTGGAGGAGGTCCTTGAGGACCTGGCCCGACTCGTCCGTCTCCGGGGTGCGGCTGTCCGAGATCGTGACGACGCCGACCTTCACGGAGGCGGGCGCGTGGGCCT
>DATBXC010000063.1:0-5277 GCA_036514455.1 Thermoplasmata archaeon | reverse complement strand
GCCCGGATGGACCATCGGCGCGACGAACGCGATTCGCCTCCCGCCCTGCGTGCGGAACGTGAGCGTCCCGACGCCGACCCGACCGGGCACGGAGATCGAGGTGAAGAACGCCTCCATCTCCTCCCGCCCCTCGTCCCCGAGCTCCGTGATGTGTGCGAGCGTGTACCGCATCAGCGTCAGCCCGTTGATCCCGAACGCCTTGTGGAGCGGCCGCTTCGCAATCTCCGTGAAGCCGACCGCGGTCGCGAGGAAGATCCCGAACACTAGGGCCGCGGTCAGCCAATCCCCGAGCGTCGTCGGCACGAACGCCGCGAGGCCGAGGAGGCCGAGAACCGGGTGGACGATCGCGGCGGGGAGGGACCGGAGGTAGCTGCTCTGGCTCGTCGCGACGAGAATCACCGCGCGGACCCAGAGGACCGTGGCGTACCCGAGGAGGACAACTCGCGGGATCGGGTACGCGTACGGGACCGCCGCCACGAGGGTGTAGGCGGTGAGCCCGATCGTCGCGACGACGAGCGTGCTGTCGATGATAATCAGGCCGATGAACGCCATCAGCGCGGACCGCCGGAGGTACATCCGCCCGCCGAGGCCCTCCGCGAGCGGCTTCGTCACCGCCGCGCTCACGTACGCGGGGACCGCGAACACGAACGCGGCCCGGAGCAGGACGTCCCACCAGGACGTCTCGATCGGGCGCGGGTACGTCAGGAGGTACCCGCCGAACAGGGAAAACGCGAGGATCGGGAGGACCATCCGCCGCGGGGGCGGGGCGGAGAACAGGCGGTCCGCGATCCGGGTCGTGTCCTCGTGCGCGACCTGGGCGGTCTTCCCCTTCGCAAGCACCCTCACGCGTTCTTCACCGCCGCGACGATGTCCTTGAGGGCGGCCGGGTCCTTCGTCCGCTCCACGACCGTGCCCGTGACGAGGATGTCCGCGCCCGCCCTCGCAATCGACCGCGCTTGGGCGGGCGTGCGGATCCCGCCCCCCGCGATCAGCGGGATCGAGATCGCCGCCTTCACCGCCTTCACCATGGCGGGCGGCACGGGCTGCGGCGCGCCGCTCCCCGCCTCGAGGTACACGAGGCACATCCCGAGGAACTGCGCGGTCAGGGCCCAGTCCACCGCCTCCTCCGGCTTCGCGCGGGGGATCGGGTCCGCCTCCCCCATCTCGCCCGCCCGCATCCCGGGCTCGACGATCAGGTACCCCATCGGGATCGGCTCGAGTCCCCACGCCCGCACGGCCCGCACCGCCTTCCGCTGCTCCCCGACGATGAGGCGGGTCGAGCGGGAGTTCAGGAGGCTCATGAAGTACAGCGCGTCCGCGTGGCGGGAGAGGCTCGAGGCGCCCGCCGGGAACAGGATCACGGGCACGTCGCACCCCGCCTTGATCGCCCGCACGGTGCCGTCGACCTTCGCCTGCGTGACGCCGGTCGACCCGCCGACCATCATCGCGTCCGTGCCAGCGTCGGAGGCCATCGACGCGAGCCGGCCCGCCTCCCCCGCGACCTGCTTGTCCGGGTCGATCAGGGTCATGTGGACCTTGCCGCGGGCCACGCGGTCGAGAATGTAGCCGAGGACCTTCACGCGAGGAGGCCTCCCAGGAGGAACGCGGCGAGCGCGACGACCATCCCGTACTTCGCGGCCCGCTGCGCGCGCCCCGGATTCCGCGCCGAGTAGGCCCCGCTCCAGATAAAGATTATGTCCGCGACGAGGACGACCCCGAGGTACACGGTCCCCAGGATTTGGAGGACGTACGGCACGATGCTGAGGACGACGCCCGCACCGAACGCGGCCGCGGCGACCGCGCCCGCCCCGCGCACGCCGATCCGGCGCGGGAGGGTCACGCGGTCCACGTCCCCCGCGAGGTCCTCGATGTCCTTCGCGACCTCCCGCCCCGCGGTCGCGAGGGCCGCGAGCAGGCCGAGCACCAAGGTCCGATCCAGCGCCGCGAGGTCCCCGCGGTACGCGGCGGCCCCGCCGAAGACGAAGAGGGAGCCGACGAGGTACGCGATCAGGAGGTTCCCGCCCGCGCCGCGGGCCTTGAGCGTCTTCTCGTACGCGACCATGACGACGAAGTTCACCACGACGATGCCCACGGCGAGGAGGCCCACGAGGGAGGCGAGGGCGAGGCTCAGCGCGAACGTCAGGGCCGCGAACCGGAGGGCCTCGTCCGCGGACATCTCGCCCCGCGGGATCGGGCGGTCCGGGTGGTTGACCGCGTCCGTGTCCCGGTCGAAGTAGTCGTTCAGGGCGTTCCCGCCCGCCGTGAACAGGGCCGCGGCGCCCGCGGCGAGGAGGATCGTCCAAGGAATCGCCTGGACGCCCGCCCACCCGACCGCGACGACCGCCGCGATTCCGACGCCGACCGCGGACATCCCGCAGTTCAGGGGGCGCGCGAGCCGGAGGTACCCCGCCATCGGGGCGGCGTATCCCTCGTCCGATAATAAGGGTTCGACGGGGGGCGCGATGAGGGCCGCGGGTGCACCGGAGGACGATCTCAATAGCTTACCTCTAAGTAGAGGTACGTCCCGATTCGGGCGGCCCGATGGCCTCGGGTTGACCTGTCAACCTCAACGGTTTAACCCTTGGCGCGCGTGCGACGCCCCATGGCCGTCACGCAGGAATCCCCGAAGCCCGCCCTGACCGCGTTCGAGTCCTGGTCCCCCGCCTCCCTGGCCCGCTGGAGCCCCGCCGCCTTCCCGACGGGCGACGGCGGGACGTGGACCTGGGCGGAGCCCGGCGCGCAGGTCCACGCGGAGGCCGGCCGCCTCGTCCTCGCGGTGCCGCGCTTCACGCGGAGCCACGACACGGTCCAGATCTTCGACAACCCGAAGCACCTCCTCGCGTGCAGGGATCCGATCCCCGTCCCGGATGGGGGCGTCGAGGTCGAGGTCTCGATGGGCGCGACGATGCACCCCGCGGCGGGAGAGGACTGGGACCTTGGGTTTGCGTCGTTCAACCTCATGGACTTCGAGCACGGCCTGATCCTCGACGGCCTCGCGGACGGCACCCGTACCGCGATCCTGTTCGAGCGGCTCCATGTCCCCGGGATGATCCCGGAGGACCAGGCGTGGACCGCGATCGCGGACGGTCCGCGCTCCCCGCGGCCCGGGACGGAGCACATCTTCCGGTTCCGGTACGAGCCCGCCGAGCGGCGGGCCCGCGGCTGGATCGACGGCGTCCCCGTCCTCGAGGTGAAGGGCGTGCCGTTCCGGATCACCGCGTTCACGCCGGGAATCGGGGTGATCACCCTCGCCAGGATCCGCGACGGGCGGTCCCAGAGCCTCCGCGACCAGGGATGCACCGCCACGGTCGGCGCGATCCACGTAGTGTCGCCGTAGAGGCCGACGTTCTCACTCCTGAGAGCGGGAATATTCCAATCGAACGCACTGCGTGTACTGTCCCTGCTGGCGCTTGCTATTATATATCCCGGACGCCAATACTCGCCCCGCGACTCTGGGGTCCGAACTCGGAGCCTCCAACGCCCAGGGCCCTGGGTCACCTTCGGCCCTCCCGACCCCTCTCGGAGGTGCAGCCCAGACGTTGGAGTCTCGAGCCAGGCACCGGAGCAGGTCGCTCGGACCATGGCCGAGAGGAGGAGGATCTTCGGGAAGCGCCCGGACGAGGCGCTCGAGGCGATCGGCCGCGCGGAGGCCGTCCTCGAGGTCCTCCGATTGTCGAAGGTCGACCTCACCACCCCCGTAGGCCTCATCGGTGCCGCGAAGGCGGCGCTCGACCGGAGGGAGTTCCCGGAGGCGGAGGCGCTCGCGACCCGCGCCGAGGCGCTCGCGGCAAGCCTCGAAGGCCGCTACCGGGCCGCACAGAAGGCCCTGAACAACGTCCGCGCCCTCGCAGAGCGGGCGAAGAACATCGGCGTGGACGCGGCGGAGTTCCACACGGCAATCGGGGAGGCCCGGACGATCGCCCGCCAGGGGATCCTCGAGGACGGGGTGACGGTCCCGAACTACCTCCAGGCCCGCGTGGTCCTCGAGGCGGCGATTTCACGGGGCCGGGACCTCATCGCGCGGGCGGAGGCCGTCGCGAACGAGGTCTTCACCGCAGAGCTCGCCCTGGACGCGCTGAAGGACGCGAACGGGGAGATCGACCACGCGGAGTTCGAACGCCTCGTGCTCTTGAAGGGCCGGGCCCTCGTCCTCCGGGCGAAGGACCTCCTGTCCCGGGGCGAGCTCGACGCAGCGGGGGAGGCCGCGAAGGCCGCGGAGGAGGCCACGAAGCGGGCCCGCCTGGACCACGGGGACGCGGTCGGGGCCCTGCGCGCCGCGGAGCGGACGCTCGCGGAGCTGCGCGCGGAGGGCGCGGTGACCTTGGGGCCCGAGCGGATCATCGAGCAGGGGCGGGCGTTCCTGCGCCACGCGAAGCTCGCGGAGGCGAAGGACCTCCTCGCGAAGGCGGAGCGGGAGGCCGGGCGGCTCGCGATCGACTACCGCCGCGCGACCCGGTCCGTCGAGGAGGCGGAGGGGGCGATCGCCGCCATCGGCCGGTCCGGGTTCGTCCCGGAGGAGGTCCGGACCGCGGTGGCCTCCGCCCGGAAGGCCCTCCAGGAGGGCCGCTACGCCCGCGCGGAGGACTTCGCGGCGGAGTGCCGCCGGGCCCTCGGCCGGCAGCACGAGGTGCGGGAGCGGCTCGCCCGCACGATCGAGGAGACGAAGCGGCGGGTCGTGGCCCTCCGGGCCGGGGGGGCCGAGTACGCGAACGACGTCGAGGAGATGGTCCTCCGGGCGGAGCGGGAGTTCGAGAACGGGGACTTCGTGAACTCCTCCGAGGACCTCAAGATCGCGACCCTCCTCCTGGGCCCGCCGGAGCGCGCCGGCGCCCCGCCCGGCCGGTCCGCGAAGACCGCGTAGCCGCTAAATAGCGGGCCCCCGTTCGTTCCGCCGCTTGTCGGAGCAGTACTTCTCGAGGCGGCCGAGGGCCGCCCCGCGGCCGCGGGAGTTCCGGGCGGTCCTGCGGGGGCGGGCGCTCACGTTCCGGACGGACTCCGCGGTGTTCTCCCGCACGCAGGTGGACCGCGGCACGGAGCTCCTGATCGACGCGCTCGACGTCCGCCCGGGCGAGTCCCTCCTGGACCTCGGATGCGGGTACGGGCCGATCGGGCTCGCGGTCGCCGCCGCGGTCGAGGGCGCCCGGGTCGTGATGACGGACGTGAACCGCCGGGCGCTCGCGCTCGGTCGGGGGAACGCGGAGCGGAACGGGCTGCGGGTCGACGTGCGGGAGGGCCCTTTGTACGGCCCTGTGGCGGGCCTCGAGTTCGACCACATCG
>DATBXC010000062.1:0-8491 GCA_036514455.1 Thermoplasmata archaeon | reverse complement strand
CGAGCCGGTCGTACTCCAGCGCCGTGCCATCTGCCAGGTGGACCTTCCGCGCCTCCGGGTCGATCCGTACCGCCTCACCCCGCACGAGCCGCACGCGCTTCCTCAGGAGCCTGCGCTCGTCCCGCACGAGCTTCCGCGGTGCGAGGTTCTCGAACGCGACATACACGAACCCCGGCTGGTACACGTGCTTCCCGGTCTTGTCGACGAGCGTGATTTCTGCCTCGTCGGGCCGGAGCCGCTTCGCCAGGAGGTTCGCGACGATCGTCCCGCCGACGCCCCCGCCGAGGACCACGACCTTCTTCATCGCCCGCCCCGCTCCCGGCTCAGCGCGCCTTCCGGATGACGAACCGCGCGTACCCGCTCTCCTCGAAGACGCCGACGAGCGTGTGGCCCGCCTTCTGCGTCCAGAAGGGGATGTCCCTCCGGGAGCCCTGGTCCGAGGACCACACCTCGACCTCCTCGCCGACCTTCGCCTGCTTGACCCCGCGGATCAGCTCCATCAGGGGGCCCGGGCAGAACGAGCCGCGCGCGTCGATCACGATCTTCCCTTCCGACGCCACCGCCATGGACACCGACCTCACAGGAACAGCGTGATCTCGCCCTTCGCCGCGTTGTCGACGAACTCTGCGGCGCCGACGACGTCGTCGACGATCGGGTCGAGGTGCTCCATCTTCATGCCCATGAGGTCCAGGGTCATCGCGCACGCATGGACCTTCACGTTCCCCATCCCCTTCGCCTTCACGAGCATGTCGTACCACGAGGGCACGTTCTTCTCGCGCATCAGCTTCGCGAGCATCGGCGCGAGGTCCGCGTAGTTCATGTCCATCTTCTGGTTCTGCGCCGGCTGGCCCTTGCGGAACGCGTCCAGGCCGTAGAACGTCAGGAAGATCTCGACGTCCGTCCCCATCGCGACGGCCCCGGAGGCCATGATCGCGACGGGGTACAGCTTGTCCACGGTCCCGCTGAACACCACCATCGAAAGCTTGTTCGGCACGGTGTACCACCGGACCCTCCCTTCGCGGGCGGGTGATTAGGAAGTGCCGAAAACAGGGAATATACATGCACATTCGAATATTCGAAAGACCGCAAGTACACCCTCCGCGCCTTGTCCACGCAGGATGAATGCGACGGACGAGACCCTGTACGAGATCAAGGCGCGGGTCATCGCGGTCCTCGCGAACCCGAAGCGGCTAGAGATCATCGACCTCCTCGCGGCGCGGGAGCGGACCGTGTCCGACCTCGCGGCGGCCCTCGGGCTCGCCCAGGCCGCGACGTCCCAGCACCTCGCGACGATGCGGAAGGCGGGCGTCGTGGAGACCCGCAAGGAGGGGAACCGCGTGCACTACCGCCTCGCGGACCCGCGGATCGCGGCCGCGTGCGGGGTGATGAGCCAGGCGATCCTCGGGTTGCTCGTGAACCAGCAGGAGCGGCTGAAGCCCGTGCTCGCGGTCGCGATGGCCCACAGGAAGAGCCGATAGAGTCGATGCCGCAGCCTTATCTCGATGCGGGGCGGGTGGATGTGACGATGCAGCGGTCCGCGAGTGCGGTCGAGGAGACGTACGCGGAGATGGAGAAGATCATCGGGAACCTCGTGGAGTGCTACGCGCTCCCGCACACGAAGATGTGCATGCGGTGGTCCCGCCCCACGCCGGAGGCGTACCGCGAGGAGGTCGTCGCGTGGCTCGAGGACTACGCGCGGTCCTTCGTGCGGCTCCCGAAGAAATCGATGGCGGGCCGGCCGGACCTGCCGGCGTTCGCCCGCGCGCGGCTGGACGACGAGATCGCCCGGATCACTGCGGGGCGGAACGAGGCGGTCGAGCGGAGCTACGAGCACCTGTTCCGCTGAGCCGGCCCTCAGGCCTCGTTGATCCAGAACTCGTTCCCGTCGGGGTCCGCGAACATCGCGAACGCGCCCCAGGGCGCCTTCGTCACGGGCTTCGTGAACGTGAGCATGCCCGAGCGGAGGCGGGGACGCGCGATAAAGGAAACGCTCATGGCCGCCCGCCGGATGGCGGGCCGTGGCCCGGAGTCCCCGGCTGGCGCTCGCCCGCTCAATCACCGCGGAGCTCCGCGCGCGGGAGGGCCGGAACCTGGTCGCGGTCGGCGTGTTCGGGTCCGTGGCCCGCGGGGACGACCGGGAGTTCTCGGACATCGACCTGCTCGTCGTGGTCCGGCGGAAGCGGGCGCGGATCCGGACCTATCTCCGGGGCGGGACTCTCGTCACCGTGCTCCAGCAGACGCCCGGAGAGTCGCGCCGCGAGGTGACGGGCCCCGGCCCGTGGCTGAACGACGCCCTGGCGGGGTGGCGGTCCATGCGGGCCCTGTACGATCCGGCCCGCCTGATCGCCCGCCTCAGGGCCCGCGCGCGCAGGCCGACGGCCTCGCAGTTCCGCGAGTCGGCACGGCGCGCGCTTCTCGAGACGTCCGAGGACTACGGGAAGCTCCTAAACGCGGTCGCGGCGGGGGACCACGACGAGGCGCGGGAGATGGCCTTGTGGTTCGCGGGCGGTGCGATGGGGTCCCTCCTCGACCTGGAGATGCACGTCCTGCGGACGGGGAGGCGGGCGTTCATCGTAACCCGCCACCGCGGCGCGCTCGGGCGGGCGATCTGGAGTCTACGGTACGACGCGCTCTCCCTGCGGGAGACGGAGCGGCTCTCGAAGTGGGTCTGGGACCGCCTCCTGGAGAGGGCGAGGAGGAAGGGCGTGTCCATCCCCGGGCTCACGCGGCCGGAGTCTGGACGATCCGGACCTTCCCGCGGTCGATGAGGACCTTCGCGATCGCGCGGGGGAGCGTGACGACGTCCTCCTTCTTCAGCGTGTACTTCGCGTCGATCCCCGCGAACGAGGGGATGTCCTCGAGCACGTGGACGACGACGAGGTCCTTCGGGGCGGGCGGGGCAATCCTTTTCGGGGGCTCCGCGAGCCTCTGGAACACGGGGGCGGGGGCGGGAGAGGGAGGAGCGGCGGGCGACGCCGCGGCGGGAGCGGGCGGACGGGGCGACGGGGTCGCGGTGGCGGGTCCGGGCGCGGGCGCCATCGCCGCGCCGAACGCGACCTCCCGGGCCTGCTTCAGCAGCCCCACGAGGCGGTCGAACAGCTCCGCCTCCGGGGTCGCGAGGCCCGAGATGTCCGCCTCCCCGCCGCTCGCCCGGAGGGACGCGAGGAGCGCGATCTTGCGCTCCCGGTACTGGAAAATCTGGTCCCGCTTCTTCAGGACCTTCCGGAGCTCGTCCTGGAGGAGCATCGCCTGCGGGGAGTTCGGGGACTTCGCGACCGCCTCCGTGGCCTTCCGCTCGAGGCCCTTGAGGTACACGGCGAGCTTGCCGTAGAAGTCCGGCTCGAGGCGGGAGAGGGTCTTCTTGGAGCTCTCCTCGCGGTAGACCTTGGTGACCCGCTCGAAGTCCACCGTCTCGTCCGCCATCGGGGGCGGGAAGGGCCCCTCGGTATTTGACGATGGCGAGCCCGCCACCGCGCCGGGCATGCCGTGCCGACCCCCCCAGACCCTGATGACGGATTGCCGCGCGCCGGACGGCGTGGCTCGCTTCGCGTTATGGTCATTTGACCATAGCACGCCCAGCAGTGCGGGTCCAGTACACGGCCTACCGGGACGCGAGGGCGTGCGCGACCGTGGCCTTCCGCATCCGGGCGAGGTCCGCGGTCCCGCGGTCGAAGTAGGCCTCACACCGGCGGCCCGCCTCCGCGCGGGCCGCCGGGGATCTCGCGGGGCCGACATACTCCTTCACCTGGACCCGGCGCCCGCCCTTCGACTCGTAATGCCAGAAGTACAGGTACGGGCGGTCCCGGATCGTGAGCTCGTAGACGCCGCAGCCGATCTGCATGCGACTGCGATGCGTTATGGTTATTTAACCATAACGGGCGGGTGGCCGAAACGAGCCCGCGTGGCGTCCCCGTCGCAACCCTTATGGCGGGCGCCTCCCTCGGCTCCGCGAGGCGATGTACGAGGAGGCGTTGCGCGAGGCCTCCGACGGGATCCTCGTCGCGGTGGACGTTCGGCCCGGCGCGGCGACGACCCGGATCTCGGGGTTCAACGAGTGGCGGAGGTCCGTGACCGTGGAGGTCGCGGCCCCGCCCGAGCGCGGCGCCGCGAACCGGGAGCTCGAGGCGTTCCTGGCCCGCCTGGGCGGGGAGGGCTGCAGGGCCCGCGTCGTCCGCGGTGCCACGGCCCGCCGCAAGACCGTGCTCGTCCAGGGTGTCTCGCGGGCCGGCCTAGCGTTCGCGATCGCACAGGGGTCCCGATGAACGCGTACGAGGAAATCCACCAGGACCTCGTCGAAACGATCGCGGAGCTGATCGAGGCGAACCGGACGACGCCCGTGATCGTGGAGGGGGAGCGGGACGTCCGGTCCCTCCGGGCCCTGGGCCTCGAGGGCGAGGTGATCCCGCTGAACGCGGGCGTGCCGCTGTTCAATCTCGCGGAGTCCCTCTCCCGCCGTCACACGCGGGCGATCATCCTCACGGACTGGGACCACCGCGGCGGCCACCTCGCCCGCCTCCTCCGGGACGCGCTCGAGGCGAACCAGGTCCGGTTCGACACGGAGTTCCGGGCCCGCCTCACGTACCTGTGCCGCAAGGACATCAAGGACGTCGAGAGCCTCGCGGGCTTCGTCGAGCGGGTGTCCCGCCAGGTCGAGGGCGGGTGGCACGGGAAGGCGTCGAAGCGATTCTACGCGGAGCGAAAGAGCCACGCCGTGCAGGACCGGCGGGCCCGACGGATCCTCGCGAAGCGGCCGCCGCGAAAGGAGTGAGCGGAGGCTCTCCGGGCCACGAACGGCCGGCGAAGCTTTAAATAGACCGCGTGCCCGTTGCGTGGCCGGGAAACGCAGCCTGCGTGTGCGTCGGAATCCTTCCTGTCATCGCATCCTTGTTTCACGCCTGTGAGGCACGAGGTCCAACGGTTGGACCATGACCCTTTACGAGGGTAGCGTGGGATAGCGGGAGACCGAGGCACGCGCCGGCGGGCGGCCCACAGGCAAGAACGCAATGAACATCGATCCGAGCACAACGAAGTACCTGATCCAGGCCCGCCTCGAGGCGGAGGGCATCGTCGAGAAGCCCGACATCGTGGGGGCGGTCTTCGGTCAGACGGAAGGTCTTCTGGGCGAAGAGCTCGACCTCCGGGACCTGCAGAAGTCCGGGAGGATCGGGCGCATCGAAGTCGAGATCCAGAGCAAGAAGGGCCGGACGGAGGGCCTGATCCTGATCCCGTCGAGCCTCGACCAGGTCGAGACGTCGATCATGGCGGCGGCCCTCGAGACGATCGACCGGGTGGGGCCGTGCAAGGCCACGATCCGGGTCGACAAGGTCGAGGACGTCCGCGTGACGAAGCGGAACAAGATCATCGAGCGGGCCCGGTCCCTCCTGGCGAAGATGCTGGAGGAGTCGAAGACGAGCGGGACGGACCTCCTGGACGAGGTCCGGGCGAGCGTGCAGGTCTCCGAGATCGTGAGCTTCGGCCCGGAGCGGCTGCCCGCCGGCCCGAACGTGGCGGACAGCGACGCGATCATCGTCGTCGAGGGCCGCCAGGACGTCCTGAACCTCCTGCGGTCCGGGATTAAGAACGCGATCGCGGTCGAGGGGACGAACGTCCCGAAGACCGTGCAGGAGTTGTCGAAGGAGAAGGTCGTCACCGCGTTCGTGGACGGAGACCGCGGCGGGGACCTGATCCTGCGGGAGCTGCTCCAGGTCGCGGAGGTGGACTTCATCGCGCGTGCCCCGAGGGGCCGCGAGGTCGAAGAACTCACCCAGAAACAGATCGTGAAGTCCCTCCGGAACAAGATCCCCGCAGAGCAGTTCATCGAGATGTACGGGCTCACGGGCCAGGTGTACAAGCCGGAGGAGGAGCGGCCCGAACCGCCCGCGCGGGAGGCGGGCCCCGCCCCCGAGCGCCGCCCCGAGCCGCGGCCGGAGCCGAGGCCCGAGGTGCGGCCCGAGCCCCGCCCCGCGCCCGTCGCGGAGCCGAAGTTCGAGCCCGCGTTCCGCGAGCCCGCGCCGGCCCCGGTCGCCCCGAGGGCCGCGAACCCGAAGCTCGACAAGTACCGGGAGATGCTCGTCCAGATGAGCGGCTCCTCGAAGGCGAAGATCCTGAGCGAGAACGACAGCGTCGCCGCCGAGGTCCCCGTGCGGAACCTCGTCGAGACGCTGAAGACGAACCGCTCCGCGCGGGCGGTCGTGTTCGACGGGATCATCACCCAGAGGATCCTCGACATCGCCTCCGAGATCGGCGTACGGAGCGTGGTCGGCATGAAGATGGGCACGATCACGAAGCAGCCGTCCGGCATCGAGGTGTACACGAAGACGGACCTGGTCAACGCGTGAGGGATCGGCCATCGCGAAGGAGAAGGCGCTCAGCATCGGGGAGGGGTTCGCCCTCCAGGAGATGGAGACGACCGCGCAGGTCAAGATCCCCGCGGACCCGCTCGCCCGCGTGATCGGCCAGGACGAGGCGGTCGGCCTCGCCCGCTTGGCGGCGATGCAGCGCCGGCACTTCCTCCTCGTCGGCCCGCCGGGCACGGGGAAGTCGATGATCGCCCAGGCCCTCGCCCTCCACATGCCGCCCCCCGACGAGGAGCTCCGGATCGTCCACAACCCGGAAAACCCGGAGCGACCGTCCGTCGAGGTGAAGAAGCGGGACGAGGTCGTCAAGGAGAACATCGTGCGGGAGGGCGCGGAGGGCGACCTGATCGACGCGAAGGAGGCCCCCGTGAACGTCGCGGAGCGGCTCGGGTTCAAGTGCGTGAACTGCGGCACGTACTCGTCGCCGCGGGACCGCATGTGCCCGAAGTGCAGCCGCCCGAAGACGTCGCCCCAGGCGGGCCAGGCCCAGAACCCGTTCCAAGACCTCCTCGGCGGGATCTTCGAGGTCACGTTCGGCCAGATGGGCGGGCGGGACCGCGTGACGACGACCCGCCGGCAGTTCGGCAACGAGGAGGTCGTCGTGTACGAGCGGGCGGGCGAGATGATCCGCGTCCTCGACCAGAAGGCCCTCGAGAAGCGGAGGGAGATGGAGAAGACGAGCCCCCGGAAGGTCCTCGTCCCCGTGAACCGCCGGCCCTTCGTGCTCGCGACGGGCGCGAGCGAGACGGAGCTGCTCGGGGACGTCCGCCACGACCCGTACGGCGGCCACCCGCAGCTCGGCACGCAGCCCTACGACCGCGTCGTCGCCGGCTCGATCCACGAGGCCCACCAGGGCGTCCTGTTCATCGACGAGCTACCCCAGCTCGGCCACCTGCAGCGCTTCATCCTCACCGCGATGCAGGAGAAGCGGTTCCCGATTTCGGGCCGGAACCCGCAGAGCGCGGGCGCGAGCGTCCGGGTGGACAACGTCCCGTGCGACTTCATCTTCGTGGGCGCGTGCAACATCCAGGACCTCCCGCACATCCTCTCCCCACTGCGGTCGAGGATCACCGGGTCCGGGTACGAGGTCCTCGTCGAGACGGCGATGCCGGACACCGAGGAGAACCGCACGAAGATGGCGCAGTTCGTGGCCCAGGAGATCGCGGTTGACAAGCGCATCCCGCCCGCCACGCGGGAGGCCGTGCTCGCGATCATCGAGGAGTCGAAGCGGCGGGCCCGGGAGGGCGACAAGAAGGAGAAGTCCCTCACGCTCCGGCTGCGGGAGCTCGGCGGGCTGATCCGGGCCGCGGGGGACCTCGCGGTCACGGAGCGGAGCCCGGTGATCGAGGCGGACCACATCAAGCGGGCGATCAAGCGCTCGCGGACGATCGAGGAGCAGATCCGGGAGCGATACGGCTCGTACACCGCGGGCGTCGGCTCCGACATCTCGCAGGCCCAGAGGGAGACATCTCCCTACCACTACTGGAACGTCCATCCGAGCGACGACGTGCAGGGATACGGGTAGTCGGAACCCTCGGCGGTCACAGGTGCCGCATCATCTTGTAGCCGTCCTCCCCGTCCGTGTAGAACTTCGGAACGAGGCCCGCGATCTGGAACCCGTACCGCTGGTAGAATTGGACCGCGTTCACGTTGCTCACCCGCACTTCCAATTCAACGGTCCGCATCGCCCGCATCGCGCACTGGCGGAGGAACGCGTCCATCAGCAGGGACCCGATCCCCCGCCGCCGGTACGGCTCCTGGACCGCGAGCATCAGGATCCGCGCGTTCTGCGGTGCGTTGCTCACGCCCGCCACGAAGCCCACGATGCGGCTGTCCTCTTCGGCCACGAGGAAACCCTCCCGCCACCACTTGTGGATGTCCACGTAGATCGTGGCGGGGTAGTTCTCCCGGAGCGACTCCCGCACGACCGCGGCGATGGCGGGGATGTCGTTCGGCGAGAACGGCCGGAGCCGGGGCACGCTCGCCGGGCACGTCGGGACTCGGCTTGAACGTGACGGATTCGGAGCGTTCAAAGCGGCGCGGCCCATGGGCGGGACGGATGCGGGTCGCGTTCGAGCTCTCCGGCGAGCACCCCACGCTCCCGCGGGCGGAGGCCCTCGCCGCCCTGGAGGCGG
>DATBXC010000061.1:0-4194 GCA_036514455.1 Thermoplasmata archaeon | reverse complement strand
GCGTCCGCGTGAACCTGAAGTGGGTCGAGTCGATGGACATCGAGAAGCGCGGCACCTCGATGCTCGAGGACGCGGACGGCATCCTCGTGCCCGGCGGGTTCGGGGACCGGGGCATCGAGGGGAAGACCAAGGCAATCGAGTTCGCGCGGGAGAACGGCGTCCCGTTCCAGGGGGTGTGCCTTGGGTTCCAGCTGGCGACCGTGGAATTCGCCCGCCACGTGCTCGGTCTCGGGGACGCGAACAGCACGGAGTTCAACCCGAAGACGAAGGCCCCGGTGATCGACCTGCTCCCGGAGCAGCGGGGCGTGAAGGCGATGGGGGCAACGATGCGGCTCGGGGCGCACCTCGTCGATGTAGACCCAGACTCGAAGACCGCGAAGCTGTACGGCAAGGAGCCCGTGAACGAGCGACACCGGCACCGCTACGAGGTGAACCCGGACTACATCGAGAAACTCGAGGCTGCGGGCCTGCGGTACATGGGCCGCTCCGACGGCGGGCGGCGGATGGAGATCCTCGAGCTCAAGGGCCACCCGTACTTCGTCGCGTCGCAGTTCCACCCGGAGCTGAAGTCCCGCCCGCTCCGGCCCTCGCCGATCCACCTCGGCCTGGTGCGGGCCGCGGCGGAACGGAAGAAGTGACCTCCCGCCACGGGAGACGGTAAGGCTCTATAGCGATTCCTTTTGTCTCCCGGCGCGAACCCAGGGACTCCGATGGACGAACCCTCCCCCCGCACACGGTGGCGCCCGTTCGCCGCGGTGCCGGTCACGGTGAAGCGGCTGATCTACTTCGGGGCCCCGACGAACGTCGCGGGCGGGTTCTTCTTCGTCGTCGTGAGCGCGTACCTCCCGGAGGTCGGCCTGGGCCCGGAGGTCGTCGGCACGATCCTCGGGGTCAGCGGCCTGACGATGGTGCTCAGCGCGATTCCCCTCGGCATCGTCTCCGACCGACGGGGACGCAAAACGATGCTCATCCTGGGGAGCGCCGCGTTCTCCCCCGTCCTTCTCGTGTTCGCCTTCACGACGAACCCCACCGTCCTCATCCTCATGGGCCTCGTCTCCGGCGTCGCGCAGGCCGCCTTCCTGTCCACGTGGAACGCCCTGATCGCGGACGGGACCCCTCTCGAAGACCGCAACGCCGCCTTCGCGCTGTCCTTCATCGTCGGCACGACGATGAGCGGCCTGGGCTTCGCGTTCCCCCTGTTCTTCCCCGCCCTCCGGGGGTGGACGGGGCTGGATTCCGAGGCCGTCCATCGCGTGTTCCTCGTTGCCTTCGGCCTCCTGAGCGTCGCCACTCCAATCGCGTTCGGGTTCCTGCTCCGCCACCACGTCGAGATCCTCCGCCCGAGGGCGGCGGTGCGGGCGTCCCGGGAGCGCAGCTCGCCCTGGAGGCTCGGCGTCCTGCGCCTCAAGATGCGCGAGCTCGCCCGCAGGCTCGACCGGGTCCTCGAGAAGCACCGCCTCCTCCTGAAGTTTTCCCTGATCAACGGCTTCATCGGCCTCGGGGCGGGGTTCATCATTCCCCTCATCCCGACGTGGCTCTTCTACAAGTTCGGGATCCAGGACACGTACAGCGGGCCACTCCTCGCGGTGTCGAACGTCGCGATGGGGCTTGCGGGGTTCGCGAGCGCGGGCCTCGCGAGGCGGTACGGATCCGTCCGCGCGGCGGTGATGACCCAGAGCCTGTCCACGGGGTTCATGGTGAGCCTCGCGTTCGTCCCGAACCCCGTCCTCGCGGGCGGGCTGTACGTCGTCCGCGCGGCCCTGATGAACATGTCCTCGCCCATCCTGGACTCGTACCTGATGAGCATCATCAACCCCGAGGACCGCGGCTTCGCGAGCGCGGTGAACTCGATCATCTGGCGGCTACCGAACAGCATCAGCACGGTGGCGGGCGGCGTGATCCTCGCGGCGGGGCTGTACGACCTCCCGTTCCTGATCGCCGCGAGCTTCTACGCGGTGGGCATCACCTCCTTCTACGCGGCCTTCCGGGGCGTGCGGGCCCGCCCCGCGGCGGGTGCGGGACGGCAAAGCTCTATATCCGGGCGCGAATAGCGCGGGACACATGCCGTCGGATTACGACGAGCTCCTGAAGCGCGCGAAGGGCGCGCTGCCCCAGGCGCTGTCCTCGGGCGAGCGGTTCAACGTCCCGGAGCCGGACATCGTCACGGAGGGGAAGACGACGATCCTCCGGAACTTCGAGGACATCGTCACGGTGATCCGGCGGGACCCGAACATGGTCCTGACCTTCCTCCTGCGCGAGCTCGGCACGGCGGGCGTCCGGGACGGCCACCGGGTCGTGTTCAAGGGCAAGGTCACCGCGCAGCAGGTCGCGGACCGGATGAAGGCGTACATCGAGAGCTACGTGATCTGCACGGAATGCGGGCGGCCCGACACGCACCTCGTGAGGGAGGACCGGGTCCAGATGCTGGAGTGCGAGGCGTGCGGGGCCCGACGGCCCGTGAAGGCGATCAAGAAGCCCGCGAAGGTCGAGGAGAAGGTCCTCGAGGAGAAGAAGGTGTACGAGGTGATGATCCAGGATGTGGGGAAGAAGGGGGACGGGATCGCCCGCCGGGAGCCCTACATCATCTACATCCCGGGGACGGCGAAGGGCTCCGTCGTGAAGGTGTTCATCGAGAAGATCGCCGGGACCGTCGCGTTCGGCCGCGTGCACAGGGAATAGGCCATGCGGAAGGAGCTGGCCGCGATCCTGGCGATGGCCGCGATGCTCGTCGTGTCGCAGCTCGCCGCCCTCGCCCTCGCGCCGATTTTCTCCGCGAACAACCTCCAGGCGTTCCCGGACACGAGCAACCCCGTGAACCCGATCATCTACATCCTCCTGATCCTGGGGTTCACCGCGATTATCCTGCTCCTCTTCCGGTACCGGAAGCGGAACGTCGCGAAGTACCTCGTCCTCGGGTCCATCTTCATCACGATCTTCTTCGTGTTCACCATCCCGATCTACCTCGGGCTCCTCCCCGCCCCGATCGACGACATGCTACGCTCGAACCTCGCGCTCGCCCTCTCGTTCCTCCTCGCGGTCCTGATGGTGTACACGCTGTACCGGTACCCGGAGTGGTACGTCGTCGACACGGTCGGGATCTCGATTGCCGCGGGCGTCACCGCGATCCTCGGGATCAGCTTCGCGATCCTCCCCGCGTTCCTCCTCCTGATCGGCCTCGCCCTGTACGACGCTTGGGCCGTGTACCGCTCGAAGCACATGGTCACCCTCGCGGACGAGATGACGGGCCAGCGGCTCCCGGTCCTCCTCGTCGTGCCGAAGAAGGCGTCGTACTCGTACATGGAGCAGGGGAGCCTGAAGCAGGCGATCGCGAAAGGGGAGGAGAGGGAGGCGATGTTCATGGGGCTCGGGGACATCATCATCCCGGGCGCGCTCGCGGTCTCCGCGCTCACGTTCCCGCCCATGGCGGGGTCGGCGCTCGGGCCCGACATCCGGACCCTGCTGGGCCTGCCCTCGAACCTGCTCATCGCGATCGGGACGATGATTGGGACAATCGTCGGCTTCGCGGTTCTGATGCGGTTCGTGATGAAGGGGAACCCGCAGGCGGGCCTCCCCCTCCTGAACGGCGGCGCGATCCTCGGGTACCTCGTGTCGTTCGCCCTCGTGTACGGCATGGCGTACAACTTCGGCCTGTTCTAATGGCGGGGCCATGCGGATCCTGATGGCGACGGACCTCCACGGGTCGCGGTGGGCGTTGGAGGCGATCCCCGCGGCGGTGCGGGCGCACCGCGCGGACCTGTTCCTCGCGGTCGGGGACATCACGCACTTCGGACAGCCCGCGGGCTATGCGGAGGACCTCGTCGCTCGGGTCCCGGTGCCCACGCTCGCGGTCCCGGGGAACTGCGACCCGCCACCCGTGATGGAGGCCCTCGAGGGCCTTGGCGTCAACCTCCACATGAGAAGGACCAAGGTCGAAGGCCATACGATTGTCGGCCTCGGCGGGGCGAACCCGACCCCGTTCGACACGCCCTTCGAGATCGAGGAGGACGCAATCTGGCGGGGCCTCGACGCGGTGATGGAACCGCGCGCGATCCTCGCGAGCCACCCGCCGCCGTTCGGGCACCTCGACGTCGTGCGGTCGGGGGAGCACGTCGGCAGCCGCTCCGTTGCCCGCATCGTCGAGAAGTACCGGCCCCGGGCGGTCCTGTGCGGGCACATCCACGAGTCCCCCGGGAT
>DATBXC010000060.1:0-6610 GCA_036514455.1 Thermoplasmata archaeon | reverse complement strand
TCCGGGGCCCGTCATGGCCCTCGCGGAGGCCGCGCTCGCCTTCTGGTTCCTCCTCCCCGCGTACGCCGCGAACCCGATGGCGGTCGTGTTCGGCGGCGGCACGCCGATGGACTTCGGGAGGTCCCTGCGCGACGGACGCCGAATCCTCGGCGACGGCAAGACGTGGCGGGGGTTCGCGGGTGGCATCGCCTCGGGCCTCGTCCTCGGACTCATCCTCTCGTTCATCGGCCCGCTGATCTCGCCGCGCGCCTCCTTCGGGGATTGGCCCGGCGTCCTCGGCGTCTTGATCCTCCTCCCTGTCGGCGCGCTCCTCGGCGACCTCCTCGGCGCCTTCGTGAAGCGGCGCCTCGGCCTCGAGCGGGGCGCGAAGGCCCCCGGCCTCGACCAGTACGACTTCCTGATCGGCACGTTCCTGCTGTTCCTCCTGCTCGCGCGGGACTGGTGGCTCGCCCGCTTCTGGACCGGCGAGGCGGTCTGGGGCCTCGCGTTCATCATCGTTATTACGCCCGTCCTGCATCGGGTCGTGAACGTGATCGGCTTCCGGTGGGGGCACAAGCGTGAGCCGTGGTGAGCTGGTCGAGATGCTCCGGTCGAGCGGAGCGCTCCAGTTCGGGGACTTCACCCTCGCCTCCGGGAAGAAGTCGCCGTACTACGTCGACATCAAGAAGGCGATCACCCGGCCCGAGATCCTGCGGGCGATCGCCCGCGGCATCGCGCTCATCGCGCCGGACGCCGACCGGATCGCGGGCGTCGAGCTCGGCGCGGTCCCGATCGCGGCCGCGGTCGCGATGGAGACCGGGAAGCCGTACATCATGGTCCGGAAGGAGCGGAAGGAGCACGGCACGGGGAAGGACTTCGAGGGCGATCTGAAGGCGGGGGACCGCGTCCTGTTCGTCGAGGACGTCGTGACGACGGGCGGGACCCTGGCGAAGGCGGTCGAGCGGGTCCGGGCCCACGGCGCGGACGTCTCCGAGGTCGTCGCGGTCGTGGACCGCGAGGAGGGCGGGCGGGACGCGCTCGCGTCGATCGGCGTGCGGCTCCGCGCCCTCCTGACGGCGGAGGAGTTGCTCGCGGCGTCGCGAACGCAGTCGCTACGTTGAAATAACGCCCGCCCCATCGTTCGCGTCCATGCGGCCCGCCGCCCTGGGCGTGGTTCTCGTCCTCCTCTTCGCGGGACTCGTCAGTCCCCTCGTAACGCCCGCCCGGGCCGCGCTTGCGGACTGGACGTTCCTGGTGTACATGGACGCGGACAACGACCTGGAGCCCGTCGGGATCACGGACTTCCTCGAGATGGCGAGCGTCGGCTCGACCCCGAACGTGAACGTCGTCGTCCAGTTCGACCGCTCCGCGTCCTACGACACCAGCCACGGGGACTGGTCCAGCACGAAGCGGTTCCTCGTCCAGCCCGGGATGGCGCCGGACCCGCCGCAGGCGCTGATGGACCTCGGAGAGGTGGACATGGCGAACCCCACGAGCCTCGTCGACTTCGTCACGTGGGCCGCGACCGCGTACCCCGCGAACCACTACTTCCTCGACCTGTGGGACCACGGCCTCGGGTGGCAGGGCATCCTGCAGGACGGGAGCGCGTTCATGCGGACCGCGGAGCTCGGAAGCGCGCTCGCGCAGATCAAGGCGTTCCTCGGCCGGAACGTCGACATCGTGGGGAACGACGCGTGCCGCATGACCCTCGAGATCATGTACGAGCTCCAGCCCTACGTCGACTACTTCGTGGGCTCCCAGAAGGACGAGCCCCTCGCGGGCTGGCCCTACGACCGGCTCCTCGCCCCCGTCGTCGCGGACCCGTCGATGACGCCCGCGCAGGTCGGCGCGTGGCTCGCCGCCGCGTACGTCTCGAGCTACCGGGACGCGAACCCGCCCGGCGACTACGCCGTCACGCTCAGCCTCGTCTCCAGCGCCGCGCTCCCCGACCTCGTCCGCGCGTTCGCGGGGTTCACCGCGGAGCTGAACGCGTCCGTCCCGCTCCTCCAGGCGCAGGTGCTCCAGGCCCGCTCCGTCACGGAGCGGTACGAGCGGGGCGGGGTCGCGGGCGGGGACGAGTTCGACCTCTACCACTTCGCGGAGAACGTCGTCACGGGCGTGCCGGACCCCCGCCTCGCCGCCCTCGCGCAGGACCTCGAGTCCGCGATCGGCTCGGCGGTCCTCGCGAACGCGGTGTGGGACAACCCGGACCCGATCAACAACGTGCGGGCGACCCACGCCCACGGCCTCTCGGTCTGGTTCCCGGACGTCCCCGCGGACCCCTGCGTCCCGGGCCCCGCGTGCTACCCGCGGCTCGCGCTGAGCCGGGACACGGACTGGGACGGCTTCCTCTGGAGCTACCGAAGCGGGACGCCGTCGCCCCTCCCCACGTACGCGACGGCCCGCGCGGTCGACGGGGACGCGGACGGCCTCGCGGAGCGGATCGAGGTGAACGCGACCCCGCCGCAGAACGGCACGCTGTTCGCGGCCCTCACCGCAGGCCTCATGACGGTCGCGACCCACATGGTCCCCGCAATCAAAGACAACGAGACGCTCCTGAACTTCACGCCCGCGCGGCCCGGCTACTACAACGTCACCGTATTGTACTACGTCGGGGGGAAGCTCGCGGATCGGGTCACGGCTACGAACCTGTCCGTCCAGGCGCGGTACCGGTTCCAGGGTATCGTCAAGGACGCGCGCGGGAACCCGGTCGTCGGCGCCACGGTCACCCTGACGAACGCCCGGACGGGCGCGACCCTCGTGACGACGAACGGGGCGGGCGGGTACGCGATCGACGCGGTCGTCCCGGACTTCTTCGTGGACGGGGACACCCTCGTCCTCGCCGCGTCGGCCAGCGACCGGACGGCGTCCGCGAGCTTCGTCGCGGGCGTCCGCGGCACGTCCCAGACCGTGAACCTCGTCCTCGACACGTCCGGGCCGCCGAACCTGAACGTCGGGGTCCTGGGCCTGGCCGTCGCCGGGATCGCGATCGCGGTCGCCCTCGGGTTCATCGCCCTGTGGCAGCGGCGCCAGATCTCGGACCTGCGGCGGCGCCTGCGGAACCTGTGAGCACTTTCGCCCACCCCCCTCCCGGCCCCGTTCATATAGGACGGGCCGCCCTGGCGGGCGGGGAGGACCGATGGAGACGTTGGAGCCGCTCGGCGTGGCGCAGGACGCGCTCACCGTGTCCGAGCTCGTCGGGATCCTGCGGTCCGCGGTCACCCGCCACCCCGCGCTCGCGGACGTCCTCGTCCGAGGCGAGGTCGGGAACGTCTCCCGCCCGCCCTCCGGCGTCGCATACTTCACCCTGAAGGACGCGGCCGCCCAGGTCCCGTGCATCCTCTTCCGGGTCGCGGCGGCCGCGGTGCGGTTCGAGCTGCGGGACGGGGTCGAGGTCGTCGCCCGCGGCGACGTGGACGTGTTCCCCGCCCGGGGCCAGGTCCAGCTCGTCGTGCGGGAGCTGAGCCCGATCGGCCACGGGGCGTTCTGGCTGTCCTTCGAGCAGGTCCGCGACCGCCTCGCCGCGGAGGGGCTCTTCGACGCGGGCCGGAAGAGACCGCTGCCCAGGTTCCCGCGCCGCATCGGGCTCGTCACGTCGGAGGCGGGGGCCGCGATGCACGACGTCCTTGCAGTCCTCGGCCGGCGGTACCCGCTCGCGGAGGTCCTTGTGAGTCCGTGCCTCGTCCAGGGGGACGACGCGCCCGCGTCGATCGCGGCGGCGTTCGGGCGGATTGCGGGCCGGGTGGACGTCGCGATCCTCGCCCGCGGCGGCGGGTCCCTCGAGGACCTGTGGGCCTTCAACGACGAGCGGGTCGCGCGGGCGATCGTCGCCTTCCCCGCGCCCGTGATCTGCGCCGTGGGCCACGAGACGGACGTCACGATTGCGGACTTCGCCGCGGACGTGCGGGCGCCGACGCCGAGCGCCGCGGCGGGGATCGTCGCGCCGGACATCGGCGAGCTCCGGGACCGCGTCGCGAACGCCCGGGCCGCGCTCGACCTGCGGATCCACGAGTCGATGGAGTCTTGGCGAGAGGCGATCGCCTCCCTGGCGGGTCGGTTGCGCCCGGAGGTCCTCGCGGAGAGGATCGAGGCCGCGCGCGGGCGGCTCGACGCCGCCGGGGCCTCCCTGGAGCGGGAGGGCCGGCGCCGCGTCGCGGACGCGCGGACCCGCCTCGCTGCGACCACCGCGCGGCTCGAGGCGGTGAGCCCGCTCGCGACGATCGCCCGCGGGTTCGCGGTCGTCACCCGGGAGGACGGGGCCCTCGTGGCCTCCGTGTCCGCAGCGGGCCCGGGGGACGAGATCACGGTCCACGTTTCCGACGGCGCGCTCGACGCGGTCGTCGAGGAACGGAGGAGGAAGGAGGCATGACGGAGACGACGTTCGAGGAGGCCCTCGAGGCCCTGGAGTCGAAGGTGGACGCCCTGAGCGCGGGACACCTGTCCCTCGCGGACGCGCTGCGGACGTACGAGGAGGGCGTCGCCCTGTTGCGCGTCTGCGGCGAGCGGCTCGAGGAGGCGGAGCTCAGGGTGACCCGGCTGTCTGGGGACTGAACTCGTGGCACGTGTTCCTGGGCCCGCGGTCCTGGCCAAAGCGTTAAGTATCGAACCAATACATATGTATTGATTCCATGCCGAAGCAGGTCCAGCTCAGCGACGAGGCGTACGCAACGCTGTCGGCCTTGAAGAAGCCCACGGAGTCGTTCAGCGACGCCGTGCGGCGGTTGGCCGCTGCGGGAAAGGACTTGAACGCCCTCCGGGAGCTGGGCCCGCGTCTCCCCGGCTGGGACGACGCGGCGATGCACCGGAAGGGGGCGGAGGCGGACCGCAAGGCTCTCGAACGCCTCATTGGCGGGCGCCGAACCCGGAGGCATCGAGGGTGACCGTCGTCCTCGACACGCCGTTCCTGTCCGATGTCAGGAAAGGCGATGAGGGAGCGCACCGGCTTCTGGACCAACTTGTCCGGGATGGTGAGGCAGCCCTCGTTCCGAGTGTGGTCGTTGCCGAGTACCTCGCGGGCTCGCGCGAGCCGGAGGCCGACTTCGCGACCCTGGATCGCGCCGCGACGCTCGAGGATCTCCGCGTGGGGGACGCGCGGGTCGCCGCCGTTCTCGCGCGGCGCATGTTCGGGAGGGGCCGTTTCCCCGGATGGATCGACGCGCTCGTCGCAGGGTTCGCGAAGGTCCGGGGCGACCTGTCGGTGGTGACGAAAAACGCCCGCCACTTTCCGGAGAGCCGTACTCGGAGCTACTGATCGGGGCCGCCGCGCGTCGTTCGGTCGGAGGGACTCTGAGCTCCAGTATACGTGAAGATCGGCGAGTCGGCGGGCGCTCGCTTCGCGATCGTGGACGTCATCGGCGTGACGATGTACCCGCCTTCGAGCGTCCCTACGATTGCGTTCCGCCGGGTGCCCCACGTCCAGTGGTACGCCGCGACGTACGCACAGAGAATCGCGTCGAGCCGGTCCTCGTACGCCTTGAGCCGCCCGCCGCGGAGCCCCCTCACGGGTTCGATGAACGCGTCGATCCCCGCCATGGCGGGGCGGAACCCCGAGAGGCTCCGCAGGTGGCGCTCGAGCTCGCGGAATGCCCGCCACCGGGCCTCGTACGTCCGGCCCTCGCGCGGCGTGTACTTCAGCGTCTTCCGGAGGCCGAACAGGGCCACGGTCGCGGCGTGCGGGTACGTCTCGAAGAACTGCCTCACGGGCTCCCCGGGCGCGACGCGGCAGTCGTGGCGGAAGCCCGCCCTCTCGAGGTCCTCGACGAGGTCCCAGATTCGCTTCCCTCCATAGCGGCCGAGGTAGAACCGCGTGGCAGGGTACACACCCGCATCGTAGGGTCCGAACATCCTCGTGATCAGGCGGTCCCCCTCGCGGCCGCGAGTCCGGTACGGCACCACAAGGGGGGCATCGATTGCGACGATCGCGGGCTGCTCCCCCGTGTGCCGCAGGAGGAGGTCGACGATCTCCCGGTTCGTCCCGAGGTCGGAGACCGCCTCCCTGACGATCCACCGGGCCCCCTGCCTCTCCGCGACCGCGAGGCCCGTGCCATTCCGCGGGGACCACGCGAGGTCGATCCCGACCGCGTACACCGCCACGGGAACGCGGCGTCGGATGTAAGGCTCACGTCTCCGCGGGCCCCGGCTCCGGCAGGTTCTCCACCCGCCACGCCTTCTGGTACCCGACCCCGCCGCGGGCCTTGCTCTTCCCGTGGGAGATGTAGTCCTCCGCGACCGCAATCGCGGCTTCCGGCACGTGGTCGATTGAGAGGTCGCTGAGGTCTTTGCACAGGCCCACGAGCCGCTCCTCCGTGTACCCGAAGGGCGCAAGGAGTGTCTGTCCGGAGCGGCACAGGAGGCGGATGTACTCCCACTTGTCCACCCGCTCGCTCCCCTCCAGGAACTCCGCGACCTTCACCTTCGCCGCGTAGTCCCGGCTCTTCATGTCCGTCACGACGTACCGCACGCTCTCGCCCGGCTCGATCGTGAACCCGCGGTCCTTCAGCTGCCGCAGCGCCGCCACCGTGGCGGTGAGGACGACGTACTCGTCGAGGGCCTTCGTGACGCTCTTCGTGAGGATGAACTCCCGCAGCGGGATCGCGTTGTCGAGGATCCGCTTCGCGACGAACCGGAGGAC
>DATBXC010000059.1:0-2783 GCA_036514455.1 Thermoplasmata archaeon | reverse complement strand
CGGCTCGAGGCCCTGGAGGCGGCGATCCGGAAG
This sequence comes from Thermoplasmata archaeon, assembly GCA_036514455.1. Lineage (GTDB taxonomy): Archaea > Thermoplasmatota > Thermoplasmata > RBG-16-68-12 > RBG-16-68-12 > EA-19. The sequence goes on along the minus strand of DATBXC010000059.1, from coordinate 2,750 downwards.
GCCGCCCGCCACGACCTCGTCGTGTTCAGCGGCGGGTCGAGCGTCGGGGAGAAGGACATGATCATCGACGTGCTCCGGGCGATGGGCGAGGTCCGGTTCCATGGCGTCGCGGTGAAGCCGGGAAAGCCCACGGTCCTCGGCGTCGTCGGCGGGAGGGCGGTCCTCGGGATGCCCGGGTACCCGACCTCGTGCCTGTCGAACTGCTACATGATGCTCGTCCCGATGCTCCGTACGATGGCCCGGCTCCCGCCCGCGCCGGAGAAGGTCGTCGAGCTCCCGCTGTCGAAGCGGCTCGTGTCCGCGATCGGCCGGGTCGAGTTCCACACCGTGCGGGTCCGGGACGGCACGGCGGTGCCCGCGTACAAGGAGAGCGGGGCGATCACCTCGATGGCGCACGCGGACGGGTACATCGAGATTCCCGCGAACGTGGACCTGCTCGAGAAGGGCGAGCGCGTACGCGTCAGGCTGTTCTGAGGGGTATGGGTCTCGACCGGATTACGGACGGAAATCCCGCAAGCCTCATAGGACTCCTGCGTCTGCCCATCGGAGAATGGCCCTCGTCGAGCGCGCCACGCCCGCGGACCGCGAGGCGGTGGAGCGACTCATCGCCGCATACATCGCCTCGGAGGGCGGGAAGCCGAAGCCCGAGCGGATCTCGTGGGCCGTCGAGCAGGTCCTGAAGAACCGGTTCCCCGGCGTGCTCTTGGTCGCCCGGGAGAAGCGGGTCGTCGTCGGCGTGGCCCTCGCGGTGTACACGCCGTCCGCGGAGCTCGGGCGGGTCCTCGTCGTGAACGACTTCTTCGTGGACCCCGCGCTGCGGCGGAAGGGCGTGGGTCGCGCCCTCGCGGCCCGCCTCCTGGAGGAGGCGAAGGCGATGCACGTCGACCGCGTGGACCTCGAGGTCCTCGCGGCGAACCAGGCCGCCGCGGCGTTCTGGAAATCGGTGGGCTTCCGGACCGCGGGCCGGACGATCTTCAGCAGGGACCTCGAGTGACGCGGGCGGCCCCACAAAAACGACTTGAAGTCGCGGCGTCGTAGCAGAGCGGTCCCCCATGGCCTCCCCGGCGCCGAGGAACAAGTGGCGGTACGGCCTCACGGCCCTCGCGTGCCTGCCGCCCGCCGCGCTCACGTTCGAGAAGGCCCTCGCCCTCGTCGACAAGGGCGCGGTCCCGACCGACAAGCGGAACCACAACGCCCGCACCCTCGCGGACGGGTGGGACATCACCCTGTGGCGCCGCCTCCCGGACGGCGGGCCGAAGGCGTTCGCGAGCGTCGCGGTGTGGCGGTACGACCGGCGGGACCAGCACGACTTCCGGTGGCGGGAGGATGTCCTCGTCCTCGGGTTCCATACGGGGTTCGACGACGCGCCCGCGGGGGACGCGAAGGCGGCGGGCTCCTGGGTCGAGTTCCTCCTCGGGTTGGGCGATCTCCTCCAGCCGGACTTCATGGCGGTGGACCTGTACGACGAGTTCTACGCGCGGAAGGGCGGCGACCTCACACGCGAGGTGTTCGCCGTGAACGTGTTCGGTCCCGCCATGGCGGCGTCCCTCGGGGAACGCCTGCGCCGCGCGCCCGCCCTCCGAATCGAAGAGAGGCCGTGGGGCGCGACGGTCCTCCGCGTCGCGGACCTCCCGTACGCGGCCTCGAACCCGGAGATGCGGGCGAAGGCCGCCGCGGCGCTGTGGCCCGCCTAGCGCAGGTGGGACACCTTCCGGTGCGTCTCGAACAGGGCCGTCGTCAGCTCCTTCCCGCACGTCGGGCACGAGAGGAAGCCCGCCACGCCGCGGGACGGCTTCGCCGCCGCGAGGAAGTCCACGAGGCCCTCCATCTCGATCGCGATCGCCTCGCCCTCCGCCTTCGAGCCGTGGTTGTGGCCCCGCTCGTGGAGGTAGTCGATGTGGACGTCGATCTCCGCGCCCCTCGGTATCGCGGGCGCACCGTGGGCCTCGATGCGGGTGTGGAACCGCTTCCCGTTCTCCAGGTGCCGGACCGCGACGAGGTCGAACGTCTCCCGGTAGACCTTGTAGCCCATGGAGAGGAGCACGGCCTCCGCCGTGGTCAGGTTCACCCGCCTCGGAACGACGCCCTTCATCGCCGCGGTCCCCCGGGCCCGCCCGCCGCCTCACGTGAGCAATGGAGGGGCTCCGGTAAAAACGTTGGCCGGCACGCGGCCCGCCGTCGCGCGCGTCGGTTGGCCTTACTCAAGGCCAACTCGGCGGCCCGAGGCGACGCGCCGGCGACGGCATGTTCAAGTATCCCCGCCTTCATGGACTCGGACGGTCTGTAGGACCAGGAGGTTCCCGGCAATGACGTCCGAATGGGTTTTCCGATCCGTGCCGGGAGCCCCGTGAGACCGTTCGCGGCCTTCTCCCGGCGCAGCGTGTGCTCGTGATTGCGAACGCTCTCGACGATGTCCGAACACGGCGATGCCCAACGCACCGTACCTGGACGCCAGCGTCCGCTGGCGGATCAAGGCCGGGAGGCTCGAGACACAGGAGCCCGGCTATGACGAGCGAGCGGACGCGATCCTCAGTGCGGGGCTCGCGACGGAGGTCTTGCGCCCGCTCAGCGCGGGCAAGGAGGCCGAGGTCCTCCTGTGCGCGTATAATGGCGCGCCGATCGCGGTGAAGGTGTACCGCCTCTTCCGGACGTCCCACAGGGGCGGCGGGCCCGTGAAGGCGGACGCGATGGGCTGGCGGGCGGGCCACGAGTTCGAGATGCTCCACAGGGCCTGGAAGGGCGGGGTCCGC
>DATBXC010000058.1:0-31876 GCA_036514455.1 Thermoplasmata archaeon | reverse complement strand
GCGCTCGCGGTCGCCCGCCGCCGCGGGAAGCTCGTCCTCTTCCTCACGTCGAAGCAGAGCCAGCACTGGATCGCGATCGAGACGGTCCGGCGGATGCGGGCCCGCGGCGTGCCGGTCGTCGCTGTGGACATCATTGCGAAGCAGGGGATGTGCGTCCACGAGCGCGCCCCGTCCGGCGGCGTCGCGTTCCGGATGTTCTGCGAGACCCACGTCCGGAACCGGACGTGCCCGTGGTTCAACCGCCCCGCGGACGCGGCCGCGCGGATCGCGGTGCAGAAGGCGCTCCACGTCCGGGAGCTCGTCGACGCCGCCCGCGGCTGCGGCACGTGCCCGCACAAGGCCGCGCTCGAGGCCGCGAAGAAGGCCCACGTCGTCGTGTGCGATTACAACTACGTGTTCAGCGACATCCGGGAGCGGGTCCTCCCACGGATGGACCGGCCCTTGGAGGACATCGTGCTCGTCGTGGACGAGGCCCACAACCTGCCGGACCGGATCCGGAGCCACCTCACGGGGGACCTCGACGCGCCCCTCCTGATCCGGGCCGCGAAGGAGGTGCGGTCCGCCGACCCGGAGACGGGGGCGCAGCTCCAGGGGGTCGCGCGCAGCGTCCACCAGACTCTGCTCGCAATCGAGGGGGAGCGGACCGTGGAGCGGGACGCGCTGGTCGAGGCGGTGGAGAAGGGCCTGAAGGGTATCGACTTCGGGGACCTCGTGCGGGCCGTCACGGAGGCGGGCGCGTCCCTCGCGGGCCGCGGCATCCCCACGGTCCTCCCGGACGTCGCGGAGTTCCTGCGGCGGTGGCGGGACGTGAAGGAGGGGATCCTGAGGATGGCGGTCGGCGGGGCGGGAGGCCGGTTCTCAATCCGGCTCCTGGACCCGGCCGTCCTGAGCCGGGACGTGTTCGCCGCGGTCCACGGGAGCCTCCTGATGAGCGGGACCCTCCACCCGCCGGCGATGTACGCGGACCTCCTCGGGATCCCGCCGGAACGGCGGGTGCTGCGGGCGTACCCGAACCCGTTTCCGAGAGAGAACCGCGCGATCCTCGTGAGCCCCGGGACCACGACCGCGTACGACCGCCGGAGCCCCTCGATGTACGCGCGGATCGCGGAGGAGATCGCGGGGATCGCGGAGGCGACGCCGGGGAACCTCGCCGCGTTCTTCCCGTCGTACGAGATTCTCGGGGCGGTCGCGGAGCGGCTCGCCCGCGCGCCCGTGCCAAAGCGGCGGCTCGCGGAGCGGCAGGGCTGGACCGCGGCCCAGCGCGCGGACGCGATCGAGACCCTGCGGAGGGTCCGCGGGACCACGGGCGGGCTCCTCCTCGGGGTCCAGGGCGGCTCCCTCTCGGAGGGCGTGGACTACGCGGACAACCTCCTCTCCACCGTCGTGATCGTGGGCCTCCCGCTCTCCCCGCCGAGCCTCGAGGCGGAGGCCCTGCGGTCGTATTACATCCGGAAGTTCGGGCCGGAGAAGGGCCACGAGTACGCGGTCGTCTACCCCGCCGTGTCGAAGGTCCTGCAGGCCGCGGGACGGTGCATCCGGAGCGAGCGGGACCGCGCCGCGATCGTCCTCCTGGAGGCCCGCCTCCTCGAGACGCGGTACGCGCGGTGCTTCCCCGCGGACTTCCCGCTCGCGGCGACGCGGGACGTCGCGAATGGGGTCAGAACCTTTTTCTATGGCGCCCGTGCATCGGCCGCGGGATGCTCCTGAAGCGGGGCGCCGAGGCGGAGCTGCGGCGGACGACGTACTTGGGCCGCGAGGCCGTGGAGAAGAGCCGCGTTCCGAAGGGCTACCGCCTGCCCGCGCTCGACGAGGGGCTGCGGCGGGGCCGCATCCGCACGGAGGCGAGGCTGATGGGCGAGGCCCGCACGGCGGGCGTCGCGGTCCCAATCCTATACGACATCGACCTCGCCGAGAACAAGCTCGTGATGGAGTTCGTCGACGGGCCCACCGCGAAGGCGGTCTTGGACAAGGGCGGGAAGCCGGCCCTGGCGGTGTGCCGGAAGATCGGGGAGGCGATCGCCCGCCTCCATGTTGCGGACATCGTCCACGGGGACCTCACGACGTCGAACATGATCCTGAGGGACGGGCGGCTCGTGATGATCGACTTCAGCCTCGGCGAGAGGACGCGGAGCGTCGAGTCGAAGGGCGTGGACCTGCGGCTCCTCAAGGAGGCGCTCACGAGCGCCCACGCGAGGGGCCCGGAGTACTTCGAGGCGGTCGCGCGGGCGTACCGCCGCCGGTACCCGAAGGCCGCGGAGGTCCTCGCGAAGGTCACGGAGATCGAGGAGCGGGGCCGGTACACGTGATCACGTTCGTGACGACGAACCCCGGGAAGTTCCGCGAGGTGAGCGCGAAGCTCGCGCCGTACGGCCTCAAGGTCCGCCGGCTCGACCGCGCGTACCCGGAGGTGCAGGCGGACACCCTCGAGGAGGTCGTCGCGTACGGCGCGGAGGTCCTGGCCGGCGAGATCCGGGGGGAGTTCCTGATCGACGACTCGGGGCTGTTCGTCGACGCCCTCGGCGGGTTCCCCGGGGTGTACTCGTCGCACGTGTACCGGACGATCGGGTGCCGCGGCGTCCTCCGGCTGATGGCGGTGAAGCCGAAGCGCACCGCCCGGTTCGAGACCGTCCTCCTGCTGGGCGGCCGCGGTCGGGCGCCCGAGGTCTTCAAGGGCGTGTGCGAAGGCGCGATCGCGCGGGGGATGCGGGGCCAGGGCGGGTTCGGGTTCGACCCGATCTTCGTGCCGCGGGGCCACGCGCGGACGTTCGCGGAGATGAGCCTCGAGGAGAAGAACTCCGTCTCCCACCGGGCGCGGGGCGTCGGCGCCCTGGTCGACCGCCTCCGGGGGCGGCGCCGGTGACGGGCGCGGCCGCGTACGCGCGGCGGTCGGCGGTCCAGCACGTCGCGCTGCGGGTCGCGTTCTTCGTCCTGCCGCTCGCGGTCGCGGCGACGTACGTCCTCGCGCTCCGCGCCGCGCTGTCCGAGCCGTTCTTCCAGATCGCGTTCGTCGCGATGGTCGGCTACCTCCTCACGCCGCTCGGCGCGGAGTTCTGGGTCCCGACGAGCGTCCTCGCGGTGCAGGCCCAGGGTGGGGGCGTCGGGGAGGCCGCGTGGGCCGTCGGTAGCGTCGTGCTCGTGGACTGGTTCACGGCCCTCTTCCTGCTGTGGAACTTCGACCTCACGGAGCGGATGCCGTGGCTCGGGAGGTTCATCGACCGCACGGAGGCCCGGTGCCGGAGGTTCCTCGCAGAGAAGCCGTGGCGGCAGCGGCTCGCGCTCGTCGCGCTGGCCCTGTACGTCGCGCTGCCCGTGCAGATGAGCGGCGGGGTCGTCGGATCGATCATGGGGCGGGTGATGGGGATCCCGAGGGTCCGCGTGTTCGCGGTCGTGTGCGCCGCGTCCGCGGCGGGCGCGTTCCCGGTCGCGGCCGCGACGTACGTCGTCGGCCCGCCCGTCGTCGCATGGGCCCTGGCGTGGGCCGGGTCCGGCCTCGCGCTCGTCCTGGGCGTCCTGTCAATCGTCGCGTTCGTCGCGGCGATCGTGTACATGGTCCGTCGGGGCCGGAAGGAGGGGAACCATGAAGCTGCGTGATCGGCGGGTGTGCATCACGGGGGCGGCGGGGTTCATCGGGAGCCACGTCGCGGATGTCCTGGCGGAATCGTGCGACCTCCTGCTCGTGGACAACCTCAGCTCCGGGAGGAAGGGGAACCTCGCGGGGGCGCTCAAGAGGGGCCGGGCGCGCTTCGTGAAGCAGGACCTCCTCGGGGCGAAGCTGCCCGCCCTGCTGAAGGGGACAGAGGTCGTGCTCCACTTCGCGGCGAACCCGGACGTGCGGTCGGGCGCGGACGACCCGCGGCCCACGTTCGAGGAGAACGTCGTCGCGACGTTCCGGCTACTTGAGGCGTGCCGCAAGGCGGGCGTGAAGGGCTTCGTGCTCGCGTCCACCTCGACCGTGTACGGGGAGGCGAAGGCCGTCCCGACCCCGGAGGACTACGGTCCCCTGATGCCCGTGTCCATGTACGGGGCGAGCAAGCTCATGTGCGAGGCCCTCGCGGCGAGCTTCGCGCACACGTACGGGATCGAGTCCGTCGTGTTCCGGTTCGCGAACGTCGTGGGCGGGCGGAGCCGCCACGGGGTCGTGTGGGACCTCGTGCAGAAGCTCAAACGAAACCCGAGGCGGCTCGAGATCATCGGGCGGGAGCCCGGGACGTCGAAGTCGTACGTGTACGTCAACGACGCGGTCCGGGGGATCCTCGCGGGCGTGGATCGCGCCATTGGGCCGCAGGACGTGTTCAACGTCGGGAGCGACGACTCGATCCTCGTGAAGGACCTCGCGGACATCGTCGTGCGAGAGATGGGCCTGCGGGACGTCGCGTACCACTGGACGGGCGGCGTGGCGGGCGGCGGGTGGAAGGGGGACGTGAAGCGGATGGTCCTGGACACCGCGAAGCTCAAGGCGACGGGCTGGCGGGCGAAGATGACGAGCGCGGAGGCCGTCTCTCAGGCCGTGCGGGACGCTGTGAGTTCCAGCCCGCGGAAGTAGACGGGCCGTTGCAGTAGATTCTGCAACTTCCGGCTGGACGGTCCGAACGCGGTTCCATAAGATTCGGCCCCCTCATGACGACCGGTGGCCTGGTGTACGGTCGCTGGTTCCTGGTCCCCTGACCCATTCGCGCGCGGGGTGCACGACCGGCGAACTCGCGGGAGCCCCAACGAGTCTTTAGTAGGGACGACGTGCATGGGGTGAACATGAGTCCGCGGGCGGGAGCAGGACGGGAACGCCGTCGACGGGCACGGAAGCAACGCCAACGAGCACGAAGACGACCCCAACGAGCATAGGAACTACGCCGATGAACACGAGGACGACAACGGATTCCCGACGGCGACGTCTTCGAGGTGGACGGCATGAAGTTCCTGCAGACGCTCACGGGATCCGAAATCATCCCTTGACACTGCGGAAACCCTGATCACGAGAGGCTAACGGACTCGACTTTGCTCCCGCTTCCACCTTCCCTTCCGTGTCCAAGAGGAAGTCAATGGGCCGTACCCGGGACACTTTGGAAGGGAGTCCAGAACTGAGCGTGGAAACAGGGGGAACAGTAAGCCTTGTCTGCAAGGCTTAACCAATTGACTCCCAGGGCCTTCCCGCAGAAATCGCATTGGGTTGGCTCCTTGGTGGGCGCTGCGGACTTCCCGAGGCGTTCCTTGGTGCTGTTGGCCTCTGACCCTGTACCTGACCTTTTTCCTGTCATACCTGTCCCCGCGTACCTAGCGGAGCCTAATAACCTTGCTCTAGCCGTTCCTGGGGGCGAGGCTCGTAGTGCCACGGGCAACCCGGTAGAGGAGAGCATCGCGAGGGTGGGCAGGAGCATTGGGACGCTTGGTTCAGCGACTGTCCACGATTTGGCCCGCTAAGATTCTGCAACCCCTGGGCTGTCCGAGGATCACAACCGGAGGCCGTTCGTGGGTGGTTTGAGCAGATTCTGCAACCGCGCGTTCATTGGTAGATCGCATCCGCGATTTCGTGGTCTATTCCGTTCGCCGCGAGACCCAATGTCAGCTCGGACAAACGGTGCGGTAGGACGAAGAGGGTCGACTGTCCGAGGTATCTCACTCCGTCCTTCCACACGAATCCCTCGTAGACGTACTCCTTCCCGTTCTTCTCGATTCTCCGACCATGGAGGAAGGCTTGGAGCCGATTCGTTGCACATCGATCTCGCCTGTCGACATCCCAAGTGACGGAGAACCCCACTCCGCGGGCCCTCGCCTTCGTCCTTCGGACGAGACCCATCATTGATTGCCGAGTCATGAGTATCCGAGTTCCAGCAGATTCTGCAACTCGTCTCGTGCCATCAACCCGAGTGGAGGAGGTCTCCGAGACTACTCCGACACATTTCGCGTGGGGGCGGTGAAAGTACTCCGGTGCGTCTCCCGCCAAACGGTTTATCTGGAGCCGGAGACTACGAGGGCTCGAGGGGCTGTGGGGTAGCTTGGTATCCTACGGGCTTTGGGACCGTCGATACGGCGGCGAAAGAGCCTGCGACCTCGGTTCAAATCCGGGCAGCCCCACTCGAACCATGATCAGGTGAGGCGCATGGCGCGCAAGGAGAGGCTCACGGAGGCGGAGTGGCACCGGAAGACGGCGGTCGACCTGTTCAACGGCGTCTGGCGACTCCTCGACAAGCCGCGGCGCAAGCGGGCCGAGGACGACTGGATGGTCCACGCGGCCCACGCGTCCCGCCACCACTGGGGCGCCGTCGGGACGCCCACGAACATCGCGGTCGGGGAGTGGCAGGTGTCCCACGTGTACGCGGTCCTCCGGAGGTCGGAGCCCGCGACGCACCACGCCCGACGCTGCCTAGCGCTCTGCGAGGAGCACGGGATCCGCGGCTTCCCCCTCGCGTTCGCGTACGAGGCTCTCGCGCGCGCGGACGCCGTGGCAGGTCGGAAGAGGGACCTCCGCACGCACCTCGCGAAGGCGTACGAGGCGGGACTGCGGATCGTGGACAAGGAAGACCGGGAGGAGTTCTTCCGCCAACTCAAGACGGTCGCGGAGGTCCGGCCGGTCCCGCGGGAATGAGGCGAGCCTCCCGCACGACGAGGGTACCCGAGGGCCCTTCCCACACCGGCTCCGCCGACACGATGTCCAGCCTCTGACGGAACATCGGCGCGAACGTGACGAGGGTCTCGAACTCCCCGCCCTCCCCGCACGGGCTCAGCCCCACGCGCGCGTGCAGCTCCAGGAGCTCGTCCGCGGCTGCGGCGTCGAGCCTCCTCCCGAGCCACTCGGGCCCCAGGCCCTCCGCGGACACGCTCGTGAAGACCGCCTCAATCCCCGCGTCGAGGTAGTCCCGGAGCAGCATACTCTGGTCGAGCCGCCACAGGGGCGCGAACACCCGGAGCCCGAGTTCGTGGGCGACCGCGTTCACGCGGCTGTGCTGGTAGTCCGAGGCGATCGCGCCGACGACGACGCCGTCCGCGTCGGTCGAGGCGAGGGCCCGCCGCAGCGCTCCGAGTTCCGCGTCCTCGCCCTCCCCCGCCCGCTCCTGGACGAGGGGGATCCCCATCGCCTCCGCGAGGAGGGGAACGACGTGGAGATTCGGCACGTGGTACAGCATCGAGGCGGGGTCCGCCGGGAGGATCGACACGAGGTGCGAGACCTCCCACCCGCGTTGCTGTGCGACGTGCACCGCGTACGTGGAGTCCTTCCCGCCGGAGTACAGGGCCGCGAGGCGCACGGGGGGACTCAAGGCGAATCGGGAGAAAGACATGCCGAAGCGCGGCGGTGGTCGCCCGAATATGTGATTACTAGCATTCTACGTATTCAAACATACATACTTATAGTCGTAATATGCTATTTAATGACTGCATGCGGGATACCATACTCGGGACTCTCCGCCAGGAGCTCCTCACACGGAGCCCGATCACGACGTTGCCCGAGTCCGTGTGGAAGCGCACGGGCGCGCTGAACACGTGGGGCACGAACGCGATCGAGGGGAACACCCTCACGTGGCGCGATGTCGAGCGGTTGCTCCTCGAACAGCGAAGCGTCCCGAACCGCCCCGTGCCGGACGTGCTGGAGACCCTCCAGCATCAGACCGCGTTCCAGGGACTCCGGGCCCGCGTCGGATCGCCGGTCACGCTCGTCACCGCGCTCGACCTGCACGGGGAGGTGTTCCGCGGCGTCAAGGCGGACGCGGGGCAGTGGCGGCGGGTGAACGTGCGGATCACCGGCTCCCGCCACGCCCCGCCCCGGATGGAACGGGTCGTCCACGAGATGGTCACGTGGGAGCGGGAGTATGCCGAGCGGGACACCGCCGGAGAACCCGTCTTCCAGCTCGGCGCGTGGATGCACCACCGGTTCGAGTCGATCCACCCGTTCTCCGACGGGAACGGGCGCGTCGGCCGACTGCTCCTGAACCTCCACTTCCTGAAGCACAGCTGGCCGCCCGTCCACGTCCTCCCGCCGGACCGCGCACGATACCTTCGGAGCATGGAGGCGGGCCACGGCGGCGACCTCGCGCCCCTCGAGGCGCTCCTCCGCATCCTCGCCGCCCGCTCCCTCCTCGACCTGCTCGATCAGGTCGGGACCGCGCCGGACGAGCTGAAGCCCCTGAAGGCGTTCGAGCGGAGGGGCCCGTACTCCGCGAAGTACCTCTCCCTCCGTGCGGGCCAGGAGGAGCTCCCCGCCCTGAAGCGGTCCGGGGACTGGCACACGAGCGATCGTGCCCTGCGGGCCTACCGGGAGAGCGTCGGACGGGCCTGACTCCCGGCAAACGCTTTATGGCCGTCCCGACGATGCCCGCGTGATGCCGACGCGCCTCGACGAGATGACGAGCGCGGATGTCGCGCGGATGAAGCGGAAGCCCGTCGTCCTCCTCCCGGTGGGCGCGGTCGAGCAGCACGGCCCGCACCTCCCGCTCGGCGCGGACACGATCCAGCCGCTCCACGTCCTCGAGCGGGTCGCCGCGAAGACTGGGGCGATCGTGGCCCCGCCGATCCCGTACGGCGTCGTGGCCACGAGCCGGCCGTTCCCGGGAAGCCTCAGCGTCTCCTTCGACGCCCTGCGCGCGTACGTGCGGGACGTCCTCTCGGAGCTCGTCCGGAACGGCTTCCGCCGGGTCGTCGTCGTGAGCGGGCACGCGGAGGGCGTCCACCTCGCGGCCCTCCGGACCGCGGCGAAGGAGGTCGTCGACCGCGGCGGGGCGGACGTCACGGTCCTGAGCGACTACGAGATTATCTACGGCTCCGAGTTCGCCGAGGAGGGCGAAGGCCACGCGGGGAAGCTCGAGACGTCCCGCCTCCTCGTCCACCGCCCGGACCTCGTGAAGGGCCGCGCGCCCCGGGGCCGGAACCGCATCCCCCGGTACGCGGTCGTGCGGGACGCCCGCCGCCACTGGTCCGGGGTCACGGGGGACCCGTCGATGGCCTCGCGGGCCCTCGGGGAGCGGGTGGACCGGCTTGTCGAGGCCGAGCTCGTCGGGATCGTGCGGGCCGCCGCCCGGAGGCGGGTGTGATGCCCGCGGACGTCGAGGGGATGAAGCGGCGGGCCGCGGAGGCCGCAGTCGCCCTCGTGAGGGAGGGGAACGTCGTCGGTCTCGGGACCGGGTCCACCGCGAAGTACGCGATCCTCAAGCTCGGGGGCATGGCGCAGGACGGCTTCGACGTCCGCGGCGTGCCGACGTCGATTGCCACGGCGAACCTCGCGAAGGCGCACGGGATCCCGCTCACGTCCCTCGAGGAATGCCCCGTGATCGACCTCTCGATCGACGGCGCGGACGAGGTGGACCCGGCGCTGAACCTGATCAAGGGCCTGGGCGGCGCCCTGTTCCGGGAGAAGCTCGTCGCGGCCGCCTCGCGGAAGGTCGCGATCGCGGTGGTCGCGTCGAAGCTCGTGAAGAAGCTCGGCTCCCGCGCCCCCGTGCCCGTCGAGGTCCACCCGTTCGGGTGGAAGGTCTCAAAGGCCCGCCTCGAGGCCCTCGGTGCGGCCCCGGAGCTCCGGACGGCGGGCGGCGACAAGGTCCGCACGGACAACGACAACTACCTCCTCGACTGCCGCTTCCGCGCGATCAAGGACCCCGCGGAGCTCGAGCGGTCGATCAACAACGTGCCCGGCGTGGTCGAGAACGGCCTGTTCGTCGGGGTCGCGGACGTCGTGTTCGTGGCGGACGAGAAGGGCGTGACGACCCGGAAGCCTAGGTGAGCTGGCTCCGCATCTTCCGGACGTTCGTCTCGATCTCCTCCGTCTTCGCGCGCTCCTCGCGGGCGATCGTGTCGATGATCCCGTCGAACGGGGTCGCGAGGCGGTACGCGTGGACGGGTCGGCCCTTCCCCTCCTTCTTGATGTCCCGCTTCTCGACCCACCGCCGCCGCCGGAGCTCCTGCATCGCGATGCTCACCTCGGGCTGCCGCAGCCCGGTCGCCTTCTCGATCTCCACGGAGGTCGTCTCGTCCCGCTTCGACAGGAAGACGAGGGTCTTCGCGATGTTCTTCGACATCCCCGTGCGGATGAGGAGGTCCACCAGGGACTCGTCCTTCCGGCTGAGGCGGGCCTCCTTCGTCATTTATGGGTCGCGCGTAATATTATTCTGCCTATATATATGGGTTCCGATTAATATGCGCCGGCCCGCCAAGTCTCGGGGCCTCGGGGCCCTCCCGGACCCGCTCGGCGCCCCCCGCCCCGCGTCCCGCCCGTCCCCGCCCGGAAGCCGACAAGGCTTTAATAGCGGTTCCCCGTTCGACACCGCTACGCAGGTCGTCGAGCCATGAAAATGCCCCGCGTGATCATGGGCTACTGCCCCCACTGCCGCAAGCACGTGGAGCTCGAGGTCGAGCGGGTGAAGAACCGCCCGCGGTCCGAGCTCCGGAGGGGCCAGCGCCGGTTCCGGCGGGTCAGCCGCGGGTACGGGGGGTTCCCGCGCCCGAAGCCGGAGGGCCGCGAGAAGCCCACGAAGCGGGTCCACCTCCGGTACCGCTGCAAGTCGTGCAAGAAGGCCCACCAGCGGCGCGCGTGGCGGGCGAAGAAGTTCGAGCTGGTGGAGGTGCACGGCCGATGATCCCCCAGCCCGAGTCGAGGTTCCTCAGGGTCAAGTGCGAGGACTGCGGCAACGAGCAGATCGTGTTCGACCGCCCGTCGAACGTCGTCCTGTGCCAGGTGTGCGGGGCGACCCTCGCGAAGCCGACGGGCGGCAAGGCCGTGATCCGGGGCGAGATCCTGGGGGCGGTCGAGTGAAGGCCTCGAAGGCCTCCGAGTACGAGTGGCCGGACGAGGGCGAGCTCGTCGTGTGCACCGTGACGAACGTGAAGAACTTCGGCGCCTTCGGTACCCTCGACGAGTACGAGGCGAAGGAGGGCTTCATCCACATCGCCGAGGTGTCGAGCGGGTGGATCAAGTACATCCGCGACTACGTGCGGGAGGGCCAGAAGCTCGTCACCAAGGTCCTCCGCGTGGACAAGGACAAGGGCCACATCGACCTCTCCCTGAAGGCGGTCAACGAGCACCAGAAGCGGGAGAAAATCCAGGAGTGGAAGAACGAGCAGAAGGCGGAGAAGCTCCTGTCGATCGTCGCGGAGCGCCTCGGCAAGCCCGTGGACGCGGCGTGGCAGGAGTTCGGGTACCACCTCCTCGACGCCTTCGGCACCCTGTACCGCGCGTTCGAGGAGTGCGTGATGGACGAGAACGCGCTCGCCGCGGAGGGCTTCAAGGGGGACTGGGTCCCCGCCTTCGTCCAGGTCGCGAAGGAGAACATCGTCCCGCCCGCAGTGTCGATCGACGGCTACCTCGAGCTCACGGACTTCCGCCCGGACGGGGCGGTGCACATCCGGGACGCCCTGCTGAAGGCGGTGAAGGAGGACGGCGTCACCGTGAGGGTCCAGTACATCGGCGCCCCGCGGTACCGCCTCGTCGTGCGGGCCCCGGACTACAAGGCCGCGGAGGAGGAGATGCAGAAGGCCGCGGCGCGGGTCCTGAAGCACCTCGAGGCAAAGGGCGGCTCCGGGAAGTTCGTCCGCAAGGACTGAGGAAGGTTTACATCCATGCGCACCTTCATGCGGATTTGTCGCGCGTGCCGGGCGTACAGCCTGCGGGACGCGTGCCCGCGCTGCGGGACGGCGACGGCGAGCCCGATCCCGCCGCGGTACTCGCCCGAGGACCGCCACGGCCGGTACCGGCGGGCGCTGATGCGGCAAGGGGGCACGTGATGGAGAACATCGTCGTCCGGTACCTCGAGCGCCCGACGCTGAACGACCCGATCTTCATCGAGGGACTCCCGGGCATCGGGAACGTCGGCAAGCTCGCGGCGGAGCACCTCCGGGACGAGCTGAAGGGCGTGAAGTTCGCGGAGATCTTCTCGAAGTACTTCCCGCCCCAGGTCCTCGTCCAGGAGGACGGCCTGGTCAGGCTCGTGGACAACGAGATGTACTACGTGCGGCGGGAGGGGAAGCGGGACTTCGTGATCCTCGTCGGGGACTACCAGGGCCTCACGCCGGAGGGGCAGTACGAGCTCTCCGACCGCGTCCTCAAGGAGATCACGGGGCTCGGCGTGAAGCTCGCGTACACCTTGGGCGGGTACGGGATGGGGCGCATGGTGACGAAGCCCCGCGTCCTAGGGGCCGCGACGGACCTCGACCTCGTGAAGGAGATGGAGCAGCACGGCGTCGTCTTCGCCCGCGGGGAGCCCGGGGCGGGGATCGTCGGGGCGAGCGGCCTGGTCCTCGGCCTCGGGAAGCTGTACGGCGTCCGAAGCGTGTGCCTGATGGGCGAGACCTCTGGGTACTTCGTGGACCCGAAGAGCGCCCAGGCCGTCCTCACCGTCCTCACGAAGGCCCTCGGGATCGAGCTCTCGTTCACGGAGCTCGAGTCGAAGGCGAAACAGATCGACCAGATCACGTCGAAGCTCCGCGACGCGGAGGCGCAGCCCGAGACGCCCTCGAAGGAAGACCTCGGGTACATCGGCTAGACGGTCGCGCGGACGCTGGAAAGCTTTTACCCCGCGGGCCCGTATGCCGACTTGGATTCCCTCGATGGCGAGCGACAGGAAGAAGGCGTTTCTTCAGGGGTTCGAGGCGGGCCTGAGGGCCGCGTGGAACGAGGCGATCAAACTGGCCTCTCGCGGGTACTCCTCGACGGAGCTCGGGGTGATGGCGAAGACGAAGCTCGCGACGATCCACCGGGACGTGGAGGCGATGGCGGCGCGGCTCGAGGAGGAGGGCGGGCCCGCCCCGCCGGGAGAGGAGGGCGAGGTCGCCGCGCGCGGCTCATACCTCGTGAACGAGGAGAAGGCGGAGGCGGTGTACGGCCACTTCCGCGGGCTCCTCGCGGCGGGCGCCCGCGGGCTCGCGATCTCCCGCGCGCACCCCGCGGATGTCGGGAAGCGGTTCCAGCTCGGCGGGATCGAGGCGATCTGGCTCAGCCGCACCGCGGACCGGTCCAAGGCGAAGGACATCGCGGTCGCGGACCCCGCGAACCTCGTCGGCCTCGCGGGCGCCGTGATCGCGTTCCTCGAGGCGGGCGGGAACGCGGCCGTCGTCCTCGAGGGCCTTGAGTACCTCGTGAGCCTGAACGGCTTCTCCTCGGTCCTGCGGTTCGTGCAGACCCTGAACGAGAAGGTCGTGCTGAACGACTCGGTCCTGCTGATTACCGCGAACGCGGACGCGATGAAGGAGCAGGAGTACCGGCTCCTCGCGAAGGAGATGACGGGCGAACTGTGACCCGGGAAAGGGCTTTATGGCCCTCGGGCCTACGCACGCCCCGCGCTCCCGTAGTCTAGGCCGGTCAAGGATAGGGGCCTTTCGAGCCCCCGACGCGGGTTCAAATCCCGCCGGGAGCACTCTCTTCCGGAGCGGCCCGAGTCCGAAACCCTCTTGTACCTCGCGCTCCGATTCGCTCGGCGTGGCGGGGAGTCGATGAGCGAGGACGGCATGTCGGAGATCGCCCTCGGGATCGTCCTGTCCGTCATCGGCCTCGGCTCGATCTTCCTCCCCGGCTCCCCGGTGTACTGTTGCGGCTTCGCAATCATCGGGCCGATCCTGTTCATCATCGGCCTCGCGAAGGCGGTCCGTCGGCCGTCGAGGGCCGCCTACCGGCCCGGGTTCGCGTATCCGCCTCCGTACTATCCGCAGCCGTACGCGGGCGGGCCGCCCCCGCCGTCCCCGCCCGGGGGCCCGCCCCCGGCTCCCGGCGCCGCGACGAAGGCCTGCCCGGCCTGTGGACGCGCGGTCCCGGGGAACGCGCGGTTCTGCCCCGGGTGTGGGACGCCGTTCGGCTGACCCGCTACGGTCCCGACGTCGCGGCCCGCGGACTCCCACCCTACTCGACGGGCTCCGCGGCCCGCTTCGTCCTCCGCAGGCGTCCGACCACGAACCCGATGATCGCCGCCACGATTACAAGGAGCGGGGCGATCCACAGCGGCACGCTCGCCTCCGGCGCGGGTGCGGGCACCTCCGAGACCGTGACCGCGAACCGGTACACGGGCTCCCACGGCCACGGGGACTCATGCATGTTCAGGTACGGCCAGGCGTTGCTCCCCTCGTGGACGTCGATCGTGTGGATCCCGGGCCCTCCAACGATCGGGACGGTCGCGTTCACGTTCCCCGCGGTCGTCATCCCGGACACCCAGCCCATCAGCTGGTTGTCGTACAGGACGTCCCAGACCGCCGTGTACTTCTCCCAACCGAGCCCGGTGCCGTGGAGCTCGATCGCGCTCCCGTCCGCGGTCAGTGACGCGGTGAACCGCGGGATCGTCATCCACTCCCCCGTCGCGAGCACTCGGTCGCCGGCGACCGCTTCGATCGTGTGCGCGCCCCCGAAGTCGTAGGGGACCCGGAGGACGCCCGACGTCTTCCCGTTCGCGGGGACGTCCACGGTCGCCAGGGTCCGGTTCGTCTCCGTGAAGACCCACCCGAGGAACTTGTCCCCGAGCACCCCGCCGATCTCCGTCGAGCCGACCACCGTGTTCCACCGCAGCGTGACGCGCGCGCCCGCGGGGAAGCCCGCGAGGGCGTACGGCAGGTCGCCGCCCGCGACCCCTTTCCCGCCGTTCCCGAGGGCGAGGTGGGGCGTCCCGTCCTCCGTGGCCTGCGCGGGCAGGTTCGGGATCAGGAGGCTGTCCGGCGCCTGCACGGCCCTCAGGTCCGCCCCTTGGCGGTACGAGCGGCCCTGTGCACTCTCCGTGATCGTGAACGTGAACAGCTCCGGCGCGTACGCGACCGGCAGGTCGTTCACCTCGAGGGCCGCGTGCTTCCACGGCGTCGGTCCGTCGCTCGGGCCATAGTACAGCGCGGGGTAGACGCCGACCACATGGGGCCCGGCCCCGCCGACCGCCTGCACCCAGACGCTGATGTTCCCCTGGGAGTTGAAGCTGCACGCGAAGCCCAAGAACGCGTTGTCGTACGTGATTGCGACGTTGTTGTCGTACTGGGTCCAGCCGCCCGCGACCAACCGCACCTCGATGACGGTCCCCTCGGGCCCCTCCGTGGGCGAGATCCACGCCCGCCGCTGAAGGACGAACGACGCGTTCGCGAGGCTCAGGCCGCCCGACGTCGCCTCGATGCGGTGGGGCGGCCCGCCCAGGTCGTACGGCGCGACGAACGAGGCGGAGAGCCCGCCCTGTGCGTCCGCGGTCCCTGTCGCGATTGTCCAGCCGACCTCGGTGAACCCGGACCCGCTCACGCGGTTGCCCTCCATCGTGTGCCACACGACGTCCACGGGCGCGCCCGGGGCGAAGCCCTGGCCGCTGACGGTCACCGCGGTCCCGGGGGGTCCCTCCGCGGGTGAGACCGAGAGGCTGGGCCCCGCTGCCCGCGTCGGCACCGGGACCGCGCCGAGCGCGAAGAGGGACGCGAGGACGACCGCCGTGGCGATGAGCGCGGCCCTCATGGCTCTCCCCCCTTTTCCTCCTCGACGACCCAGTCGTCTTCCTCTTCCTCCCGCGGCGCCGCCTTTTCCGTGGGCTTCGTGCCGCGTCGGCGGCGCGCGACCGCGAGGCCGACGCCGAGGCCCGCGACGAGGGCGACGACCGCCCCGAGGCCCGCCAGGAGCGGGTCGACCCCGCTCGGTGCCGGTGGGTCCGGCGGGGGCGGCGTCGTCGTCGGAGCGCGGATGGAGAACCGCGTGGAATACGCCATGCCGGTGTTCGGTGTGACCGGCGCCGCGTCGTTGGCGGACACGACCGCCTGGAGGTCCGACCGGATCGGGTCCGTCGACCGCACCTGGTACGTCGCGGACCAGTTCTGCGTCGCGGGGTCCAGGCCGAGGGTGAGGGTCGTCAGCGGGAACTGGAACTGCCCGGAGGTCGCGTTGTAGGCGCCGTATCCGAGGACGGCGGTGACCTGTCCGCCCCGGGTCGTGTTCATCGGCCCGGGGAAGGCGCGGTTGTGGGCGTTGTGGCCCTCGTACGTCACGCGGGCCTTGATCGTCAGGTTGTCGCCCCGGACGAACGAGACCGTCTCCACCCCGGTGTCGTTCACGATTCGCGGCACCACCTTGAGGATCGCGGGGATGATTTTCCACGCGGTGAGGCCGAACGACGGCGAGCTCGCGACGCCGAAGTTCCCGCGCCCGTCGCTGGCGGTGGCGGTGAACACGATCACCCCGAGGCTCTCGTTCCACGTGGGGAACCAGGCGGTCCGCCAGAAGTGGTACACGTTCTGCCAGGTGAGGACCTTCGTCAGTCCTAGCAGCGTGCCTGTGATGTTTCCCCTCGCGGACGGGGTCTGCGTCCCGTTTACGAAGTTCCCCGTCGACGCGTACCGGACGTACGCCCGGCCGATGATCTCCCCGCCGCGCTGGAACTCCTGGGCGACGGGGCAGTTGTGGACGTCCGTGTACTCGTTCGACGCGGTGGCGGCCTCCGTGACGACGAGGAGCTGATCCGTGGCGAGGAGCTGGGCGACCGCCGCAAGCGAGAAGGCGGTGCCGTTGAAGTACTCCAGCTGAAGCTCGTAGGTCCCGACTAGGCCCACCGAGGCATTGAAGCCCGAGGTCGCGTCCCCGTACGTCACGGACAGCAAGCCGACCGCGGTGAAGTTGTACCAGGCCGTGGCTGTCCCGCCGCCCGGCGCGAATACGGTGGCGAGGTAGTTGTCCAAGCCTGCCCCATAGGTCGACCCGATCTCAACCGTGACGGTCGTCGTCATGGCCAGATTGATGTAGGACGGCGAGGCCCCGAATGCGACCACATGAGGGTCCAGAGCTCCCGCCGTGACCGGGCGCGCTAGGTACGGCGTTCCCGCAAGGCCCACCGCCAAGAGGATTAGGACAACCGCCGCACCGCCCCTCGTTCTCCTCCGCGTGCCCATCGTGTTCTCCACAAACTTGTCGCTCATTTGTCTCGACCTCGGTCTGCCTTGGGTCCGCTGCGTCGGCCCCGGGTCCGACGGGGCGCGACGCCAATGCGTCGAATCAAGAGGATTTGGACGACGACGAAGGCGTAGACGGAGGCGACCCCTGTCAGGGTCGCCAAGATCAAGGCATGAATCGCATGGTCCGACGTCCACAGGACCGGTGGCCTAGTTGAACGCTCCGCGACGAGGGTCGTGTTCGCCTCGGCGGGCACGTACTCGAGATCCCCCTCGAATCGCGCGACGAACCGGAAGGGGCCTGGCGACAGGAACGTGTAGTTGAGCCGGGCGACCCCCAGGGCGTCCGTCTCCGCAGCTCCGAGGAAGCCTCCTCCAACGGACGTGTTCACGAAGAAGTCGATGACCGCCGAGGCCAGGGGCAGTCCGTCGTCCCCGAGGAGCCGCGCCACGAGCGTGACATTCGCCGCCTCTTGGAGCTCTCCGAGGCCCTCGAGCCCCAGGGATGCCCGACGCGTCGGAATCTTGTTCGGGTCCCGCTCCAGGATGAAGGATCCGGGGGAGGCGCTCGTGTGGAGGGTGATGAGGTCGTCCGCGGTGTCGTGGTAGGCCAAGAGGAGCGAGAAGGTCTTCCCCGTCCGCAGCGCGATGTCGAAGGCGTCGCCGCTGTCCAGGGGGATCCGGAACTCCAGCGTCGTCCTGCCGGAGGCCTCGCTCCCCGCGCGTTCGAGGATGTCGTCGCGCCCTCCGAGGCCGATGTCGGCGATGTGGTTGAGCCCCACCCCGTACTCGTCCGAGATCACCGTCGCCGCACCGAGGACGTATCCGATGACGATGTTCGACCCGTCCATGAGGACGCCCTCCGGTCCGAGCCCGATGCCTGCCCATCCCGTCCCCGGGCTCACGAGGCCAACGCTGAGGTTCACGTCGTCGTGGACCCACGAGACCGCGATGCCCGTGACCGGGTCCGTGAAAGAGCCCGCGTACTCGCCGGGACCCACGATTCCGTCGACGACCGCGGTCACCGGCCTCCCGAAGGGGATGGTGACGGGCTCCGCGGCGGCCGGTGGGAGGGGCAGCATCGCCACCAGGGCGAGCGCGACGAGCAGCGCCACCCGCGGCAGGCGCTTCAATCCGCCACCTCCGCCGGGGTTGGCTCCGGGAGCGGGGTCGGCGCCTTCTCCGCGACCTCCCACATGGAAATGACGGGGAAGAACCGGCAGAACGCAAGCAGGAGGAGCCCGAACCCCGCGACGGCCCCGGCAAGGATGGACCACTCCACCCAACTCGGCCAGTACGGTGCGATCACCGAGGGGGTCTGAGGGGTCGCCATCGTGGGCACGACGATCAGATACCGCTCAATCCACATCCCCACGTTCACGAGGATGGCCGCGATGACGACCGCGGGTACGCTCTTCGCTTTGGTGACCGCGACGAAGACCGCGGGGAGGATGAACCCCCCGATGACCATCCACCAGAACATCGAGGCAAACTGGCCGGAACCGAGGAGGGTGAGCCAGGCGACGTCCTGCGTCTCGCCCGGGTAGCTGGCTGTCAGGTACTCGCTGAGAGTGAAGTAGAGGATGACAATGTCGAGGGCGAGCAACATGAGGCCGAGGTTCCGGAAGTGGATGGCTTTGATGATGCCCTCCAAATGGAAGAGCTTGCGGACGGCGGCCATCACGATGATGAGCGTCGCGATCCCGGAGAAGATGGCCCCCACCACGAATAGAGGTCCTAGGATCGTGCTGTGCCAACCCACACGCAACGTCATGCCGAAGATCCAGGAAACGACGGTGTGGACGGACACCGCCACGGGGATGATCAGAATGGCCATCGCGCCGAGAGCTCGCTCGAGTCTGCGACGCTGCTCGGGGAGGCCCTGCCACCTGGCGGCCCACCGGGTGTAGAGCCACCGCCGGAACCGGGCCCTCGCCGGCATCTTGTCCCGCAGCGTCGCCAGGTCCGGGATCAGGGGGAGGTAGAGGTAGAGGAGGCTCCCCGTGAGATAGAACGAAATCGAGATGAAGTCCCATAGGATCGGGGACTCGATGCGCCCGAACTGGACGATGTGCATTAGGCGGTCCGGCCGGCCGAGGTCGATGATCACCATTGCGGCGCCGACGATGAGGGCGAAGACCGTGATCGCTTCGGCGAGACGGGTGATCGGCTTGCGCCACTCCGCGTTCGTGACGCGGAGGATCGCGGAGACGAGGGTGCCCGCGTGGCTGATGCCGATGAAGAAGACGAACGTGCTCACGTAGAGGCCCCAAGAAATCCGGTCGCGCATCGCGGTCACGACGAGGCCTTCCTGGAGCTGGACCGTGTAGGCGTAGGCGGCCCAGGCGACGATGGCCGCGAGCACGGCCACGATGGCCCAATACCAGCGGCCGGGCCGGGCAAGGGGTTGCATCACGGTCTTCTCGAGCCGCGTGACGACGATCTTGGCCACGACCTCACCTCCGGACGGGCAGGTAGTATACCCGCGGCTCCGTCCCCAGCTCCTCCTTGTACCGGAACGTCTGCTGCGAGGAGAGCACGGTGGAGAGACGGAGGCGCTCGTAGCCGTTGGACACGAAGTCCTCGTTCGCGTCCCCGAAGTAGATGGCCAGCATCGGGCAGCCCTCCACGCAGGCGGGGAGGCGACCTGCCTTCAGGCGGTGGGCGCAAAACATGCACTTCTCGACGACACCTCGGCGGTGCTCGAGGTGGCCATGGACCGGGTCCGGGGACAGCGCCTGTGGGGGTTCCGGGGGGTCCGGCGTCTGCCAATTGAACACGCGTACATCGTACGGGCACGCTGCCATGCAGTATCGGCACCCGATGCACCGACCCTCGTCGATTAGGACGAGGCCGTCCGCGGTTCGGAAGGTCGCGTTGACGGGGCACACCTTCACACACGGCGGGTTCTCACAGTGCATGCACGGACGCGGCAGGAAGAACGTGCCGCTCGCGGCCGTCAGGGTGAACACCTTCAACCAGTTCTGCCCCTCCGGGACGTTGTGCTCCTTGCGGCAGGCGACCTCGCACTTCTTGCACCCGTCGCACCGACGGAGGTCGATCAGCATCGTCCACCGGCGCCGCCGTTCCGGCGTTCCCTGCGCCTCTCCTCCGCGAATCGCCTCAAGGGCGAAGGGCGTACTGCCCGCCGCGACGATCGCAGCGCCCGCGAACGCGGCCCAGCGCAGGAACTCCCTGCGCGACTCGTCGGCAGCCCGATCCTCTTCCGGTTTCGTCACCGTGACTGCCCCTTTCCCTTGGCACGATTCCGTGCGGGCCAGGTCATTCGGTACTCGCAGTACGCGCTGCCGTGGCCCATGCAGGTGAGCCGCTCCGTCCGCGCGCCGAGAGCCTGGTCGACCCCGTCGTGGAAGCCGACGTCCATCGAGTCGCACACGAGCTTGGGCATCTTCTCCGCGAGCTCGAGGAACGGGCAGGTGAACGCGCGGTAGGTGATGTGGTGCGGGCCGGTCGCGAGGACCTCGCCGATCATCCCGAAGTCCCGGAACAGGCCGTTCAGGACGTGCCTCCCGAACCCCTCTGGGGTCCACCCCGCCACGCCGGCCCGGTCCGCGACGCCGTCGATAATCGCCTGGCCGAATGCCTTCCCCTTCTCGCGAAGGTAGCGGGTCGCCTGCTCCTCCCCGAGGGTTTCGATCAGGATCTGCAGGCTCGCCTCCGCGATGAACTCGTAGTGTCGGGGCGGGAAGCCGGGGACGCTTGCGTGGCGGGCCGCACGGTATCGGACGGGGGGACGGCCCCGCACCCCGCGGGCCTCCGGTCGCACCTCCTCGATCAGGCGCTGGGTCAGGAGGAGGCCGAGGTGGTACCGCAGGGTCGCGGGATGAGCCTTCACATCGCGCGCGAGCTCCGTCACGGTCCGGTCGTGGACCGCAAGGGCGGACAGGATTTCGATCCGGAGGTCGTTCCCGAGGGCGGTGAACGCCCGGGGCCCCTCTCCCGGAGTTCTCGCGGGTGTTCCATGGTTCGGAGACACGGCGGCGTGCGCCCGGGCGGCCCTGGGCATCATAGTCCCTCCCTTCCGGATGTGGGACGCGCCCGCCTCGGCGCATCGTATGCTGGACGCGGATTCCTCTTCGGCACGGTCCCAGAATGTGGGCAGGCGAGCGCGCCGTTTATGAGGTTTTGGACATTATTTTTGAAAAGATTCTATCGAAATCCACGAGGAGCGCCGAACCATGGGAACCGCACCGTGGAGCGATAACGCCGTTTTCGAATCGCGGAGCCGTGCCGCGTGCGATCAGGGGCTCTTCGCGTCCCTCCACGCGGAGAACCCGCGCACCATCCGGACCGCGAGGTCGAAGTTGTGGACGCTGATCTCCTCGATGTTCACGCCGAGGGGCACCGGGTGGCGGGCCGACGCGTTCCCGTCCCGGATCCGCGTCCAGATGGAGCGGGCGACCTCAAAGGAGGCCTCCCCCGGTTCGAGACCCTTGTGGTCCAAGAGGGCGTCCTCCGTCTCCGAGGTTATCGTCGCCCCGAGCCACGCGAGGAACTCGACGTCCTCGTAGTCGGAGACGGGCGCGAAGCTCAGGAGGACGGTGGCGGGCTCCAGCCCGTCCGCGGCGCACGCGTCCCCGTACTCCCGGAGGACGGAGCGGATCGGCTCCGGCTCGAACAGGACCTGGGACGTGAAGAACTGCGCGCCCGCGCGCGTCTTCCGCAGGAGCCGCTCGACCTCCCCCGGCCGCTCCGCGATCGTGATGTTCCCGCACGCGACGTCGCGGCGCCCCTTCGCGGCGCTCCGGAGGATCCGGTTCGCGGCCTCGACGTCCGGCCCCGGGTACGGCGTCCGGCTGCTCGTGCCCCCCGCGAGGACGAAGCTCCGGAGGCCGTAGCGGTCCAGGGACTCGCGGGCCCACGCCTCGAACGCCCGCGCGTCCCCCATGTGGACGACGACCTTGTTCACGACCGGCTCCACGGGGAATCCGTCGTTCAGCATCTTCGCGAACAGCCGCGGGTCGAGGTTCCGGTAGAACGGGCGGCCCACGTGGTTCTCGTCGAGCACCTCGGGGAGGTTCAGGGCGTCCACATGCGGGAGGGTCCGGACCGCGTCCTGGATCCGCTGGACGAGGTTCGCGACGGCCTTGTCGCTCGCCCGCCGGTGGGGCGGGACGACCTCGAGGAGGATCGGGAACCTCGGCAGACGGTCCACGAAGGCCATTGGGGCGGGCGAAGCGTCCTCCCGTCATAACTCTTTTCGGGATTCCGAAGGGGGCATCTTGAAAGTGGGGAGGGCGATGCGGGCATCCCGTGGCGGTGTCAGCCGGGCGCGATGCGGGGTCCCGCACGACTCCGAGTCGGGCGGGGTTCACCCCCCGCGAGCGGGCCCTCGTCCGCCGCCTCCGAACCCCGGAGCTCGTGCAGGCATGGCTCCGATCCCTCCCGTACAACTACGAGGAGCGAGGGGAGACGTTGCGGACGTTCCGGGTTGTGGCCCGCCTGCACACGGCCCACTGCCTGGAGGCCGCCCTCACCGCGGCGGCCGCGATGGAGGCGCACGGGCACCCGCCCCTCCTTCTCGACATGGAGTCGATCGACGACCTCGACCACGTCGTCTTCCTGTTCCGGCGGGACGGGCGGTGGGGCACGGTCGCGAAGTCCCGCGACCCCGGACTCTTCGGCCGCCGGCCTTTGTTCCGTTCGATCCGGGACCTCGTCTGGAGCTACTTCGACCCGTACATCGACCTGACGGGGCGGATCAACGGGTACGGGGTCTTCGACCTCCGCACGCTCCAGGGGGTGGACTGGCGGCTCGGTGAGCGCAACGCGTGGGCGGTCCAGCGGGCGTTGATCGACATGTCGCACCGCCGCCTCCCGTCCTCTGACGCGCGGTACGCGCGGTGGCACGCGCGCTACGTGGACTTCCGGGGCCGGCACCCGGAGGAGAAGCCCGTGTACTACGGCGGGCGGGAGCGGTGGCTCTGATCCCCTCCGGAACCACTTTTATCTAGTGGTTCGGAGTGCGGGCGGAGCGTGTCCGCGTCGGGCGCGTTCCGTCCGAACCATCCCGAGGAGTGCCCGAAGTGCGGGCAGCTGACGCGGAACTGGTTCTACGCGGGCAACGCGACGTACGTGGAGTGCGAGTACTGCGGGTACTTCGGCACGAAGTCGAAGTACGCGATCCGGATGTAGGCCCGGGAGCGGACCCCCCGCGGACCTGCCGCGCCGGCACGTTGATATACCACGCATGACACTATGTGTCACAGGGCTGTGGAGCCGTCTCAATGCCCCTGGGCGAGCTGAGGAGCCGGGGCCCGATGGGCTTCCGCTCCACGAGCGTGAAGGTGGACCAGACCTGGGAGGACGCGAGTCCGTACGTCCCGCCCCTCGTGTACGCGATCGTGCAGAATCGCGGGAGCGTCTTGGGTTCCCTCCGGAGGATCTTCCGGAGGGCGGAGAACCCGTAGGCCTCGTTATCCGGGTCCGCATCCGTGCGAGCGGGAGCCTCGCCAAAGCCTATATGACAGCCCCCGCCATCCCGGACCTGTCGTTACCGTGGGTCTCCTGGAACGGGAGCTCTCCGCCTTCCGGCGGCGGACCCGCCGGTCGGCCCGGCTTTTCGAGAACGCACGGCGCTACACCCCGTTCGGCGTGCACTCGAACTACCGCCTGGTCGAGCCGTACCCGCTCTACGTCCGGCGTGCCCGAGGGACGTCAATCTGGGACGCGGACGGCCACCGGTACCTGGACTTCAACATGGCTTTCGGGTCCCTCGTCGCGGGCCACGCGAACCCCATCGTCGTCCGGGCGGTGCGGGAGCAGGCCGCGGACGGCATGATCTTCGGTTTCGAGTCCACCGGCACCGCGAGGCTCGCAAAGGTCCTGTGCGATCGGTTCCGAATGGAGCGCGTGAAGCTCTCGAACACGGGGATGGACGCGACCCAGTTCGCGGTCCGGTTCGCGCGCGCGTTCACGGGTCGTTCCACCGTCCTGAAGTTCGAGGGCTGCTACCACGGGAGCCACGACGCGCTCCTCGTGAGCGTCAAGCCGACGCGGGAGCGGGAGGGGGACGCCCGCCGCCCGACGCCCGTGCCCGCCTCGAAGGGCCTCGTCCCGGAGCTCGTCCGCCGCACCGCGATCGCGCCCTTCAACGACCTCCCCGCCACGGAGGCGATCGCCCGCGAGCGTGCGGACGACCTGGCCGCGATCATCCTCGAACCCGTCCCGATGAACATGGGCTTCGTGCTCCCCGCCCCCGGATTCCTCGAGGGCCTCCGCCGCCTCGCGTCCGAGCTCGGCGCGCTCCTGATCTTCGACGAGGTGAAGACCGGCGTGAAGTGGTACGGCGGGGCGGAGGAGGTGTTCGGCGTCACGCCCGACCTTAAGGTCTTCGGCAAGGGCCTCGCGGGCGGCCTGCCGGTCGCGGCCGTGGGTGGGCGGGCGGACGTGATGGACGCGGTCGTCCCCGGGGTCGTGAGCCACGCGGGCACGTACAACTCGAACCCGCTCGGCGTCGCGGCCGCCGTCGCGACGTTGACGAAGGTCCTCACCCGCCCCCGGATGGAGGCCGCGGCCCGCCTCGGCGGATCCCTCCTGAAGGGCTACGCGGACATCGTCGAGGACCGCGGGGTCCCGGTCCGCGTCCAGGGCATGGGGATCAGCGGGACGGTCCACTTCACGGAGACGCCCGTCATGGACTGGCGGTCCTTTCAGTCCGTCGACGTCGCGAAGTGGTGGGGCTACTACACCGCGATGTTGAACCGCGGCGTGATCCCGATGGCGACGGGGCCGGATGAGCAGTGGACCGTCTCGGTCCTGCACACGCGCCCGCAGGTCGAGCGCCACCTCGAGGTGTTCGACGCGGTCGCCTCGGAGATCGCGAGGTTCGAGGCCCCCATGGAGATGGTCGAGTCCCTCTGAAGCACGCGCATGGCGGGCCGGGAGACTTCATCCTTCGGGACGGATTCCCGCGGCGCATGGCCGCCGGCGATCCCGTGCTCGCCTGGCTCGTCGAGCCCTCCGAGCCCGCAATGCGGTATCTAGCCTCCCGCGACCTGCTTCGGCCAAGGCTGAGCGAACGGTCCCTCGCCCGCCTCGAGGCGGAGATTCCGGAGCGCGGGTGGGCCGCGAGGATCCTCACCCGCCAGCGGGACCGGACGTGGTGGGCGACGAAGAAGACGTGCTACCGCCCCAAGTTCACGTCGACAATCTGGCAGCTCCAGGTCCTCGCGGACTTCGGGCTCTCCCGCCGGGACGAGCGGATTGCGAATGCGGTCGAGCTGTGGTTCGACCTCCACTACATCCGCCGCGACGGCGGGTACTCATACTCGGTCCGGGCGAAGACGCGGTCCGGGAGCCACCTGTGCACGACGGGGAACATGGTCCGCTCCCTGGTCCGCCTCGGCTACCTCGACGACGAGCGGGTGCAGTCCGCGATCCGGTGGCTCGTGGGCGAGCAGTATCCGGACGGCGGGTGGGACTGCTTCGGGCGGGGGCGCGGGACGATGGACGCGTGGGAGGCGATGAGCGGCCTCGCGGAGGTCCCGCCGGACCGGAGGTCGGCGGACGTGCGGCGGGCGCTCGGGGCGGGGGCGGAGTTCTTCCTGAGGCAGCGCCTGCTCCACGAGGGACCGCGGTACGAGCGGTGGTACTGGCTCCGGTACCCGTGGCACTACCACTACGACGTCCTCGTGGGCCTCGACTTTATGACCGCCCTGGGGTACGGCGGGGATCCGCGGATGCGGGAAGCGCTGGATCATCTCGAGTCGAAGCGGCTCCCCGACGGTCGCTGGAACCTGGACCACACGAACGGGGACCTCGTGATCGAGCCCCGGGGCCGGCCGTCGAAGATGATCACGTTCCTTGCGCTCCGGGCGCAGAGGCGGGCGGGCCGGGCTACCCCGCGAGCTTCTCCATCAGCGGCGAGAACGCGGCGGCGAACCGCTCGCACTGCTCCGTCGGGATCGTGAACGAGACCCGCACGAACTTCGAGCCGGATCGCTTCGAGAGGTACCCGCCCGCGCGGAGGTGGATGAGGTGGTCGTGGAGGAGCCGCTCCTCGACGACGTCCGGGTCCACGCCCGTCGGCGCGATGTCGATGCAGAGCATGTTCGCCTTCGACGGGTACACGGGGAGGGTCGCGCCCTTCACCTCCTTCACGGCGCCTCGGATGACCTCCTGGTTCTTCGCGACGATCCCGCGGACGTTCGGGAGCCACTCCTTCTTGCACTGCAGGGCCGCGAGGGCCGCCCGCTGCGCGAGCACGTTCGCCCCGAGGACGTTCGTGTCGTACCGCTTGATCGACTTCATCGCCTCCGGCATCCCGAGCAGGGCGCCGACCCGCATCCCCGCCAAGCCGCAGCCCTTCGAGAAGCTGTACGCGATCAGCGTCCTCTCCGGGTAGAACTCGGAGGCGAGGACGTGGTCCGGGTTGAAGTCCCGGTACGTGATGTCGTCAATCAGCCACAGGTCGTGCTCCGCGGCGACCTCCGCGAGTCCCTTCACCTCGGACCGCGTGTACCCGCTCCCGAGCGGGTTGTTCGGGTCAATGAGGAGGAGCATCTTGGTCCTCGGCGTAACGGCCTCGTTCGCCCAGTCCGCGTGGAGCTTGTAGTCCTTCCGGTACACGTCGACCTCGACCGCCTTCGCGCCCGCCATCGCGATCTGGTCGTGGATCGGCAGGAAGCTCGGGTCCGTGCTGACGACCTCGTCCCCCGGCGTGAGGAGCGCGCGGGTCGCCATGTACTCGCCCTCGATCCCGCCGTTCGTGATCACGATCTCGTGCGCATCGAGACCGAGGTCCTCCTTCACCGCCTCGGGGAGGCCGAACAGTCCGCGCTTAAACGGGTACAGGTTGTACTCCGCCTCCTCCACGCTGCGCAGGATCGCGTCCTGGATGTGCCGCGGCATCGGGATCGTGTTCGTGTTCTGGGACATCCACACGACCTCGCGGCGGTGTTCGTGCGCGAACTCGAAATTGTCGATCGACGCCATGGGACCACGCTGCGGCGGTTGCGAAGGCGGGAGGGGGTAAAGGACTTGCGCTCGTTCTCTCCTTACACCCGATTCCCGCCCGTCGATTATCGGGCATGGGAATTCCGGATGAACACTTATATATCGAGCGCCTGCTAGCGCGCTGCCGTGACCCTGCGAGGCAAAGGCCTCCCCTTTCTCATCGTCCTGATCCTCGTGCTGATCCCCGTTCTCGCGCTCCTCGCGACCCTCCCTGCGGTCGACGAGATCACGCGGAGCCGCTGGGTCCCGCAGCACCTCGTGGACCCGGAGCCCGGGACCTTGGGCGGCGTCCCCGGCGTCGAGTCCGGCCCGCCCCTCCTGAACCGGCCCCTCGGGACGCGCGCCACCGGCACGGACCCCGTGATCGTCCTTCCGATCGAATTCACGGATGAAACACACTCCGCATCCCACAACGCCGCATACTTTGACTCGATGATGAACGCGGCCTCCGGGCAGAGCGTGAACGCGTTCTATCGGGAGAATTCGTACGGGACCTTCGGGATGCAGTCGACAATCGGGAACTGGGTCCGGAGCTCCCGCACGATGTCGTCCTACGGCCAGGACGGCTCCGGGGTCGACGACGCGAACGGGCCGATCTACCGCCTCGTCACGGAGGCCGTGCAGCTCGCGGACGCATCGATTAACTTCAGCCAGTTCGACCGCGACGGGGACGGGGTCGTGGACCATGTCGTCGTCGTCCACGCGGGCGGCGCCCAGGAGAGCAGCTCGAACACGAACCTGATCTGGTCCCACCGGTGGGCCGTGATCGACGAGAACCCGGGCCTCCCCGGGGACCAGTCCCTCCGCGCCGACGGCGTCCAGATCTACGGATACGTGATGATCAGCGAGGACTCCCCCTTCGGCGTCGTCGCCCACGAGTTCGGCCACGACCTCGGCCTCCCGGACCTCTACGACACGGACAGCTCGAGCCTCGGGGTGGGCGAGTGGGACGTGATGGGGAGCGGCTCCTGGAATGGGAACCCGCGCGGCACCTCGCCCTCGCACTTCAGCGCGTGGTCGAAGGAGAAGCTCGGCTGGCTCACCCCGATCGAGGTCACCGTGCCCCTCCTCACCCAGCAGATCCCCGCGGTCGAGAACACCTCCCGCGCGTACCGCCTCACGGTCAAGACCGCGTCCGGCGGGGACGAGTACTTCCTCGTCGAGAACCGCCAGCGGACGGGCTACGACGCGGCCCTGCCCGGAGACGGACTCCTGATCTGGCACATCGACGACTCCGTCCAGAACAACGACAACGACGCCCACCGACTCGTGGACCTCGAGGAGCGCGACGCGGCGAACGGCGACACCCCGGACGACCCGGGGGACCCGTGGGCCTCCGACGCGATCGGTTTCGGCCCGGACACGATCCCGAACTCGAACGGCTACGGGAACGTCCGCACGGGCTGGAAGGTCCGGAACATCGGGCCCTCGGGCGCCGTGATGACGGCGGACCTCTCGAAGGACGTCGACGACGACCTCGCGGTCACAAGGGTGAACGGCGCGTTCGCGGTCCCCGTGAACCAGCCCGTGACGATCACTGCGACCCTCCGGAACCAGGGAGCCCGGGACCAGACGAACGTGAACGTGACCCTGCGCGTGTTCCGGGGCACCATGGATCCGGCGAACGAGGAACAGGTCGCGACCGCGACGAAGATCCTGTCCGTCCTCCGCTCCGGCGCGTTCGACAACCAATCATGGACCTTCACGCCCGCGGCCGAAGCGCGGTACATCCTCGACGCGCGCGTCGTCCTGCCGCTCGACGAGATCCCGGAGAACAACGAGCGGGTCTCCCACTTCGTCGCCCGGACGTTCTACTTCCGGGACGATGTCGAGTCCGGCCGGGGCTGGTGGAATCGGACCGGACAGCTCTTCACGGACCAGTACCGCTGGGAGATCGTCGCCGACACAGACCCGGTCGGCAAGTCCCACAGCCCGACCCATGCGTGGCGGTTCGGCGCATACAGCGGCGGGTTCTCCAACTTCACCGCGTATCACTACCTCTTGTCCCCGAACGTGAGCGTTCCCGGCGGGTCCCTGTACCTGATCTACTACCAGAGCTACGACCTGCGCGGCCGCGAGACGCCGGTGATCCTGAACGCGAGCGACACGGACCACGGATACGTGGAGCTGTCCGTGGCGGGCGGGCCGTGGCAGACCCTCGCGCACTTCCAGGGGTTTGACACCCGCTGGGAGCCGGTGAGCCTGAACCTCACGTCGTACGTGCCCGCGAGCCCCACGACCATCCAGTTCCGGTTCAACGCGACCTCCACCGTCCTGCTCCCGACGGGCGGGTGGTGGATCGACGACATCATGGTCACGGACGCGAACTACAGCTACGGCGTCGCCGTGGTCCCCGTCGTCTCTTCGCGGGTGATCGAGCCCGGGGAGGAGGCGGTCTTCACGTTCAAGGCCGTGAACGTCGGCGACTTCGACGACACGTTCCGGTTCGCGGCGGTCGTCCCCTCGGGCTGGACCGCGGTGATGGTCGTGAACGCGAGCACGGTCCTCGCGGTCGACGCGGTGCGGCTGAACCTCGCTCCGGACGCGGAGGCGGCCCTCCAGCTCCGGGCACGGTCCCCGACGGGGATCCTGCGGGGCACGGTCGTGGAGATCCCGGTGGCAATCGCGTCCGAGGGGGACGGAACGAAGACCGCGGACCTCACGCTGACCGCGACGATCAACGACCCGCTCGGGCTCGGCGGGATCCAGAAGTACCTGATTTGGATCATCGTGCTCGGGATCGGCCTGCTCGTGATTATCGTCCTCGTGGACGCGGCGAAGCACCGCAAGTTCCGAGGTCACCTTCGCTGACCCGGGGCGAAGGTTCATTCCCGCCCGCCGGGATGGCGGGGCCGTGTTCGTGGAGCACCCCCTGATCCGGCGGGGCGCGATCGAGGACCGGGACTACCAGCGGAACATCGCCCGCACGTGCCTCGAGCGCTCGACCCTCGTCGTCCTGCCGACGGGCATGGGGAAGACCGTGATCGCCGTGCGGGTGATCGCGGACGTCCTTCGGTCGAAGGGCGGGAAGGTCCTCTTCCTCGCCCCGACGAAGCCCCTCGTCGAGCAGCACGCCGCGTTCCTCCGGGACGTCCTAATCGTGGACGCGGACCGCGTAGCCGTGTTCACGGGCGAGGTCACTCCGCCGGACGAGCGGATGCTCCTGTGGCGGGAGTCGAAGATCGTCACCTCGACCCCCCAGGTGGTGAAGAACGACCTTCGCTCGGAGCGGTATGGGCTCGACGATGTCTCTCTGATCGTGTTCGACGAGGCCCACCGGTCCGTCGGGGACTACGCGTACGTCGACGTGGCGACCGCGTACAAGGAGGTGCGGGGCGGGCTCGTCCTCGGGATGACGGCCTCCCCCGGGAGCAGCGCGGAGAAAATCCTCGAGGTGTGCGGGAGCCTCGGGATCGCGGGCGTCGAGATCCGCACGGAGTACGATCCGGACGTCGTGAACTACGTCCACGACATCGAGGTGGAGCGGATCCTCGTCGAGTCCACGGAAGGGTCGAAGGAGATCCGCGGGCTCCTGCGGACGGTGCTGGACGAGCAGCTCGAGCGGCTGAAGGCGTGCGGGTTCCTCCAAGGCATCGCGAAGCCCACGACGAAGGACCTCCTCGCGGCGGGGCGGGAGATCCGGGAGCGGCTCGACTCCGGGCAGCGCGCCGGGCCCGTGTACACGGCCGCAACGGCCCAGGCGGTGGCGATGAAGGTGAACCACGCGATCGAGCTCGCGGAGACGCAGGGCATGGAGTCCCTGCGGGCGTACCTGGACCGCGCGGAGGCGGACTCGCAGAACCGCGCGGACCGCCAGTTCCTGAACCGCCCCGAAGTCGCGAAGGCCCGGCGGCTCGCCGCGGAGGCGAAGGCCGAGCACCCGAAGGTGAAGAAGGTCCTGTGGGCCGTGCGGGAGCAGTTCCTCCGGAAGCCCGATTCCCGCGTGATCGTCTTCACGCACTACCGGGACACGTCCGAGATCATGGTCCGCGAGCTTCGGACGGTCCCCGGGATCAAGCCCGTACGGTTCGTGGGCCAGGCGACCCGCGGGGACGACGTCGGGCTGAAGCAGCGGGAGCAGGTCGAGACGATCGAGCGGTTCAAGGCGGGGGAGCACAACGTGCTCGTGTGCACGTCCGTCGGGGAGGAGGGCCTCGACATCCCCGCCACGGACCTCGTCGTGTTCTATGAGCCGATTCCCTCCGAGATCCGGACAATCCAGCGGCGGGGCCGGACGGGCCGCACACGGGCGGGGCGGGTCGTGATGCTCGTGACGCGAGACACTCGCGACGAGGCGTACTTCTACTCCTCGCGTCGGAAGGAGCGGAAGATGCACCAGGAGCTCGAGACCTTGCGGCGGGCGCTGAAGCAGAAGATCTTCGTGGGGCAGCCCGCGGGGGAGGCGTTCGCGGAGGCCCGCCCCGCGGAGCGGCTCGAGAGGATGCGCAAGCAAGTGCCGGAGCACGAGATGCCGAAACCCGCCAAGGGTCCGTCCCGGAAGGGCGGGCAGGTGAAGCTCGAGGACTACTGAGGGTCGGCGGTGCGCGAGCGGACGTGTCCGCCCGCGATTCCTTTATAACCCGTCCTCGGATGGCATTCCCTGGGGGACTTCGCACGGCCCGCTGCCCCGAGTGCGGGTACGAACTCGAGAGGGACGCGGACGAGTGCCCGAACTGCGGGGCGATCATCGGCGACTACGAGGCGGACGAGGAGTTCGAGTAGGCCCTAGCGGCCGAACACGCCGCGACCCGCGGACTTCAGGACCTCCCCGAAGCCGCCCGTCGGTGGCGGGATGTCCCCGTGCACGACCTCGCCGGAGGCGCCGTCCAGGATGATGCGGAACTGGCGGCCCCCGTACTCGTACGTCGCGAACCACAGCGGCGCATGGAGGAACTCCGCGTCCTTCACCGCAATCTGTGACCGGGCGTCCTCCACGACGTCGACGACGTCCTTGAGGAGATCCCGCTCGTGGGCCTCGACCTCCTCCCGGGCGATTCGCTCCGCCTCCGCCTCGTCGATCTCCGCGTTCAGGAACCGCGAGTCGCGGACCATCTTCCCCGCGTCGAAGGGCACCTTCGTCGCGAGCGGGATCTTGTACTCG
>DATBXC010000057.1:0-8222 GCA_036514455.1 Thermoplasmata archaeon | reverse complement strand
ACGGCCCGGACGGCGGGGCTACCCGCCCTGGAGGAGCTCCCGCGCGATCACGAGCCGCTGGATCTCGCTCGTCCCCTCCCCGATCTCGCAGAGCTTCGCGTCCCGGAACATCCGCTCAACGGGGTAGTCCTTCACGTAGCCGTACCCGCCGAGGACCTGGATCGCCTTCGTCGTGACCCACATCGCGGCCTCGCTCGCGTACAGCTTCGCCATCGCGCTCTCCTTCTTGTACGGGAGCCCGCGGTCCTTGAGCCACGCGGCCTTGTACGTGAGCATCCGGGCCGCGTCCGTCCGGAGGGCCATGTCCGCGAGCGTGAACTGGATCGCCTGGAACTCCGCAATCGGCTTCCCGAACTGCTTCCGCTCCTTCGCGTAGCGGAGGGCCTCCTCGTACGCGCCCTGCGCGATGCCGACGCCGAGGGCCGCGATCGAGATCCGCCCGCCGTCGAGCGTCTTCAATGCGTCCGTGAAGCCGTAGTTGAGTTGCCCCAGGAGGTTCTCCTCCGGCACGTGGCAGTCCTCGAGGATCACCTCGGACGTGGCGGAGCCCCGCATCCCGAGCTTGTCCTCGACCTTGCCGATCCGGAGCCCGGGGTTCCCGCGCTCGACGATGTACGCGCTGATCCCGTGGTTCCCCTTCGCGCGGTCCGTGATCGCCATCAGGACGAACGTCCCCGCCACGGGCGCGTTCGTGCAGAAGTTCTTCGTGCCGTCCAGGACCCACTCGTCGCCGTCCCTGCGGGCCTCCGTCCTCATCGAGGCCGCGTCCGACCCGCTCTCGGGCTCCGTGAGTCCCCATGCGCCGATCTTCCGCCCCGTCGCGAGGTCCGGGACGTACTTTGCGAGCTGGGCCTTCGAGCCCCCGATCAGGATGCTCCCCGTGCACAGGGAGTTGTGGGCCGCCATGATCAGGCCGTGGCTCCCGTCCACGCGAGCGACCTCCTCGATCCCGATCGCGTACGAGACCGTGTCCAGCCCGCCCCCCTCGAGCTCCTGTGGAACGAGCATCCCGAGGAGGCCGAGGCCCGCCATCATCGAAACGGTCTCCTTGGGGAACTCGCCCGCCGCGTCGAACTTCGGCGCGACCGGCTTGATTTCGCGCTCCGCGAACTCCCGCACCTGCTTCCGGATCATCTCCTGCTCGGGCGTGGGTGTGAAGTCCATGGCGGGGAATACGATGCGCGGGCGGCTAATAAGGAAAGCGGCGTCGCGGCCCCGCGGCGCAAGGTATTTTCACCCCCTCCCTAGTGGCGCCTGCCATGGGGACCTCCTTGCGCGGGCTCCTCGGGTGGAGCGCCCGACACGAGGAGCTCCTCCGGCTCGGGATCGCCGCCCTGTTCCCCGTCGCCCTCCTGGAGGCGTTCCTGGGCCGCGCGCTGTCCCGCGCGTTCCCTTTGATCCCGCGGAGCCCCGAGTCCACGTTCGTGTTCGAGTCGATTGGGCGGGCGGGCGTGTTCCTGTTCGATCTGGGGTTCCTCCTCGTGCTCCTCGTGCTCGTCATGGTCCTGTGGTCCCTGCGGGCGGGCGCGCGCCGCCTCCCCGCCGCCACCGACGCGATTGCCCTCGGCACGATTGTCCTCGTGACCCTCGGTCTCGCGGCGTTCGGGATCCGGGACCTTTGGCTCGTGATCGCCACGGCCGTCCTGTTCCTCGGGGTCGCGTTCGCGCTCCTGTGGGTGGTCGCGAGGGAGTCGAGGGAGACCTGGTCTGCCGCGTTCGCGGCCCTGGTCGCGGTCGCATACTTCGGCTCACGGTACTATGCGGTGGCGTCCGCGGCCGGCCAGCTGGTCGGCTTCACGGGCGTGCCCCCCGCGGGACTGGAGGGGATCCGAATTGCGGAGGCCGCCGCCGTCCTCGTGCCGATTCCCCTCTTCGCCTCCATCGTGCTGCCCCTCGGGAAGAGAGGGGACTTCCGGCTCCCCATCGTCATGCCGAGCATCGTCACCGCCCTCTTCACTCTGGCCGCGGTCGCGAGCCCCTCGATCACGGCCGCGATCGCCGAGGCGGCGCTCGGGCTCCGGCTGTACCTGCCGCTGCCCCTGTATGCGCTCGGACTGTGGCTCGCCGTGGCGGCGTTCCTGATCCTGTGGAGGGAGCCCGCCAGGCGGGCGAGGGCCGTCGGCATGGGCCTGGTGATGGTGGCGGGGATCGACCTGCTGCTGACCTACCACCTGTTCCTGGCGGTGTCCGGCCTGCTCCTGTGGGCCCTCAGGGGGGAGAGGCGGGAGCCGGTGCCCGCGACGCTGGCTCGCACAGCGCTCGCTCCTGCTCCGGCGAAGGCTGCGGATTCAGGACCGGCGGCGCGGTCGTGACCGCCGCGCGGACGCGGTGCGCCTCCGCGCGCAGGAACCGGGCCGCGATCCGGGCGATCCTCGCGGCGGGGGAGCGCGGGTCCGTCCCCGCGACCTTCTCGAGGTACGCGGGCCCCCAGGCGCCGAGGTGCTCTCGGAGGAAGGTGGTCCGCGCACGGCGGCTGACCTTCGCCTCCTCCTGCCGGCCCTGCGTGCGGGCCATCGCCTCGTGGAGGAGCAGGAAGTGGAGGAACTCGATTTCCGCGGCGAGGTGGTCCGGCCGCTCCCGGGCGTCCTCCGCGGGGGCCAGCCCGAAGCCGCGGTAGAAGCCCGCCACGTCCGCCATCGTCTGGACCTTCATGAACACGTGGGCCATCCCATACTCCGTCTCGTAGGGAGGCGCCCCCGCGGCGGCGAACATCGCGGTCGCCTCCCTGCCGTCGATCGCGGACAGGGCGTCCCGGAGGCCGTCCAGCGCCGTCCGAAGGCGGGACCGGGTCGACACGAGACCCGACGCGCGCTCGAGGTCCGCGACCGCCCTTCCCTTCAGGTACTCCCGCGTCCCGTCGTCCGGGTCCGCGAGCGCGTGCGACAGGACCTTCGCCACGATCCCGCGGGCCACGAGGTCCGCGGTAACATCCCGCCGTGCCCGTCC
Organism: Thermoplasmata archaeon; assembly: GCA_036514455.1. Lineage (GTDB taxonomy): Archaea > Thermoplasmatota > Thermoplasmata > RBG-16-68-12 > RBG-16-68-12 > EA-19. The sequence continues at coordinate 5,276 of DATBXC010000057.1, read as the reverse complement.
CGCCATCGCACCGCCTCACGTGATGTTCAGGTGCGTCGCGGGGCGCACGACGACCGGCTCCACGATCGGCACCCGCACGGCCTCGAGGCCGCGCTCATCGTAGCCGACCGCCTCCGTGGCGGTGATCTCGTAGCTCGAGAGCATCCTCTGGGTCGCCCCGAAGAGCTGGAGGACCCCGAGGAGCTCTTGGCTCGGGTTCGCGTACCGCTCGATTGCCCGGTCCACGCCGGGCCCGAAGAGCTGCTTCAGGTACTTGCGGGGGGCCCAGCGGGGCGGGATGTAGTACACGTTCGGCTCCGTCCCGAACTGCGCATACAGAGGGAGGGCGACCTCTTCCTCTCGGACGAGGTAGTGGACGGGCGAGCCGGGCTCGTCGATCCAGCCCTGGAGGCGGATCTTGCCGACGCACGCCGCGACGCACCGCGTCACCTGCCCCTGCTCGACCCGCGGGTAGCACGCGATGCACTTCTCGCTGAGTCGCGTGTTCGGCCGCCACATCGGCTTCTTGTACGGGCACGCCTCCACGCACTTCCGGTACCCGCGGCAGCGGGCCTGGTCGATCAGGACGATCCCATCCTCGGGCCGCTTGTAGATCGCCTTCCGGGGACACGCGGCGAGGCACGCGGGGTACGAGCAGTGGTTGCAGATCCGCTGGAGGTAGAAGAAGAAGACCTGGTGTTCCGGGAGGGACGCGCCCTCCTGCACGCCGCCCGCGGTCACCGGGGCGCGGTTCGTCGTGTCCTCGTAGAGGTTCGGCGCCTTCCACTCCTTCTCCTCCGGGAGGTAGCCGAGGACCTCCTGGCCCGCAGGCGCGGCCTCGTAGATCGTCTTGCCCGCGTACACCCCGTACGGCGCGCCGGGGGTCGCGAGGGCGGTGTCCCAGCCCGGCTGCGGCCCGAGCATCTCCAGAAGCTTCACGTCCCAGAAATTCGGGTACCCGCCGAAGGGCTTCGACTCCACGTTGTTCCACCACATCAGCTCCTGGCCCCTGGAGAACGTCCACGTGGACTTGCACGCCATCGTGCACGTCTGGCACCCGATGCAGCGGTTGATGTTGAACACGGCCGCGAACTGCCGCTGCGGCGCGCCCCGGTCGTACGGGTACGGCATCGTCCGCCCGAGCTGCCAGTTGTACACGCCGACCATGTCACCCGCCCCCCGGGAGCCGCTCGTCGATCAGCTGCAGCACGAAGTCCTCGCCGTACAGCTCGAAGACCGCATGGGGCCCGCGGTAGAACGGGTTCCGGAAGAGGCCATGGATCCGCTCCCGGTCCCAGCCCATCCGCGCGAACTCGTCGATGAACACCCGCGCCATCTCGACCAGGCCCCGGGCCGCCTCCGGGCCCGAGACCGCGACGCCGACGAGGGCCATCGGGTCGTCCTCCTCGTACTCCTTGTCCGCCATCCGTCACCTCTGGTCGAGGAAATCGCCGGCAAGGTACCTTCGCTGCGCGGCGTTCTCGTTCCCGGGCGTGTAGCCGGTCGTCGCGGGCTCCCACGTCCCGACCCCGCCCAGCCCGCCGTCCTCCGCCTTCGTCACCCGCACGAGGGTCTCCTTCGGGCATGTGTTCGGGGAATGGACGTCAGACTCGTACCCCGTCGCGATCGTCTGGCCGTAGTAGTTCTTCCGGACCAGGGAGTCCGTCATCATCGTCGGCTGGAGCCACCCGCGGGTCACGCTCTGCTGGGAGCCGAACCGGAGGTTCGCCTGGTAGCCCGTGATTGCGGAGATCGCCCGCCCGTCCGCGCGGGTCTTCTGGGCCTGGACGGTCATCGGCACCGCCATGAAGGGCGCGTGCTTGATCATCAGGACGCCCCGCGGGTAGCTCGGGTTGTACTTCGCGCGGAGCATGAGGCGGGAGACCTCGTAGAACGGGTCCGTCGGCTGCCAGCCCTTGTACGGGCGGTCCGCGGGGTTCGCGTCCACGTACACGTAGTCCCCGTCGTTGATGTTCAGCGCCTTCGCGTCATCGGGGTTGAGGTTCACCTGATGCTCGCCCACGTGGGGCATCCGCTTGTCCGTCCGCGCGGGGTCCGCGAAGTTGCTGTCCCAGAGGAGGTTCCAGTCGGCGTTCGACCACGACGAATGCACGCGGTGGCGGGTCTTCGGGGTCAGGCAGTAGAACGTGAAGCCCTGGGCCCACAGCGGGTTCACGGTGGCCCGCAGGGCCGCCCAGTCCATCTTCACGTTCCGCACGGACCGCTCGTCCGCGTCGATCGAGGTTAGCGGGATGCCATGGTCGTTGGGGCGGATCGCGTCGTACGTCGTCGGGGCGAGGATCGCGTTCGGGAGGTACGGGGTCGCCTCCACGGGCTCCCGGTGGACGATCAGGTTCTCCCCCGCCTCCAGGAACTCCGGCTCCTCCCGGTAGAACTCGAGGCGGCCGGTCATGTTGTAGAACGGCTTCGACTCGTTGATCTGCTCCCAGCCCGGCATCCTCGGGTACGTCCGGAAGTTCATCATCCACCCGCGGTCGCTCTGCAGGATCGTGTCGATGTTGTACCCCCGCGTCGTGGACGACGCATCGAGGACCCGCTGGAGGTACACCTCCACCCGGCCCTCGTTCACGAACCTCCAGTAGTCCCGGTACCGCGCGTCCCCGGTGAGGTCCGCCAGGTGGTTCGCGACGCCCGCATACACCTCGACGTCCTGCTTGTTGTCGAACAGCGGTGGGATCCCGCCCCGCCAAGCCTGGAGGAACGGGTTCGAGCACGAGCCCGTCATGTCCGGGAGCTGGAGCTCGGGCCACGACTGCACGGGGAACACGATGTCCGCGTACTCGCAGCTCCCGGTCCACTCCCAGTCGTTGACCGCGATCAGCTCGACCTTCGGGTTCACGTTCGCGATCATGTTGTAGGCCCACTTCGCGTTGTTCAGGAGGTTCACGTTGTTCGTCCACTGGACCTTCGTGGGCGTGGGCATGTGGGTGGTGCCCGTGAAGTTCTTGCCCGCCACGTCGAGGGGGCGGTCCTCGTAGTTCCAGTACGCGGGGTTCTCCCCCTTCCACAGCTTCCGTACGGGGATGGACCGTCCGTCCGCGGTGTCGTCCAGGTTCATGTTGAACGGGTCCTCGCTGTTGTACCGCGGGAGGCCGTCGAAGATTGAGTTCTTGTAGTTCCCCGCCCAGTGGCCGACGTTCCCTCCGGGAATGCCGATGGAGCTCGCGAACGTCGTGATCAGGAAGACCGCGCGGGTCGTGATGTCGCAGTGGAAGTAGTGATTCACGCCCTCGCCCGTGTGGATCCCGATCGGCCACAGCCTCTCCGTGGGGTGTCCGACCCACCGCGCGAGCTGCTCGATGGAGGCCCGCGGCGCGCGGGTGATCTCCTCGACGACGTCCACCGGGTACGTCGCGCACAGCTCCTTGTACAGGTTGAAGACGCTCCGGACGCGCACGGTGGACCCGTCCGTCAGGGTCAGGGACCGGTCCACATCGAGGGCGGGGTCGACGCCCGTCTGACCCCCGACGTTCTCCCGCGTGAGCCCGGCGGGGTTCCCGGTCGCGGCGTCGACCGCGACGAAGTCGCCCCACGTATCCCGGAACGCCGGGTCGATGACCTGCGTCGTGACGCTGTACCCGGTCCACGGAGGGTTCGTGTACCCAGGGATCGCCTCCGTGGCCCGGAGGAGCTTGAGGGTGTCCATCCGGACGAGGAGGGGCATGTCGGAATGTCGCTTCAGGAACTCCGGGTCGTACCAACCGTTCTGAATCAGGATGTTGACGACCCCGAGGAGGAGGGCGACGTCGCTCCCGGGCCGGACGGGGATCCAGAGGTCCGCCTTCTGGGACGCGGGGCTGTACTCGGGCGAGATGTTCACGACCTTCCCGCCCCGCTCGATCGCCTCGATCCACCAGTGGGCGTCCGCCATCTTGTTCTCGACCATGTTCTTCCCGACGAAGATCAGGAGCTTCGAGTGACGGAAGTCGTTCAGGTCAGGGTCGAACGTCTGGACGCCCGTGACCATCGGGTGGCCGGGCGGGAGGTCCCCGTGCCAGTCGTAGTTCGACCAGCCGCGCGCCCCGTAGGGCTGCCGGGGCGGGACCTCGCGGGCCGCCTCCGCTTCGTCGGACAGGGCGAGCATCCCCGCGAAGCGATAGAGGCCGTGGAGTCGCGTGACCCCGCCGAGGGGCATCCCCGCGCGGAGCTTGCACACCATCGCGCCGGAGCCGTGGGTCGCGTCGACCATGTCCCGATGATAGCCCTGCGCGAGGAGCTTCGCCTGGCCCGCCGCACCCTGGTACGTCGCCACGATGTCCAGGAGCCCGCGGGCGGTGTAGTCGAAGACCTGGGGCCACGACACGGTCTCCCACGTGTCCAGGCCCCGGTCGAAGTACAGGGCGGGCGGGCGCCCCGTCGCGAGGTCCCGCGGGAAGCCCGCGTCCGCCCACGCCTTCCAACCCGTGCGGACCATCGGGTGCTTGATCCGGTAGGGGCCGTACAGGCGGCGGACGAGGGTGTAGCCCTTCAGGCACCCGCGCGGGTTCCACGTCGCGGGCGGCTTGTTCCCGTACAGGTCCGTGTAGTCCTGGACGTCGTACGTCTGCTCGAGCCGGATGACCACGCCATTCCGCACGAACGCCCGGAGGCGGCAGTTGTGCGTGTCGTTCGGCGCGCACACGAACGTGAAGGTCGAATCGTACCGGTACTGGTCCCGGTACACGGCCTCCCAGTCCCGCGCCGGGTACGCCTGGAGCGGGTTCCCGATGTCCGGGAGCGGCTTGAGGAGTCGGAGGCCGAGCGCCCCGGTGACCGCGGCGGCCGCGGCCGCGCCCGTGCCGATCGCGGCGGCCCGGAGGAAGTCCCTGCGCGTCACGGCGTTCGGTCGCGTTCCCGCCATCGGCTCACCTCAGATGCTGCGGGTCCCGGTAGCCCCGCTCGAACTCGTCGTCGATCACGCGCTTCTTCGACGGCCAGTCCGGCTCTGGATCCGGGGAGTCCTCGTCGGCCGGCGGGGCGGCCTTCGTCGCGATCCCGAGGACCGTCTTCGCGGGTCCGGTCATCGCGAGGCTCCCCGCCGCGACGATCCCGCCCGCCTTGAGGAAACTCCGCCGGTCCGCGTCCTGGGGCGCGTCCGCGATCTCCTCGAGGCCTCTCGGCTCGTCCGGCGCGGCGACCTCCTCCCGCCTGCGGCGTCGGAGCAGGAAGAGCAGGACCACGGCGATCAACGCGACCGCGAGGAGGATGCGGGGGATCCAATCCGTGAGGCCGCCCGCCCCGGGCACCGCCGCGGTCATGTCGTACCACGTCGAGACGGACTTCTGCCCGTTCCGGTC
>DATBXC010000056.1:0-12666 GCA_036514455.1 Thermoplasmata archaeon | reverse complement strand
TGCGGGCCCAGCGGCTCCGCTTCTCCATGCTCAGCGTGATCCCCGCGACCTGGAACGGGTACACCGCCTTCGCCTCCGCCTCGGCGGGGATGTCCTCCCGCTCGCCGTCCCGCACGTCCACGACCCCGAGCTCCACGGGATGCCGGCGGACATCCTCCCGCGTGAGGAGGTACGCGGCGACCGCGCAGGCGATGGAGCCCACGAACGCGGGGAAGCTGTAGAGCGCGAGGGACCCGACGAACAGGAGGAGCGCGGCGAGCGCGAGGACCCGCGTGGACCACGCGACCTGGCCGTCGGAGAGGGGGGCGAGGACGGTCGTGAGCCTCGCCCAGAACGCGTGCAGGCGGACGCCCACAATCTCAAGAGATCTCCCTAGCCTCACGGGAATCTCCCGGAAGCGAGTTCTCAGCGCCTCGAGACGCCGCATCGTCCAGTCCCCAAGGCGGGGCCGCGATTAAGGTTCGCGGGCCGGGCGGAAACCTTATTCCGGGGCCTCCGGATGCGCGGCCGATGGACGCCTCCGAGGTGTTCCGGGTCCTCGAGAAGTCCCGCGACGCGATGGTGCAGACCCTCACAGACCTGTGCCGGATCCCTGCCATCGGCCCGACCGCGGGCGGCGAGGGCGAGGCGGAGAAGGCGAAGCGGATCGAGGCGCTGCTCGAGGGCCTCGGGCTGAAGGTCGAACGCCTCGACGCCCCGGACGACCGCGCCCCCTCCGGGAAGCGCCCGAACCTCGTGGCGAGGATCGGGAAGGGCCCGAAGCGCCTGTGGCTCCTCACCCATATGGACGTCGTGCCTCCCGGGGACCGTGCGGCGTGGCGGTGCGACCCCTTCGACCCGAAGGTGTTCGACGGCCGCCTCTACGGCCGCGGGGTCGAGGACAACGGCCAGGCCCTCGTCGCGACCCTGGGCGCCGTGAAGGCGGTGCTCGAGGTGGCTGGCACGCCCGCGAGGCCCGTGGGCCTCTGCTTCGTCTCCGACGAGGAGACGGGGAGCGAGAAGGGCGTGCAGCACCTGATCGGGAAGGGCCTGTTCGCGAAGGGCGACCTCCTCCTCGCGCCGGACCGCGGGAGCTCCGACGGGACGGAGATCGAGGTCGCGGAGAAGAACCTCCTCTGGTTCCGCGTCGCGGTCCACGGGAAGCAGGGCCACGGGAGCCGGCCCGAGGTCGCCGTGAACGCGGCCCGCGCGGGCGCGTACCTCGTCACCCTGATCGACGCGACCCTGCACAAGCGGTTCCGGGCGACGGACCCGAAGTTCCGCCCGCCCGGGTCCACCTTCGAGCCCACGAAGCGGGACGCGAACGTCCCGAACGTGAACACGATCCCCAGCGAGGACGCGTTCTGCTTCGACTGCCGCGTCCTGCCGACGGTGAAGAACAAGGAGGTCCTGGAGGAGGTCGGCTCCGCCCTGCGGGGGACGGAGGAGCGGTTCGGCGTGAGGTGCGAGCTCCAGGTCCTCCAGGACGAGTCGAGTCCGCCCACGCCGGAGGGCGCACCGATCGTCGGCGAGCTGCAGCGCGCGCTCGCGGCCGCGCGCGGGCTCAAGGGGAGGGTCGTGGGCATCGGCGGCGGGACCGTCGCGGCCCACCTGCGGAAGGCGGGATTCCCCGCCGCGGTGTGGGAGACGATCGACCAGACCGGCCACGCGGCGGACGAGAACATTCGGATCGAGAACCTCGTGGGCGACGCGAAGGTGTACGCGGCCCTGATGCTCGGGACGCGGTGAGGGCCCGCTAGGGCCTCGGGGCCCCCGGCCTCGGCGTGCCCGTCGTCGCCCCGCCTGTCGGCGCGGACGGCGCCGTCGACATCCCGGCGTCCATGACGAAGCAGTGGGTCTTCCGGCCCGCCCGGTCGACGCGGATCTGCTTGTGCTCCGCGAGGATCCCCACGTGGTAGTTCACCGTGGGCGGCGTGAGGCCGAGCCGCTGCGCGATCTCCTTCTGCGTGATCCCCGGCTGGGCGCCGATGAGATCGATGATCGTCTTCTGGATCTCGTTCGGCGCGAAGAACCCGTCCTCCGGGATCCGCATGTGCATCGGGTAGAACCGGCGGTACAGGCCGAACCGCTTCGACTTGAGGAACTGCTCCCGCTCCAGGGTCTTCAGGTGGTGCGCGAGGGACCCGTTCGTGAGGTTCAGCGCGACCTTGATCGCGTTGTAGTGCTCGCCCGGGTTCGCGAGGACGTACCCGTAGATCTGGCCGCGGACGAAGTGGTCCAGGACCTGCTCCCGCTTGATCTTCGAGTACAGCGGGATGAAGACCATCAGGAGCGCCCACTTCAGGTTCTCGCTCACGGCGGACCCGACGCCCAGGAGCGCGACCGCAATCCCGGCCCCGAGCGCAAAGTACCAAGCACCGGGGGCGGGCGGGGGCGGCGCGGCGACAACCGCGAGGTCGAACGACTGCTCCGCGGCCCCGCCGTACGCGTCCGTGACCCGGATGCGCGCCGCGTGCGTCCCCACGTCGGCGTCCCTCGGAGTCCACTCGACGAGCCCCGTCTGCGGGTCGATCCGCATCCCGGCCGGCGCCTCGACGAGGGAGAACGCGTGGGCGTCGTCCGCGGGGTACGGGTCCGCGATCGTGACCTGGTACTGCAACATCTCGCCCGCACGGACCTCCGCCGGCGGGGCGCTCGTGATCGAGGGCAGCGCGTTCACCATCACGGCGAACCTGTTGCTCGAGACCGGCACGTGGCCCATGACCCCGTCCGTGACCCACACCTGGAACTGGGCGGTGCCGTGCCAGCCCGGGGCCGCCGCGAAGTCGAGGTGGTACCCGTCCGCGGCGAGGGTCGCATGGAGGGACTCCCGCATCTCCTCGTACACGACCGCGAACCGGAGGACCCGGTGGTCGTCCGCGAAGTAGTTCCGCAGGTCGATCAGGCCCGCGCCCGAGGCCCCCTCGTTGATCACGAAGTCCGAGGGGATTGTACGGAGCAGTACGGGCGGCGCGTCCTCCTGCTCGTACAGGTACAGCGAGCCCGGCGTGCGGGCGACGATGTCCGCGAACGGTCGCCCCGTGAAGCGTCCGATCTCGATGCCCGACGCGCCCGCCGTCCACTCCACGGCGAGCTGGAACGTCGGCGCCGCGTCGAACCCGCCCGTGAACTTCTGGAGGAACACGTCGAGGAACGGCGCTGCGTCCGCGACGACGAGGTCCGCGATCCCGTCGTCGTTCACGTCGCCGAGCGCGGTCCACCCGCGGAGCGCGCCCTCGACGACGCTCGAGGCGGTGAACGCACCCGCCTCCTGGAGGAGAACGGTGACCTTGCCGTACGGGACCGGGACCCGCGGGACCACCTCGGTCACCGCAAGGTCCGGCAAGCCGTCGCCGTTCAGGTCCCCGACGCGGAGGGAGATGTCGCCCCAGGAGCTGTTCAGCCACTGGTGGCGCTCCGTCGCGTTCAGGCCGCCCTCCGGGTCCTGGAGGTACTCGGTGACGTTGAACGGCTTCGCGAGGACGAGGTCCGCGTGCCCGTCCCGGTTCAGGTCCGCCGCCTCGATCGCCTGGAAGCCGGGGGCCGCGAGGGTCACGTCCGCCGGCCGGGACCACGACCCGTTCGCCCGCTGGACCCACACCCCGACATCGCCCTCCCGCGCGACGGCCAGGTCCGGGAGCCCGTCCCCCGTCAGGTCCCCGACGGCGAGGTCCACGGGGCCGACCGTCGGCACCTCCTGGGTCCGCCCGACGAACCCCGGCGCGTCCTGGTAGTCGATGCGGGTGGAGTTCGAGCCCATCTCGACGAGGTCCGTGCGCCCGTCCCGGTCCACGTCCGCGAGGAGGACCTTTCGCGGGACGAGCCCCTGGATCGCCGTGCTCGGGCCCCCGGGCAGCCCCGCGCCTCCCTGGAGGAACACCTGGATCGTCCCGGCCCCGTCGTCGACCGCGACGAGGTCCGCGAGACCGTCCCCGTTCACGTCGCCCGCGGTGATCGGGCCGGCGCCCGACGCGACGATTTTCCGGTCGTACACGGTGCGGGTGGGGTACCCGGCCGCGGGGCCAGGGGCCGTCGCGAGGACGAGGAACGCGAGGAGAAGTGCGAGAGGCGCGACGAGGAAGACGCGGGCTCGCCGGTTCATCGGAAGCCGTCCTGGGGGCCCCGCGGCGGGACCCGGCGTCCCATTCCCCTAGCGGTCATAAATAGACACCGGTACGCTCCTCGAATCCAGTCACGCGGCCACGCCCCTGGGCCCTCCGAGCCGGAGGACCTCGTCCGCGCACGCCGCGGCGCCCTCGAAGTCGCCGATCTTCGTGAGGACGTACCCCTTGTTCACCCACGCGCCCCGGTACGTGCGGTCGAGGGCGAGGGCCCGCTCGTAGCACCGCAGCGCGTCCCCGAACTTCCCCAACCGCGCGAGCGCGTTCCCCTTGTTGTTCCAGGCGACCTCGTACCTCGGGTTCACCTTGATCGCGGAGTTGTAGCACCGCAGGGCGTCGACGAGCCGCCCCGTCCGGACGAGCGCGTTCCCCTTGTTCACCCACGCGACCTCGTTCCGCGGGTTGATCCGGAGGGCCGTGTCGATGCACGCCATCGCCTCCTCGTACCGTCCGAGGACCACGAGGGCCGCGCCCTTGGAGTACCACGGCGCCTCGGAGCCCCGCTCGCCCGTGAGCGCGATCGCGCGGTCGAGCTCCGCGATCGCCCCCCGGTAGTCCCGCCGCGTGGCGAGTTCCTCCGCACGGTGGACGGCCCGGGAGACGCGGGCGTCGACCCAGTGGCCGCGGAGCACGATCGCCGCGGAGGCGGCGACCGCGAGACCGAGGACCGCGGCCGTGCCCGCCGCGAGGGCGGGGGGCCCCATGGACGCGCCGACCGCGAGCGCGGCGGCGACCGCGAGGAGCCCGGGGAGGGCCCCCAGCCAGGGGGCGAACGCCGCCCCGGGCCGGTGGAACGGAACCGCGGCGCCGACCAGGAGTGCGGCCCCCGTCGCGAGGAGGATCCCGCCGCCCGCCTCGGGGAGGACGGCCCCCGTCGCGGCGAACACGGGCACCGCGAGGACCGCGAGGCCTCCGGCGGCCGCGATCCCGTACGCGCGGCGGTGGCGCCGGATCGGCGCGGGGTCGAGGAACGCGAGCGCGAGCGCGCACGCGAACAGGGAACCGACGACCGCGAGGACGGCCCACCGCCCCGCGTCCGAGGGGACGAGGGCTGCGACGCCGATCGGGAGGAGGGCGACGAGGGTGGCGAGCAGCACGCCCTCCCGGAAGCGGTCTGCTCGCGAGGGCCTCGGCGTGCCGGGGGCGACGAGGGTCGCGACCGGGAGCTCCGCGGCGCGCCGCACGGCGCGGGCGGGCGTGGCCTCGAGCTCGGCGACCGCCTCCTCCGCCTCGATCTCCGCGGCGAACCGGTCGAGCTTCTCCGCGACCTCCTCCGCCTCGGGCTCGGCCTCCTCGAGGAGCGCCTCCATCGCTTGGATCTCCTGGTCCGCAGCGACAGGCGCCGCAGGGACGGCGGGCGGGACCTCCTGCACCGGCTTCCCGCACGTGTCGCACACGTCCTGGTCCTCCAGGACCGCGGCGCCGCAGTGCCTGCACAGGACCGTCGTGGGCGCGGGCCCCGCGGCCTCGACCGCGATGTCCGCCTGGCAGGCGGGGCACACGAGGGCCTCCGCGGGGACGGCCTCGCCGCACACGGGGCACGGCTTCGTGGCGCCGCCCTCGAGGAACTTCTCGAGGTCCATCGCCTCCTCGGTCAGCGTCGCCCCGCACTTCCCGCACGTTTTGTCCGCGCTCGAGACGAACGCGCCGCACTCCGGGCACAGGTACAGGATGCCGGACCCGCGGGCCTTCAGGGCGTCCTCCACGGACCGGCCCGCGAGGTCGGAGGGGTTGCGGTACCCCGCGCGGAACAGCTCGTGGGCCTGTTCCGACCCGACGCCGAGGGCCCGCATCAGCTCCCGGAGCGCGGCCACGTCGACCGCGGCGCCGCAGTTCGGGCACGCGTCAAGGTCGTCGAGGATATCCTCTCCGCAGATCGGGCAGGGGATGCCCCGCGGCTCCGGCATCGGAGCGAACGAGTCCCCTCGGCCGTCTTAAAGGTATCCGCCCCGGTATCCGCGGCCCCAACGTTCATGGGCGGGGCGGGCGTTCGCAGCGGTCGTTGGCCGACGAGCAGCTCCGACTCGCGATCGCCGCAGCCGTGGGGATCGGGCCCGCCTTCGCGATGATGTGGCTCTCCCTCCGGAGGTTCGACTACCCGCTCGCGCCGAAGGCGCTGTTCGACGACCGCCGCGTGTTCTTCTCGTTCGCCGTCGGGATCGTGTTCGGGGTCGTCGCGAGCGCCCTGACGGTCCTCGTGTCCACGTCCGGGCTGGGCGTGATCCTGCCGCTGCTCGCGGTCGCCCTGTTCGAGGAGAGCTTCAAGCTCGTGTACCTGAACCGGCCGGGGTACCGCGGGCGGTTCGACACGACGTTCTACGGCGTGACCCTGGGCGTGGGCTCGTCTGCCGCCCTCGCCATGGCGTCCGCGTTCGCGTTCACCCCGAACCCGCAGGTCGCGACCCCGGGCTTCAACCCGGCCCTGTCCGTCGCGCTGCTCGTCGCGTTCTCCGCGTCCATGGCCACGACCCTCGCCTCCACGGGCGCGCTGATCGGCTTCGGCGCCGCGCACGAGCAGGTCCTCCGGTACTTCCTGCGGGCGTTCCTCGTCCGGGCGTCCCACCTCGTGATCCTCGTGTTCTTCTTCGTCGGCGAGGACGCCGGGCTCGCGGCCGCGTCCCTCGCCGGGTCCCTGGTCTTCGCGGGGATTGTGTACGCGTACGTGTACCGCGAGGTCCTCCCGGAGACGCTGCCGACGGACCTCCGGAAGTCCCTTCGGCGGTGGCCGGGGGAGGCGAAGAAGGCGAAGAAGCCCGCGAAGGGCTCCGGGTGACGGAGCGCCGCGTGCCCCCTCACTACCCGAGAAGCGGCTGGTAAACAAGTTTACCACATGGTCTCGAGACGCGCAGCGACTGGGCTGCGGGATCCCGCATCTGGAACCGGCGAAGGCCGTGGCGGTCTGCGGTCCCTCTGGTCCCACGATGGTAAACAAGTTTACCCTGCTCCCGCCCCGCACCGCGATTCCAGGGTCGCACGGACCTCCCGCCCGGTCAACTTGCTTACCCGGATCGGCACTTTCGGAGACCCCCTGCAAAGAGCTATTATATAGCTGTATATATGAAAATACGAAGACCGAGGCGATGATATGGAATGGCATACTGGAATGGAACGAGTGCTCCTGTCGTACGACGTGACCGGGATCGCCAGGCCCCGGGCGGCCCGCGTCTGCCCCATCGTCTTCGGCAGGGTCCGAAGACTCTGGGATGGTGAGCCGGAGAGGATGGAGAAGGGATTCGTCCAACGACCCGGGGTTGTCTGGATCGGGCAGTCCGTGCTGGTTCTCCCCCGGAGGGACGCAGACGAACTCGCTGTTAGGCTCCGAGCCCTTGGGGCCTGGGTCGTGTCCGCCCCGGTGGGCGTGTCCATGGCGGGTCTCCGGGCGTTCCGGCGGCCGCGGTGAGCCGAAGACCGATGGTAAACAAGTTTACCAAGGTGGCGCGAGGGACGGGAGGGATTGACGGCCACCGTTCATGCTCGAGCTCCGCGCGTCGAGCCCTGTGGCCAAGGGCGCCGCGCGGCCCCCGGAGGGTTCGTGGTAAACATGTTTACCAGACGGGGCGCGGCCTGGCCCGACCGCCGCCGGTCTCACGGCGCCGTGCGGACGGCCCGGTAGAACCCCTCCTTCGGCTCGTACACGACGTTCGCTGCCAGGAGCTCCTCGAGGGACCCGTCGACATCGTGGATCCCGAGGGCTTCGAGGACGGTCCGCAGGTCCTCGACCGAGAACACCTCGAGCTCCTCCGTGAGGCCCTCCGCCGCGGCCCGGACGCGATGGGCCCGGTCCCCCGCCTTCTTCGCGACCGCCGCGACGCGCGCGTGGACCTGCCCGATCCGCTTCCTCCCGGGCGGGGCCGCCGCCCTCTCGTACTCCGCGAGCCCGCCCGCGAGCTCCGCTTGGACCCGCCGGACCGCCTCGATCAGCTCGCGCTCGGTCCCGACCCGGGCGCGGGCCCTGGACGGCAGGACGCGGATCTCGAACCCGCACGGGCACGCCGTCGTCTTCTGCTTCAGGTCGACGCCCTTCGCGCGGTGGCAGCGTGGGCACACGACCACGCCGAACATCGCGGGTCACACCAGGAACACGAGGGCCGCGAGGCACGCGCCGTAGTGGTCCATGGGGATGCTCAGCTCTTCGATCTTGTACTCGAGCTTCCGGAACTTGATCCCGCGGAGCTTCGCCATCTCCCCCATCTTCCACTCGAGGACCTCGCGCAGGGCCCGCCCGGTCCCGTTCATGTGGCCCTCCGCGACGTACCCGCCGACCCCGTCGTCCCGGAACCCGTACGCGATCCCCGCGCTGATCATCTCGCCCTCACCGCCCCGCTGCTGCGCGAGGACGCAGTGCGTGATCGCGCCCATCGGCAGTTCGCGGCGCTTCACCTGCCGGATGTTCACCGGGAGGACGGACGAGACGGAGACGAGGTTCTGCTCCGAGAGGCCCGCGTCGAGGAGGGCGCAGTCGAACGCGTTCAGGTCCGAGACCTTCGAGACCGCCTTGCCGGAGGTCACGAAGAACTTCGTGGGGATCGGGAGCATCGCGAACGAGGCGCGCGTAGATGCACGGTGCGCTTAAGCGTTTGGGAGGACCTTGCGCATCGAGAACGCGTCCTCGCCCCACGAGTAGTAGCCCGGGAGGAACCCCTCCGTGCGGTACCCCTCCTCCCGGTACAGGGCGATCGCGGCCGCGTTCCGCGTGCTCACCTCGAGGCGGGAGACCCGCGCGCCCCGCTCGCGGGCGACGCCCTCGGCCGCCTTCAGGAGGGCCCGGCCGATCCCGCGGCGGCGCATGGAGGGATGGACCGCGATCGAGAGGACCCGCGAGACGCCGTTCTCCAGGAAGAGCATCACGGACCCCGTGATCTCGCCCGCCTCGACCCACACCAGCGTCGCGGTCCGCGGGTTCGCGAGGATCCACTGCAGGAACTCCTCGCGGTACCGGTGCTGCCGGAAGCACACCTCCTCGAGGCGGGAGAGCGCGGCGAGGTCCCGGGCGTCCGCGTGTCGGAGCACGCTCCGTCCATGGCGGCGGCGGGTATTTCTCGTTGGCGTCCGGCCCACCCGCAAGGGTTAATCTACGGAGGCCTGGTTGCCCCGCCGTCCATGGTCCAGATCGCGGACGCCTTGGCGGGGAAGCTCACCGGGCGCGAGGTCGAGCTCCGGGGTTGGATCTACCGCACCCGCACGGTGGGCGGGAAGATTTTCGTCGTCCTCAGGGACGCGACCGGCGTGATCCAGGTCACGCTGACGAAGGGCGAGGTCCGCCCGGACCAGTTCGAGGCCGCGGAGAAGGCGCTCATCGAGAGCGCGGTGAAGGCGTTCGGGGCCGTCGTCCAGGACAAGCGGGCCCCGGGCGGGTACGAGCTCCGCGCGATGGACTTCCAGGTCGTCTCGTTCGCGGAGAAGTTCCCGATCTCGGAGGACCAGAGCGAGGAGTTCCTCCTCGACGTCCGCCACCTCTGGGTGCGGTCCCAGCGGATGACGCAGATCTTCCGTGTCCGCCACACGGTCGTCGGCGCGATCCACGCGTACTTCCGGGACGGGGGGTTCTGGGAGGTCCAGCCGCCGATGATCACGCCCGCGGGCAGCGAGGGCGGGTCCACGCTCTTCGAGATGGACTACTTCGGGCGGAAGGCATACCTCACGCAGTCCTGGCAGTTATACGCGGAGGCCCTCGCGCTCGCGATGGAGAAGGTGTACTACGTCGGCCCCTCGTTCCGCGCGGAGAAGTCCCGGACGACCCGCCACCTCACGGAGTACTGGCACGCGGAGATGGAGCAGTGTTGGGTCGGGATGGACGAGGCGATCAAGCACGCGGAGGGCGTCGTCAGCCACGTGTGCCAGCGGGTCGCAGAGGAGCGGCCCGACGAGGTGCGGGCGTTCGGCCGTACCCCGGAGTTCCTCAGGGCGGTGACCCCGCCGTTCGAGCGGATCCGCTACGACGACGCGCTGGCGATCCTCAAGGCGAAGGGCGTGGAGCTGGAGTGGGGGAGGGACCTTCGCACGTTCGAGGAGCGGGCCCTGACGGAGGGAAAGTCCAAGCCGATCGTCGTGACGCACTACCCGAAGGTCTCCCAGGCGTTCTACAAGCGGAGGGACCCGCAGGACCCGCGGCACGTCCTCGCGTTCGACGTGATCGCGGGGGACGACGTGGGGGAGATCGTCGGCGGCTCGGAGCGGGAGACGGACCTGGAGGTCCTGGGACAGGCGATCGCCGAGTCCGGGGAGGACCCAAAGAACTACGACTGGTACCTCGACACCCGCCGCTACGGGAACGTGCAGCACGCGGGCTTCGGGATGGGCGTGGAGCGGCTCCTCCAGTGGATCTGCAAGCTCGGGCACATCCGGGACGCGATCCCGTTCCCGCGGACACCCGCGCGGTTCGCGCCCTAGGCCTCACATGCAGGGCTGCGGCGGCTGGACCGTGACCGTCGTCCGCCCGAGGCTTGTGACCGTGTAGCTTTCCGAGACGATCCACGTCTGCGCGCCGACCGTCGCGGTCGTGGTGTACGAGCCCTGGAACGGCTGGCCCACCCCGTGCTCCGCGCCGTCCACGAGGAGCGTGGCGTTGCGGTCCGTGAGCGTGAACAGGACAAGGGAGGCGTTCACGGGCGACGCGAACACGATGTCGAGGTCGCCCGCGCGGAAGAAGAAGAGCGCGACGCGGTCGCCGCTGAGGGAGCTGAAGTTGCCGCGCGGTTCATAGAGCACATAAACGACGCCCGTCGCGTCCGCCGGGAGGACGTCGGAATCCACGATGAGGGCGCCGGACTGGGCCCACACGCCCTTCGCGCAATGCGGGCCGAAGTCCGCGGGGACCTGCGCGGTCGCGTCCGTCGAGAGCACGCCTGTCGCCCGCACGACGAGGAGCTGCCGCCGGAACGACTGCTGCAGGTAGTCCATCGCGTACAGCGTGCTCGCCGCGAACACGGAGGCGACGACGATGAGGGCGACGACGATCTTCGTCCCCCGTTGCATGGCGGGGGTGCCCAACACGAATCGCGGCATAGGTTTTCTGGTGCGGTTAGGCGGGCCGTCAACCATGGCAAGGCGGGTGGGCCGAGTTACCCTTAAGTAAGGCCAACTCGACGCCCCCCACGGGCAGGACGCCATGGCCTCCACGGGGAGGCGCACGCTTTTATCGCCCCACCGGTTGCGAGGGCGGGGATCCCGCCCGCCATGGACGCCCTCATACAGCTCGCGGCGGAGCATGCGGACTTCATCGAGAAGCTAACGGAACTTGAGGCGACCCTCGACGAGATGATGGAGACCCGCCAGGCCTCCGACGCGAACGTCGACCTCCTCGACGAGGCGGTCCGGTTCTTCGAGGACGAGCTGCTCCCGCACTTCGAGTGGGAGGAGCGCTTCCTGCTCCCGCCCCTGGAGGCGAAGGTCGGCCGATACGGGAGCCTCGTAGGCGTCGTCGCGTACGAGCACGACGAGGTCCGCCGGGAGGTCGTGAAGATCCGGGAGGCCATCGCGGCCCTGAAGGCGAAGCGCGGCGGGCGCCACGACGCGGAGATCGAGGAGCTGAACCGCCACGGGATCTTTACGGTCCAGTTCCTGTGGGACCACTTTCGGAAGGAGAAGACGAGCCTCTTCCCGACCGCCCGGGAGAACCTCAGTCCCGCGGAGATGGAAGCTCTCGCGCGGAGCCTCACGCCCTCTTCTGGCTCGGGCCCAGGACCCCCTCCGCGATGATCAGCTTCTGGATCTCGTTCGTGCCCTCGTACAGCCCGAGGATCCGCGCGTCCCGATAATACCGCTCGACATCGAAGTCCCCGCTGAACCCGTACCCACCGTGCACCTGGACCGCCCAGTCCGTCACCCTCTGGGCCATCTGCGCGCCGAAGAGCTTCGCCATGGACACCTCCACGGTGTTGTCGAGTCCGAGGTCCCGCAAGTGCGCCGCACGCAACGTCAAGAGGCGGCACGCGTCGATCTCCACTGCGGACTGCGCGATCATCTCCCGCACGAGCTGGAAGTCGCCGATCGGTCGGCCGAACGCTTTCCGCTCCCGGACGTACTTCGTCGCCGCCTCGAGCGCCGCGCGCGCTACGCCGACGGCCCCCGCCGCGATTCCGATGCGGCCCGAGTTCAGTGTCTTCATCGCCTGGTCCCAGCCCTCGCCCTGCTTCCCGATGAGGTGGTCCTTCGGGATCCGGCAGTCCTCGAACGCGAGGTCCGCCGTCGGGCTCGCCCGCAGCCCGAGCTTCGTCTTCGTCTCGACGTTCGTGACCTTGAACCCGGGCGTGCCTTGGTCCACGAGGAAGCACGAGAGGCCCTCGTGCCGCTTCGACCCCGGCGCCCGCGCGTACACCTGGACGTAGTCCGCGATGCTCCCGTTCGAGATGAACCTCTTCGCGCCGTTGAGAACCCATTCGTCCCCGTCGAGCCGGGCGGTCGTGGAGAGGTTCGCGGCGTCGCTCCCCGCCTCCGGCTCCGTGAGGGCCCACGCGCCGAGCTTCTCGCCCTTCGCGAGCGGGACGAGCCACCGCCGCTTCTGGTCCTCGCTCCCGAACCACATCAGGGACGTCTCGGACAGGGAGGTCTGCACGGAGACCGTCGT
>DATBXC010000055.1:0-6824 GCA_036514455.1 Thermoplasmata archaeon | reverse complement strand
ATCACCGCGATCGGCGCGGGGGTGCATCCCGAGTTCGTCCTCGCGAAGGTCCGGTACCACAAGGTAGTGACCATGGCTGACGCTGACGTGGATGGCCAGCATATCACGACCCTCCTCCTCACGCTTTTCTTCCGGTACATGAAGCCCATGATCGACGCAGGGTACGTGTACATCGCGCAACCTCCTCTCTACAAGGTTCGCAAGGGCAAGGAGACCCACTACGCGTACACGGAAAAGCAGCGGGAGGAGCTCGCGAAGCATCTCGGGGACAAGGGCGTCACGTACCAGCGGTACAAGGGCCTCGGCGAAATGAACGCGGAGGAGCTGTGGGAAACGACGATGGACCCCGCGAGGCGGATCCTGAAGCAAGTCACGATCGAGGACGCCGCCGCGGCGGACGCACTCTTCTCCGTCCTGATGGGCGAGGCCGTCGGCCCCCGCCGCCAGTACATCGAGGAGCACGCGAAGGACGTCGTGAACCTCGACATCTAGGTGGGACATGCCGGACGAAGCCCAGCAGGAACCGGGCGCGCGCATCCGCCCCCAACCGATCGAGCAGGAGATGCAGCGCTCGTACATCGACTACGCGATGTCCGTGATCGTCGGGCGGGCGCTCCCCGACGCGCGGGACGGGCTAAAGCCCGTGCAGCGGCGGATTCTCTACACCATGCGGGAAGAAGGGATGTCGTCCGGTGCACAGTTCAAGAAGTCTGCGCGAGTCGTGGGAACCTGTCTCGCTCGATACCATCCTCATGGGGACATGGCGATCTACGACGCCCTCGCCCGGATGGTCCAGGACTTCTCGCTTCGGTACCCATTGATCCAGGGCCAGGGGAACTGGGGGAGCACGGAGGACGAGCCCGCCGCGATGCGGTACACGGAATGCCGGCTGTCGAAAATCGCTGAGGAACTCCTCCAGGACATCGACAAGGAAACGGTCGAATGGGCCGACAACTTCGACGGCACGCAGAAGGAGCCCTTGGTAATGCCTGCGAAGTTCCCGAACCTCCTCGTGAACGGCTCGAGCGGGATCGCAGTGGGGATGGCGACGAACATGCCGCCCCACAACCTCGGGGAAATCATCGACGGGCTCCTGGTTCTGATCGACAACCCCGCCGCGACCCTAGTGGACCTCTACAACCCGGAGACGGGACCAATCCGCGGACCGGACTTCCCGACGGGCGGCATCCTCCACGGGGTGGCGGGTGTCACGGAGGCGTATTCCACGGGGCGCGGCCTGATCAGCCTCCGCGCGAAGGCGGGCTTCGAGGAGGCGAAGGGGGACAAGGTCCGAATCGTGATCACGGAAATCCCCTACTACGTGAACAAAGGGACCCTCGTCGAATCGATCGCGCTCCTCGTGAAGCAGAAGAGAATCGACGGTGTCACGGACCTCCGGGACGAGTCCGACCGTGAGGGGATGCGGATCGTCCTCGAGCTGAAGCGGGACGCCATGGAGGACGTCGTCCTGAACCAGCTGTACCACCACACGCAGATGGACTCCACCTTCGGGATCATCAACCTCGCCCTCGTGGGCGGCGAGCCGAAGGTGCTCGGGCTCAGGGAACTCCTCCAGTCCAACGTCGACTACCGCATCGAGGTCGTGCGGCGGCGGACGCGGTACGACCTGAACAAGGCCCGCCAACGGGAGCACATCGTGGAGGGCCTCCTCACCGCGATCGACCACCTCGACGAGGTGATCCGGATCATCCGCCGCGCGCGGGACGGGGAGGACGCGTCGAACCAGCTCCGCACCCGCTACCTCCTGAGCGAGGACCAGGCGAAGGCAATCCTCGACATGTCCCTCCGGAGGCTCACGGGCCTCGAGACGCAGGCCCTGCGGACGGAGCAGGACGAGCTCAAGGGGACGATCACGGACCTCGAGGGTATCCTCGCATCGAAGCAACGGGTTCTCGACATCATCAAGGCGGAGCTCCGGGAGCTCAAGGAGAAGTACGGCGACGCCCGCCGCACGGCGATCCAGGTCCAGGCCGCGGATATCGAGGTCGAGGACCTGATCCCGGAGGAGGACAACGTCGTCACGATCACCAACACGGGATACATCAAGCGCCTGCCCGTGACCGCGTACCGGAAGCAGCGGCGGGGCGGGAAGGGCGTCACGGGGATGGAGACGAAAGAGGAGGACTTCGTCGTCGACCTGTTCGTCGCCTCGACCCACGACTACATCGTGTTCTTCACCTCGAAGGGGAAGGTGTTCAAGCTCAAGGCCTTCAAGGTCCCCGCCGCGGGCCGGTACGCGAAGGGCAAGCCCGTCGTGAACCTGCTCGAGCGCCTCGATGCGGGCGAGAAGGTCGAGTCGATGATCCCGACCCGCGAGTTCCAGGAGGACCGGTTCTTCGTGTTCGTGACGAAGAAGGGCCGGATCAAGCGGACGAGCCTCGCAGAGTACCAGAACATCCGAGTGTCCGGAATCCGGGCGATCAAGTTGAACGAGGGGGACGAGCTGATAGACGTCCAGATCGCGGACGGGGACGAGGAGGTCGTGCTCGCGTCCGCGGGCGGGTACGCGAACCGCTTCCCGATCGCCCAGGTGCGCCCCATGGGCCGGACCGCGGCGGGCGTCGCGGGGATGCGGGTCCGCGCGGGGGACGAGGTCGTCTCGATGGCCCTCTCGAAGGACCCGGGGGCGGAGCTCCTCACGGTCCTGAGCAGCGGGTACGGGAAGCGGACGACGCTGTCGCAGTACCGGAGGACCCGCCGCGGGTCGAAGGGCGTGCGGACGACGAGCGCGAAATACGCGAAGGGCCGCGTCGTGACCGTGAAGGTCGTGGGCCCGGAGGAGCACCTCCTCGTGACGACGAAGACGGGCGTCGTGATCCGGTGCCCGGTGAGCGACATCAGCGTGAAGGGCCGCGCGACGCGCGGCGTGAGGCTCCAAAGGCTCCAGGAGGGGGACGAGGTCGTCGCGGTCGCGCGCCTCGTGGAAGAGGAGGAGCAGGACCAGGCGCTCGCGGCGGAGACCCCGCCTCCATCGCCTCCGCCATCGCCGGGGCCATAGGCGCGACCCCGCCATCGGCATCGGTCGCCGCGCGCGGGTTATTACCTCTAAGTAGAGGTAAACTCGGGCGTCTCGTGGTCCGAGACGGATGGGCGGGACTCCTTCACAGGGCCATAATCATCCCGGCGGCGGCCTTCATCGACCGCCGCGCGTCCTCGAGCCGGATGTGCTCGTTCGGCGCGTGGTACCGGCTCCCGTCGTAGCCGACGCCGGGCGGGTGCGGGGCGGGCGTGCCGAGCCGCGTGAAGTACCACGTCGTCGAGGAGCCCGCGGACCACGGATAGACGAGGGGCTCGACGCCGTACACCTCCCGGGTGCCCGCGAGGATCGCCTGGGCGATCCGTTCGTGGATCGATGAGGACGCGGGCTCGAAGGTGGAGTGCTTCTCGACCTTCACGTCGCCGAAGCCCTTCGCCCGAAGGTGCGCGACGAGCTTGTCGAAGACCGCGTCGGGCCGCTGGCCCGGGAGCAGCCGGAAGTCGAGCTTCGCGTGGGCGACGGCGGGGTTCACGGTCTTGTGGCCCGCCCCGATGTACCCGCTCCAGATCCCGTCGATCGTGCACGTCGTCCCGTACATGAAGCGCTTCAGCCTCTGGTACCGCGTCCTCCCGCCGTAGACCTCCGTGGTGCCGAACGCCTCCTTGTAGTTCAGCGGGTCCGAGGTGTTCCTCCGGAGGTACCTCAGCATCTCCAGGTCCGGAGGTGTGACGCCGTCCAGGAAGCCTTCGATAAGGACCTTCCCGCGCTCGTCCCGCAGGGTCCGGAGGGCCGCGATCAGCCGCCACGCGGCGTTCGGGAGCACGGTCGCGAGGGAGGAGTGCTGGTCCACCGCCGCGGTGCGGACCTCGAGCTCCACGCTCAGGATTCCCTTCGAGCCCATCGCCATCGCGGGCTTCCCGTCGAGGGTGTGGCTCCCGGCCTCAATCGTCGCACCGAGGCCCTTGAACAGCTCCGGGTGCGCGTCCGCGAACGGGAGGAGGTGCGGGCTCCCGCTCTCCTCCTCGCCGTCCACGAAGTACCGCACGTTCACGGGGAGGCGGCCCGCGACCTCGCGGATCGCGCGGACCGCCATGGCCTGGGCCACGAGGTTCCCCTTCGTGTCTCCGACGCCGCGGCCGTACAGCTTGCCATCCCTCACGACGGGGTCGAACGGGTCCGTGGTCCACTCGTCGAGCGGGTCCACGGGCTGTACGTCGTAGTGGTTGTACAGGATCACCCATGGGAGGGACGGGTCCTCCTCGATCTCGCCGATCACGACGGGCGGGCCGCCCTCCTCGGGCATCACGTTGACCTTCGCTCCATGCCCCTCGAGGATTCGGCGGGTCGCGTCCGCGCCCTCCTGGAGTTTCGTGCCCTGCGCGGAGATTGTCGCGACTCGCGTGAAGTCGGAGAGCTCCCGCACGAAGTCCTCGAAGCGCGAATCGATGATGCTGTACACCTTCTGGCGGTCCGCGGTGTCGATCATGGCCCCGCGAAGGCCCGCGGGCGGCATCAAGGTTCGGCCTTCTCGACCCCGCTCCGTCGGCGCGGTCCGCATCGGTCACGCGACGACTCGGCCGAGAAGCGAGTCGATGGGTCTTTGTAGTGCGTCGAGGTGTTCGCATTGTGAACCCCGGTGTGAAGAGGGACACCGTCAAGAGACTTCGGATTCCGCCGGAACTCCAGAAGGCAATCCGGTACCGAGCACGCCGTGAGCATCTGGACGAATCCACCGCCACCCGGCAGCTCATCCGGCTCGGGGCGGAGGAATACGCCGTACGGTTGTACCGGGACGGGACGCTCACCCTCAACCAGGCTGCGGAAATCGCGAGCGCGACGCCTCGGGAGATGCTGGACATCCTGTGGGAGCACGGCGTCCGAGGGAACGTCACGCTCCGGCAACATCGGAAGGCCTTGGAACACCTGCGGACGGCGTTGCCGGGGTAGCCCCGTTTCAAAGCCGCGCGATGGCCGAGGTTCAGCCGCTCGGAAACCTAATCCCGCGGCGGGCCATCCACACCTCCATGGTGGCGCGGGTCCTCGTCCTGATTCCGGACTCAACGCGCAAGCGAGAGGGCTCGCTACTCGCGAGTGGTCTTGCGGTCGCCGACTCGTTGCCCGCCGCGGACCTGGCCCGTCTCGTCGGCCTGCGCAGGACGGTCGCGTCCGTTGCGAAGCTCTCACCCGCTCCCGATGTCGACCCCGCCTCGAAGGGGAAGGTGGACCTCATGCCCGCCTACCTCCGGTACGACGGCAACATGTACCGCCACATCCCGCGCGAGGCGTGGGAGTCCCGCGCGGCGGGGGTCGAGGTCGCGATCGTGTCCGCCCTCTACGGTCTCGTGCTGTCCCGCGAACCCATCCGGGTCTACGGCTTCTCGATGGCGGAGGACCTCCCGGGCCTCGGGACGCTTCATGGGTGGTGGCGGGAGAATGGGCTCCCCGCCCTCCTCGCCTCGTTCGTGAAGGAGGCGCGACCGGAGCGAGTCGTGGACCTCCTCTCCGTCGAGTACCGCAAGGCGGTGGACGGCTACCGCGACTTGATCGACGCGCCCGTCGAGGCAATCGACTTCCCGGGACTCGGGCGCGCCTCGCAGCCCCGCCGCGGGGAGGCGGTCGCGGAAATCCTCCACGGGAAGCGCTAGAACCGCGCCATCAGCGCCGCGAAGTACTTCGCGCCGTTCCGGAAGTCGGAGAGGCGGATGTGCTCGTTCGGCGCGTGGTACCCGCTCGCCTCGTAGCTCACCCCGGGCCCGCTGACGGACGGCACGCGGACGATCTCGTTGAAGAAACCCGTCGCGGAGGCGCCGAGGCCCCAGGGCCACACGTCCGGCGCTCGGCCGTACACCTCGGATCCCGCCGCGATCACTGCCTTCGCGACCCGGGAATCGTACGGCGTCGCGCTCGCCTCAAGGGCATCGTGGAAGTGCACATCGATGTCCCCGAAGCCCTTCGCCTTGAGGTGGCGCTTCAGCATCCTCAGCTGGTCCTGGGACTTCATCCCGGGGAGGAGGCGGAAGTCGACCTTCGCGCTTGCGACCGCGGGGTTCACGGTCTTCGTGCCCTCGCCTTGGTACCCGGATGTGAACCCGCAAATCGTGCACGTCGGCGAGTAGATCGCATGCTTCAGCAGGGCGACGCCCGACTTCGGCACGAGCGGGGCCTTGATGCCCCAGGCCTTCAGCAGGTCCTTCTCCTTGAACCGCGCCTTGCTCAGGTGCCTCAGGTGCTCCTTCGTGGGCTTCGCGGCCTTCCGCGTCCACTCGGGGATCCGGACCTTGCCCCGCGGGTCCCGGAGCGTGTCCAGCGCGTGGATCAGGCGCCACGCTGCGTTCGGGAGGATCGGCGCCCACATGCTGTGCTGGTCCAGCGCTGCGGTACGGGCCGTGAGCTCGACGTACAGCGTGCCCTTGCACCCGAACTGCACGTTCGGGATCCCCGCCATGGAATGCTCCCCGCCCTCGATCGTCGCCCCGTCCGCCTTCAGGATCTCGCGGTTCGCCTCGACGAACGAGCGGAAGTGCGGGCTGCCGACCTCCTCCTCGCCCTCGATCACGAACTTCACGGTGCACGGTGGGCGGCCCGCCACCGCCTGGAAGGCCTTCACGGCGGCGACCTGGGCCACGATGTTCCCCTTCGTGTCCCCGCTGCCGCGGGCGAACAGCTTGCCGTCCTCCACGACGGGGTCGAACGGGTCCCGCTTCCACTCGTTCAGCGGGTCGACGGGCTGGACGTCGTAGTGGTTGTACAGGAGGAGCGTGGGCCGGTCGTCGCCCGCCCTTAGCTCTCCGTACACGACGGGCGGCCCGCCGTCCGTCGGGATCTC
>DATBXC010000054.1:0-8328 GCA_036514455.1 Thermoplasmata archaeon | reverse complement strand
CGAGGGCCCGCAGCCGCTCGAGGTCGGCCACCGTGTAGCCCCAGCCCTCGAGGTCCGTGAGCCGGACCGCCCAGCTCAGGTCCCGTCGCGTGAGGACCCGGACGTCCGCTCCCGCCATCGCGCCACCCTCGCCTTCAGCTCATCGAGCTCGTCGCAGTCGTGGTACCCGTACGTCACGTACCGCTTGTCCTTCCGCGCGTGCTTGTACATGCACGGCCCGTACTCGTCGTCTTCCTGGCCGTACCACTTGTCGCAGTCCTTGCACTGGTGCCGGTGCGGGAGCTGCCGCTGCAGGCCCTCCGGCGTTACATCCCCCAAAACGGGTCCTCCTTCCTCTTGATCGCCCCGATTTCCTCGAGCGTCGCCCGCTCGTCCGGGTTCAGGGGCTGGTCCCGCAGGGCCCGCGCGGCCTCCTCGGGGAGGTCCACGTACAGCACGTCCCCGCCCTTCACCTGCCGGCCCACGGTCACGCCGTCCACCGCGATCGCGACCTCCTTCCCCGCCACGGCCTCCGTGACGACCTCCTCGCCGCTGCGGATCGACCGCACCCGCCCGAGCGGCTTGCCATCCTCCCGCATGAGCGGGAGCCCGGGGCGGAGGCGGCCCGCGAGGACCCGCACGCCGAAGATCGCGGGCTTGCTCGCGCGGAACACGAACTCCGGGAGGAACAGGACCTTCGCGGGGTACGGCATCGCGAGGCGTCGGGCGTCGTCGAGCTCCTGCCGCCTCCGCTCCGCCCACGCCTGGTAGTCCTGGAGGAGGCGGTAGATCACGTCCCCCTCCAGCACCTTCACGTCCGGGTGCTTCGCGAGCTCGTCCCGCGCGTCGTCCAGGATCGGGACGTTGAACGCGAGGGCCACCTTGTGGAGCGGCTCCTGCACCGTGGCCGCGTCGACGACGTCCCGGCGCGAGACGGGCCCGACGCGGGCGAACTTGATCGGCGTGCCGGACTGCTTGCACTCGTACGCGATCGCCTCGAGGGAGCCGAGGGCGTCCGCCTTCACGAGGATCCCCTCGTCCGAGGTCTCGACCTTCGGCACGGTCTCCGCGGCGACCGCGGCGACGACGTCCTTCAGGTCCCGGGCCTTCGCCTCCCGGAGCGGGGCGCCCGCGACCGCGCCCTCCAGCCCGCCCGCGGCGATCTTCACGCCGGCCGCCGCGGTGACGCGGGCCACGGAGTCGAACCGGTCCTGCGGGTCCCGGATCTCGTCCAGGGGCTTCGGCCGGAGGATGGCCTTCACCTTCGTGACGATTGGCTTGCCCGTGGACCCGAGGACGATCGTGTCCCCGCGGTTCAGCACGCCCTTGTACACGATCGCGTCCAGGGTGACGCCGAGGCCCTTCTCCTCCTTGACCTCGAGGATCGTGCCCTCCGCGGGGCCCTCCGGAACCCTCAGGTCCGCCTCCAGGAACCGCTGCGCGAGCCCGATCAGCATGAGGAGGAGCTCCGGGATGCCGACGCCGTGCTTCGCGCTCGTCGGGACGATCGCGACGGTCGTCGCGAAGTCCTGGATCTTGTCGTACCGTTCCGCGGAGAAGCCGTGCTCGAAGAACTTGCCGACGACGTCGTACATCCGGCGGTCGAGCTCCTCGCGGACGCCCTCGTGCTGCTCCGCGATCGCCGCGGCGAAGGAGACCTTCTCCACCTTCCGCCAGCCCGGGACCATGTCGATCTTGTTCGCGGCGACGAGGAACGGCGTCTTGTACCGCTTCAGGATGTTGATCGACTCGATCGTCTGCGGGCGGAAGCCCTCGTTCACGTCCACGACGAGGACCGCGAGGTCCGCGAGGGCCCCGCCACGCGCGCGGAGCGTCGTGAAGGCGACGTGGCCCGGGGTGTCGATGAACAGGAGCCCGGGGATCTTGAACGTCTTGTCCTTCACGAGGTCCCCGCAGATCGCCCGGATCGCGTCCAGCGGGACCTCCGTGGCCCCGATGTGCTGGGTGATCCCGCCCGCCTCGCGGGCCACGACGCTCGTTCCGCGGATCTGGTCCAGGAGGCTGGACTTCCCGTGGTCCACGTGCCCGAGGACGGAGACGATGGGCTGGCGGATGTACGTGCCCATGGACGCGGTTCGTAGAGGTCGGGCCGTATTAGAGCTTGCGGGGGTCATCCGAGGAGGTCGGGGACGCCCCGTAGGTCCCGGACGCGCAGGCAGTCCGCGTCCGGGCGGCGGTCCGCGCGGTCGACGAGGACGGGCGTGATGCCGGCGGCGCGGGCGCCGAGGACGTCCGCCTCGTACGCGTCGCCCACGTGCACGGTCTCGGAGGGTTCGCAGCCCGCCCGCCGCAGCGCGAGGTCGAAGATAGGGCGCGAGGGCTTGTTCGCCCCCGCTTCCTGCGAGTATGTGACCGCGTCGAACAACGCGTCCACGCCGAGGTCGCGGAGCCGCCCGTGAATCTCGTCCGTGTTGTTCGAGACGACGCCGACATGGAGCCCAAGGGACCGCAGGGCGCGCAGGACCTCGGGGACCTCCGGATAGAGGCGCATCACGTCCGGTCGGTCGAACGCCGTCTGCACCGCGGCCGCGAAGAGGCCGTCAGGGTCCGAGACCCCGAGCTTCCCGATCAGGACGGCGTCGTACCGTCTCCAGAACTCGGGCGTCTGGCCGACGTGCTCGAAGATTGCAGCCTCGAAGAGCCGGTCCGCCTCCGCCCGCGCCTCCGCGAGGCGGCGCGGGTCCAGGACGAGCCCTCGCTCCCGCGCCACGCGCGCCCACATCTCGTCGAACGGCTCGGCGGCGTGCGCGAGGGTGTTCCCGTAGTCGAAGAAGACGGCGCGAATCCCTTGGACTCGCACCATATCGCGCCCGCCCTGCTCACTCGTACAGCCACGCCTCGTCGATGCGGGCGTACTCGTGGAGTTCCGCGGGCTTGAAGAAGAGCTCGATTTCCCGCTTCGCGCTCGCCAGGCCGTCGGAGCCGTGGATCACGTTCCGGCCGATCGTAAGGGCGTAGTCCCCGCGGAGCGTCCCAGGTTCCGCTTCCGCGGAGTTCGTCTTCCCCATCATCCTCCGGACCGCGGCCACAGCGCCCTCGCCGTCCAAGACCATCGCGACGACGGGCGCGGACGTGACGTACTTCACGAGCGGGGCGAAGAACGCCTTCCCCCTGTGCTCCGCGTAGTACGTCTCCGCGAGCTCCTTCGTGACCCGCGTCAGCTTGAGCCCGACGAGCTTCAGGCCGCGCCGCTCGAATCGCCGGAGGACCGCGCCGACGAGGCCCCGCTGGACCGCGTCCGGCTTCAGGAGAACGAACGTCCGCTCGTGGGCCACGCTAGGCCCCCTTCTTCGCCTTCTTCGCGGCCTTCGCCTCGACCTTCGGGGCTTCCTCCTCTTCCCCGCCGCGGCGGCCCTTCACCTTCTTCGACTCCTCGTCGAGCCAGCGCTTCAGCGTGGTCCGGCCCTGGGGCGCCTCGAGGAACGCGAGGAACTCCTGGGCCTCGATCTTCGTGACGTGCTTCCCGCCGTGCTTCTTCCGGTACCACGGGGTGATCTGGACCTTCAGCGCGCCGGAGTCCGCGAAGTGGGCGAAGTGGCGCTCCGCGTCCGCGCGGGCCAGCTCGGGTCCGAGCCGCTTGTCGATCAGGTCGATCACGTCCGCGGGGATCGTCTTGCCCTTCGGGGCCTCCACGGGGAGGAGCGCGCCCGCCCCCCCGGCCTCCGCGCCCTCGGTCATCGGCGCCGCGGCGGGGGCCTCCTCGACGAGCCCCTTCGCCCGCCGGAAGTGCTTCGTCCACCGCGTCCATCGGGGGACGCGGCCCAGGTCGAGGAGGTTCCGCTCGCACTTGCTCGAGCAGAAGAAGTAGACCGTGCCGTCCCGGCGGATGAACATCTTCCCGGTGCCGGGCTCGATGTCGTTGCCGCAGAACGAGCACGTGCGCGTGACGGGCATCGCGGGCTCACCTCACGCTCAGCTTGCGGGCCTCGCGCGCGGTCTCCCGCAGGACCAAGACGTCGCCCACGGCGATCGCGCCCTTCACGTTCCGGGTGATGATGCGGCCCTTGTCGGGCCCCGTCCGCACGCGGACCTTCACCTGCGTGGCCTCCCCGGTCATCCCGGTGCGGCCCACGATCTCGACGACCTCCGCCTCGAAGCCTTCCTCGTCCGCCATCGCCGCTCAACCTTACTTCTTCAGGGACCGGAGCTTGTTCACGAGGTCGTCCATCATCGGCTTCGCCTTGCCCGCGTCCAGGACGGCGATGCTCGCGGTGGCCTTGCCCAGGCCCGAGGCGACGCCGAGCTCCTGCTTCGACGGGACGTACGCGTACGGGACCCCCTTCTCCTCGCACAGGAGGGGCATGTGGGCGAGGATCTCCTCGGGCTGGACGTCCTCCGCCATCACGACGAGCTGGGCCTCGCCCCGCTCGACGAGCTTCGTGACCTCGTTCGTGCCCTTGCGGATCTTGCCGCTCTCCTTCGCCAGCTCCACGATTTGGTACGTCTTGTCCGTCAGGTCCTTCGGGACCTCGAACCGCACGTAAATGGCCTTCGCCATGGGAGACCTCCTTCAGTTCTCTTCGAACCTCACGATTCATCGGGCTCTCTGAGAAGAGCGGCTCGCGAGAACCCGCGGGCTATTAAAGGCTTTTGCGGGCGTGCGGGCATCCGTGGACGTGGACGGCAAGCGAAGGCGAAGCGTTCTAAGCGAGCAACACCCTCGTAGTGTGCGCGAGCGGAGGGCTTGTCGGCGCGGTCTGCCCGCACGTGTGGCACGCCTCTCGCTCCATCGTCGCGAGGGCGGAGACCGCGTCGCAGTCCGAGCAGTATACGGGCTTCACGGGTGCGCGAGCCCCCGCCTCGGGTAAAGGGTTTCCCCCGCCCACAACGCTTATGGCGGTCCCACTCAGAGCGCGAGCCCGCGCTCCCGCAGTCTAGCGGCCAAGGATGGAAGCCTCTCGAGCTTCCGGCACGGGTTCGAATCCCGTCGGGAGCACTTCCTATCCCGCGGTCACTTCCTCGCGCGCTCGACCATCCCCATGAGGAGCACGCCGCCGAGGAACACCCGCCGGTCGAACGTCGCGGGCACGTTCAGGCACTGGATCTCCCAGATGTCGCCGATGATCTTGAACTGCTGGTTGATCGTCGCGATTGGCTGGCCCCCGAGGGTCATCGTGAGCTTCTCCGGGATGAGGCCGCCGCCCGGGAGGTACTTCCGCGCGAGGCCGCGGCCCGTGGACTCCTTGATCTCCCCGACGAGGTTATTGTACGGGTCCCGCATCTCCCACTCGTCCGCGATGAACGAGGACGTCAGCGCCCTCCGCCGGATGTATCCGAGAATCGCGTTCGTCCCGGAGTCCACAATCGCGAACGTGCCCCAGATGTCGAGAATCTGGGTCTGCCGGATCTGGAACAGCTCCCGCGTCATGCTCTCATCCGTGTACACGCGGATGTCCTCCTTGAGGCGGAGGAGCTTCTGCTTGGAGTACGCGAGCTGGTTCCCGGCCTGGTTCTCGATCCAGTACTGGCCCGTGAGGGCGAGGACCTTCTTCCGGATCCGGTAGAAGTTCAGGGTCCACAGGGACGGGACCGCCTGGGCCGTGGCCGGAGCCGCGGCCCGTGCCGGTGCCGCGGTCTGTGCGGGCGCCGCCGCGATTGGCGCCTGCCCGGGGGGGTAGTACTTCTGTTCTTTCGCACACCACCACTGGCTGTACTGTGCGACCCACGCGAGGGGCGCACCGCATCCGGGACACGCTGTCGTTGCCGCCATCCCTCTCAACCCCGCCGCGGGATGTCGGAGGCACCTTTTATCCTTTCCATCCCCCGAGGGCTCTGTCCTTCATTGAGGGGACGTTCTCCGGCGGGGACGCGCGACATGAACCATTCATGACGAGCATTAGAGGATTCATCGCCGCGGGGTCAAGGGATAGGGTCCGGTCGCGTTGCCTATGTCTGTAGGCAACACGGCTCACCGCGCGGCGGCGAGGGCCGCGGTCCTCGCGGCCTGGAGCTGGCGCCGGGCGGCGTCGATCGCCTTCCGCGTGTACGCCTCCAGGGCCTGCACGGCCTTCCGCCCCGACTCGGGATTCCGGGCGGGGCCGACGTAGTCGTACACCGCCTTCCGGCGCCCGTCCCGCGACTCGTAGTGCCAGAAGTACACGTAGTCTCGCTCCCGGCGGGGCTTCACCTGGATGCCACAGCCGACCTGCATGCGACCGCGGAGGCGTTGCCTATATTTATAGGCAACGACGGGGTGGCCGAACCGGGCCGAACGCCGGCTACTCGATTATCCACTGCGGCTACAGGGGGCGCGGCTTCGTGAGGCCGTCGAGCGCCTCGAGCTGCTTCGGGCGAAAAAGCGGGACCTCGGCACGGAGGACCTCAAGGCGCGCGAGGCGGCAGCAGCGCGGGGCGGGCGTTCCCGATCGTGGAGCCGGACTAGCCGCGAGTCCCGCCCCTCGCCTTCCGGCGGCCCGCCTTCGGCCGCCGCCCCGGCGCCACCGCGCCCCACAGATCCCGCCGCGTGTCGCGGATCGTGGGCCGGAACTCCCGCGCGACGCGGAGGTGCCGCAGGTCCACGTCGGCGGCCACGACCTCCTCCCGGAAGTCCCCCGCCCGCCCCAGGTCCTCGCCCCGGGGCCCGATCGCCTGCGTCCCGCCCTGGAACACCATGTTCAGCTCGGTCCCGATGAGGTTCGCGTACAGCACGAAGATGCCGTTCTCGATCGCGCGGGCGGGCAGGATCTTGTCGAAGAACGCCTTGCTCGTGGCGGGCGCCGCGCTGATCACCGCGAGGATGTCCGCCCCGCGGAGCGCGTACGCCTTCGCGAGCTCCGGGAAGAACGCGTCGTAGCAGATCAGGAGACCCAGCTTGCCGAGCTTCGTCTCCGCGAGCACGGGCTCGGAGCCCCGGCCGAAGTACAGGCCCTCCTCGAAGGGCCCGAAGTTCGCGGGGTGGATTTTCCGGTACCGCCACAGCTCCCCGTCGGGCGCGACGAGGACGCCTGCGTTGAACAGGTGGCGGCCCTTCGCGTCCCGCTCCGGCATCCCGACGAGGATGTGGGCGCCGTGCTCCGCGGCGATCTTCGCGAGCCGGTCCGTGGCCGGGCCGGGGATCGTCTCCGCGAGCCGCGGGAACGCGTCCCGGGCCATGTACCCGGTGAGGAACATCTCGCCGAACAGGACGAGGTCCGCGCCCGCCTCCGCGACGGTCCTCTCGATCCGCGCGAGGTTCGCGGCCTTGTCGAGGAGCTTCGGGGCGAGCTGTGCGAGGGCGGCCCTCACTTCCCGCCCTCCCGCGCGGCCTGCGCCTCCCGTCGGACCCTCTGCTTCGTCGCCCGCACGCCCCAGCCCGACAGGGCGAGGCCCCCGACTAGGAACGGGGCGAGGATCGCGAGCCGGACCCACAGGTCCGGGATCGTCACGAGGAACAGGACGATCGCGCCCGCCACGATCACGACCCCGCCCGCCCACTGCTGCCAGGGGCGCGACACGGGGACCGGGACCGCGGCCTTCCCGCAGTTCTGGCACACGTCCCGCTCCAGCGTCGCGAGGAACGAGACCGTGTCGCAGGCCGCGCAGTACGCGTATTTGGGCACGGGCGCGCCACGGCCCCCCTCCGGTAAAAGGGTTTTCCCGCGCCCGCGAGTCCACAACGTTTATGGCGCTCCCGCTCTTAGCGCGACCCCGCGCTCCCGTAGTCTAGTGGCCAAGGATGGAAGCCTCTCGAGCTTCCGGCACGGGTTCGAATCCCGTCGGGAGCACTCATTTGGGGGTCGGGAGGGCTGGTAGCGCTCGACCAGTCCTCGGTGACCGGTTTACGCAAGAGGAGCAAGTCGAACCGCCACAGAACAGGCGAATAGAATCTCGTGTACGCGTCCTTCAGCGGCGCGGCAGCGAAGAACGGGGTCAAGTCCTCGAACCCGTAGAGCCATTACTCTTTGCTCAAGCTCATCGAGACGGTTCGGGGCGGCGGGAGCCTCGGACAGGGCGACGTGGGGCCCGACCGATCTCTTGCGACGAGTAGTGGGTACCCTTAATACCCGTTGAGAACTTTGCTTCAACGACAATCAATCACTTTTTGAGGACGTTCCTATGAGCCCAGAGAAGGACACGCAAAAGTCCGCCAAGAGCACCACCGCGGCCGACAAGAAGTTCAAGGGATTCACGGACGAGGAGCGAGCCGCGATGAAGGAGCGCGCCCAAGAACTGAAGGCGGAGGCGCGCCGCGGCCCGCGCGCGGACAGAGCGGACGGGGAAAGCGCCGTGCTCGCGAAGATCGCCGAGATGCCGGAACCGGATCGCGCCATGGCCAAGCGGCTCCATGCTATCATCAAAGCCAGCGCGCCAGCCCTCTCGCCGAAAACCTGGTACGGGATGCCCGCGTAT
>DATBXC010000053.1:0-6361 GCA_036514455.1 Thermoplasmata archaeon | reverse complement strand
CCGCCGGGACACGGGGGAGAAGCGGTCGCTGCCCGCCGCGAGCCTGATCCACCAGCTCAAGTCCCTGCTCGAGCTGATCCAGGTCGACATGTTCTCCCGCGCGGAAAAGGTGCTGAAGGAGGGCATCGTCGCGATCGCCTCGATCGACGACGCCCGCGACGGGATCAACAAGATGGGCTGGTGCGGGCGCCAGGAGTGCGGGCTCGCGGTTACGGAGCGGACGGGGATGAGCGTCCTCGGCACGCCGTACTACCCGGAGCCGGCGTCCGGTAAGTGTGCGGTGTGCGGGGAGCCCGCGAAGGACGTGCTGTACGCGGCGAAGGCCTACTGAGGCGGTTGCGGGGACGGGGGCTTCCGGTACAGGAGCATCCCGACGAGGCCAAAGCCCACGAGGACAACGAACACCGCATACACTCCGGAATGCTGGGGGACGAAGATGTTCCAGGAGCCGTACACCGCGCCCCAGATCACGTAGAACGCGATCCCCGCCACGACGAGGAGGGTGTAGAACCAGAACGCGGCCCTCCGGGGGAACGTGGACGTCTCGCCCATTCGCGGAGCCCAGCACCCGGTCTGGTAAAAACCTTGCGGCCGCGTCCCTCCATGGAACGTCCGTCGAACCGCGTCAGATCCGGTGGCGTCTCGGAAGGCGGGCGATCCGGCGCAGACGCCCCTTGAACACGAGCCACGCGCGCTCGACCCTCGGATACTTCCCGGGGTTCTCCTCGACCCAGAACAGGAACGCGAGCACGAGGAACAGCGCGGTCGCGACGAGGAGCCCATAGAACGGCCAGAGGGGGATCGGCTCCTTCACCCCGAACAGGGAGTCCGGGATCACGCCGTCGACCCCGAGGCGGGTGAGGTTCAGGTTCCCGATGCAGCGGTTCGTCGCGTTCGTCGGATTGCAGTTCGGGTCCGGATCCAGCGGGTCGACGCGGGCCTCCTCCCACTGCGTCGTCGAGAAGTGGCCCTTCGAGGCCATCACGTAATGGCGCGCCCCCGTCGTGTCGTCCATGTCGAACTCAAGCCAGAAGCGGAGGAAGTACGCGGACTGCGCGAAGATCGAGCCGTGGGGCATGTCCGCGGACGTGAGGATCGTGAACTGGAGGACGAGGGATTCACGCGGCTGGAAGAGGTTCACCGCCGAGCCATTCAGGACCGCGTACATGCGGGCGCTGGACTCCGCGATCTGTGGGTACGCCCAGGGCCACGACGGGTCCACCGGCAGGGACTCCTCGATCGTCGCGTACTGATAAATCGAGACGTTCAGGAGCGTGTTGCTCATGTCGTACGGATAGGGGTTTGTGAAGTTGAACCGGAAGACCCCGGTCCGCCCGGGCTCCAGCTGCGGGGATTCGAGGACGCCGATGATCCGGCTCACGAAGCCCGGGTCGCGCACGTCCTGCGCGCGCACCGCCGGGACCGTGAGGAGCAGAATGGCCAGGGCGATCGCCGCGGCCCGCTTCATCGGGCGCGCGTAGGGGCGGGCTCCACTTAACCCTTTGCGGCGCGCAGTTTTTTCCGTCGAACGGCGGTCCCGCCATCGTGGCCCGCAGGGAGAATCGGCGGCGGGCGCTCCCGCCAACGCCCTTCGAGCAGATCGCAGAGCGCGCGAGGCGGGCGGGCCTCGACCCTCGCGGGCTCCCGCGCCGGTGGGAGAAGGTCGGCGACGTCCTCGTCCTCCGGTTCCCGCCCGGGCTCGACGTCCCCCGCGAGGCGATCGCCCCGGTCTACGCCGGGGTCCTCGGCGCGAAGACCGTCGTCGAAAAGATGGGCGGCGTCCAGGGTCCGTGGCGGCTCCCGCAGGTCCGGTGGGTCTGGGGCGACGGCACCGAGACCGTCCACCTCGAGGACGGCGTGCGGTTCAAGCTCGACGTCGCGAAGGTGATGTTCTCCTCGGGGAACCTCGACGAACGGGGGCGGATGGCTCGCGCCCCTGCGGCGGGGGAGACGGTCGTCGACCTGTTCGCGGGGATCGGGTACTTCTCCGTCCCCATGGCCGTGCACTCGGAGGCCGCCCGCATCGTGGCCTGCGAGGCGAACCCCGTCGCTTTCGGCTACCTGGAGGACAACATCCGAATCAACCGGGTGGTGTCCATCGTGCCCCGGCTCGGAGACTGCCGGGACGTGGCCCCGACCGGGATTGCGGACCGCATCGTGATGGGCCACTTCGACGCCCCGGACTTCCTCGACGTCGCGTTCCGCGCCGCGAAGCGCCGCGCGATGATCCATCTTAACGGTCTGATTGGCCCCCGCCACCCGGCGTCCGCGTTCGAGGGGAGGTTCGAGGAGGAGACCCGTCGCCATGGCTTCGACACCGTGTCCCGCAACCTGCGGAGAGTGAAGTCGCACGCGCGGAAGGTGTGGCATGTCGTCCTTGACGCGGACGTCCGACGTTCCTAGGCCCGCAAGGCCTTTCTAGGATGAGTCCGTATGGACCCGCGGGATCGACATGGAGTGTCCGAATTGCAGGCGCGCCATGGAAAAGGGCGCGACGTATTGTGCGTACTGTGGGTGGCGGGTCGGCGGAGGGACGCTGGACCGCGCGGCGACGAACCTCGTTGCGGTCGGCAAGGAGGCCGCCCAGACGGGGCTGCGAATCCTCGAGAAGGCGGGCCGGGCAATCGAGCCCGTCGTTGAGAAGGGCGTGAAGACCGTCGCGGACGCGACAAGACCCGTGGTCGAGAAGGCGAAGCCCCACTTGGAGAAGGCCTCGAAGACGATCGAGCGGGCGGTCGAGAAGGGCGCCCGCGCGACGAAGAAGGTCGCCCACAAGTCCGCGGAGGTCGCGGAGCGGGCGGCCCGCAAGCTGAAGGAGAAGGCCCGCTGACCCGCGAAGGCTTTTAACGGCCCTCCCGCTTCGCGGACGCGTGCCCGGCGAGTCGAAGCTCGACATCGTCACCCGCGGGACGGAGGAGGTCGTCACCCGGGAGGACCTCTCAGACCTCCTCACCCACAGCGGACGCCCGAAGGCGTACATCGGCTACGAGCCGAGCGGGTATGTCCACATCGGCAACGGCGCAATCGTCGCGGAGAAGATCAAGGACCTCGTCGCGGCGGGCTTCGACTTCACGTTCCTCCTCGCGGACTGGCACGCGATGATCAACAACAAGCTCGGAGGGGATCTCGCGGCGATTCAGGTGTGCGCGCGGTACTTCGAGGACGCGTTCCGGGCGCTCGGCGTCCCGGATTCCGTGCGCTTCGCCCTCGCGAACGACCTCGTGTCGCCGCGGGACTACTGGGCGGACGTCGTGCGGGTCTCGAAGAGCGCGAGCGTCGCGCGCATCCGGCGGGCCCTCACGATCATGGGCCGGAAGGAGGAAGACGCAGACCTGGACGCCTCCATGCTCATCTATCCCGCCATGCAGGTCACGGACATCCACCGCCTGGACCTGGACCTCGCCCTGGGCGGGATGGACCAGCGGCACGCGCACATGCTGTACCGGGACCTGTCCCCGCGCCTCGGATGGAAGCGGGTCGTGGCACTCCACACGCCGTTGCTCGTGGGCCTGAAGGGCCAGGGCCGCATGGACGCGATCGAGGCGAAGATGAGCAAGTCACGGCCGGAGGGCGCGATCCTCGTCCACGACTCGCCCGAGGACATCGCCCGGAAGATCGAGAGGGCGTTCTGCCCGCCCAAGGAGACGGAGGGGAACTTCGTCACGGAGACCGCGCGGCTCGTCCTCCTCCCGCGGGCCCCCCTGAGGGTCGAGAGGCCCGCCAAGTACGGCGGGGACGCCGTCTTCGAGAACTTCCCCGCCCTTGCGGGCGCGTACCGGTCGGAGGCCCTCCATCCCAAGGACCTGAAGACGGCCGTTTCCAAGGCCCTGGCCGACCTCCTCGCGCCCGTGCGGTCGTACTTCGAGCGGAAGCCGGAGAACCTCGAGGCCCTTCGGCGCGTCCTCGGGGCCTGAGCAGCCATGGCCCGCCGCGCGCTGACGGACAACGAAGGCGCCGGCGTCCTCGCATTCATCGCGGGGGTACTCTTCCTGATCGTCGGATGGACCGGGGCCCGCGGCGTGGACCACTTCTTCGACCTCCTCGTCGAGCTCTTCGGCCCGAACCCCGTGTTCCGCGTCCTCGCATACGTCCTGATCTCGGCCGCCTCGCTCGGCGGCGTCGCGGTGCTCGCGGGGGCGTTCCTCATGTACTACGACCGGGTGCGGACGGGCCGAATCCTCGTCCTCCTCGGCGCGGGGGCGGGAATCGTCTCCCTGATCCTCTTCCTCGTCCTGTTCGTCCGAAGCCCGGCGCGGATCGCGGCCCACGAGGGCGTGCTGCCCGTGTTCGTGGGCGTCGGCCTGTCGATCGCGGCGCGGCTCAAGTCGAAGCCGAAGCCAATCCTCAAGTGAGGCCGCATGGCCGTCACGGTCTGGACGATCGGGCACAGCACCCATCCAATCGAGCGGTTCATCGGGCTCCTCCGCGCACAGCGCGTCGGGGGGCTCGCGGACCTCCGCCGGTTCCCAACCTCCCGCTGGCCCCAGTTCAAGCAGGACGCGCTCAGAGCCTCCCTGGCCGCGGCGGGGATCGAGTACCTGCACCTCGCCGAGCTCGG
Source organism: Thermoplasmata archaeon (assembly GCA_036514455.1). GTDB lineage: Archaea > Thermoplasmatota > Thermoplasmata > RBG-16-68-12 > RBG-16-68-12 > EA-19. Next base: position 1,803 of record DATBXC010000053.1, on the reverse strand, counting down.
TGGATACCGCCGGGGAGGGTATGAGGCGCACGTCAGGACCCCGGAGTTCGCCACGGGCCTGGAGAAGCTCGTCGCCTACGCGTCCTCGAGGCGGACGACAATCATGTGCGCGGAAGCCGTGTTCTTCCGATGCCATCGCCGGTACGTCGCGGACGCGCTCGTCGCCGCCGGCTGCGAGGTCGTCCACATCTACCCCGACGGGAGGACTCAGGTCCACGCCGTGCGCGGACGGATCGAGGACTACACCTGAGGGGCCGCGACGGCGGGCCGCTGCGTGCCCGGGTCCGCGCGGGAGCGGACGGCGAGGAGGTAGAGGAGACCCGCCGCGCACAGCACCCCAACGAACAGGAACGGGGCGGAGGGGGAGTTGAACGTCTGTGCAAGCGTCCCCGCGGCCAGGACCCCCAGGGCCCCGCCGAGGAGCTGGAAGCCGAAAATCACCCCGAACGCGGCGCCCTGCACCCGCGCCCGGCTCGCCTCGGAGATGAACGAGAACGTCGCAGGGTACGTGATGAACAGGGTGGAGCCCAGGGTCCAGAGGGCGGCGAGCGTGGCGGGGAGGCCGAGGAAGGATGCGGTGATGCCGGTGATTGCGAGGGCCAGGTAGGCGAAGAGCAGGCTCCGGTACCGTCCGAACCGGGAACTGAGCCGCCCGAAGAAGAACGCGGCGACGCTGCCGACCAGGATCCACGCGGCAATCGAGACGCCCGACAACTCGGGGGACAGCCCGTAGCCGGCGTGCATGAGGATCGGCCCGAAGTTCGAGAGGACGTTGAACGTCGCCCCGCCGATTGCGATCGGGAGGAGCCAGTACCGCACGTCGCGCAGGACGGCCCGGTAGTCGACGCGCTCGGGGTTCTCCACGGGCGGGCTCCGGCGGCCCCGCACGGCCGCGACGAGCGCCACGGCCGCGAGGATGTTCAGCGCGCCCCAGACCAGGAAGGGGAGCTCCCACGCGATGGCCCCCAGGAGGGCGCCGGTCCCCATGCCCAGGATGACGCCGACGTCCCCGAAGGAGCTCTGGAAGCCCATCGCGCGGTCGAGGTCCGCCCCGGAGTACGCGCGGCCTACCCAGCCGATCCCGACGGGGTGGTAGAAGCCCGCCCCGATGCGGGACACCGCGACGAGGGCGAGGAAGGGGAGGAACGACCGGGCGGCCGTGACCGCAATCGAGGCGATTCCGAGGAAGGCGATCCCAATCGGAAGGAAGCGGGACGGGTCCCTCAGGTCCGCCATGCGGCCGAAGACGATCTGGGCGACGACCGTCACCAGAAGGGCGACGCCCGTCAGGACCCCGACCCCGATGTACCCGATGTCGAACGTGTCCTGGAGGACGGTGATCTCGCCCGCCATCACGGTGACCGCCGCGTCGTTCGTGAGGTGGTAGATTGAGTTCGCGATCAGGACCCGACGGTCCGGGGCCACGGGCGGGCGGATTCCCGCTCGGGTTAAGAACCTCCCTGAATCCGCCCGAGGAAAGGTTATTGTAGGCCCCGCCGATGGGCTCCCGAAGCCAGGAGGCCGTGGACGGCTGACGGTGCCCGCGTGGGCGCCGAGGAAAGTCCCCCCTCCGAACCAAGGCGGCCCCGCCCACGCGGGGGCCCCGAGAGGGGCGGCAAGGGCGCAGAAACGACACAGCCCGCGTCGCAGGATGACTCGCCCGGCGACGACGTTGGCGCGGGATCTGGTGAGACGGCGACTCCCCGCCGGAGCAAGTCCAAGTCGGCGCGAACTCGCGCCAGGTCGGACGCTCAGTCCAATGCCGTCAGAACAGAAGGGGGCTTACGGCGGCCACCTGGCTTC
>DATBXC010000052.1:0-10390 GCA_036514455.1 Thermoplasmata archaeon | reverse complement strand
GAGGCTCCGGGAGGCCGGCGTGTCCGCGGACATCGACCTGCTCGGCCGCGGTCCTTCGAAGAACCTGGACTACGCGAACGCAATCCGCGCCCGGTTTGCGGTCCTCGTGGGCGAAGCGGAATCGAAGAGGGGCGCCGTCGCGGTGAAGGACCTCGACTCGGGGAAGCAAGAGGAGATGCGGCTCGAGGATCTCATCGCGCGGGCGAGGGGTCCGGCGAAGCCGTAGCGGCCCTCAGGGGCGCCACGGGCGGGACCTCTCCGCCAGGTACACGATGGCCCCGGGGACCGCCCCGATCCCCAGCCCAATCGCCAGCACGAAGGGGAACTGCGTCCACGGGTTCACGCACAACGCGAAGCAGGCCCCACCGAACCAGCACGCGAACGGGGCCGCGCAGTCGCGAGATAGGATGACGTACACGAAGGCGAGTCCGAAGCCGACGGCGGCGTCGATGATCGCGAAGAGGGTCAATGGCGGGAGCCGCACGGCCGCAAATCGACTGGGTGGTAGTTCACGGTTCCGGAACCGTTAGCCTCGCCGCGACCGCCGCTCCGTCCCTACCGCGTGGCGGTCCACAGCATGGCCCCAAGGCCCGCGGCCTCGAACGCGCCAATCGCAAACAGGTACGGGTTCATCGCGGGGGGCACGACCTCCATCATCGTGACGTACGCGTACACGACGAGCGCGTTCTGCGCGAGGAACGCGGCGGCGAACAGGATCAGCGCGAGCGTGAACGGCGCCCTCGTCTTCGAGTAAGTCGCGCCATAGAGGACGATAAGGCCCAGCGCCAGGCCGACGTTCGCGAACCCTGCTCCGACGCTGCACAGCATCCACACGTCAGGCATCTGCGACACCCCTCATGGCCCGCACCACTTGACCGTATGCCACAATCTCACCTCGCGTCGCCCTCCTTTGGAAATGCCTTTCTGCGGATCTCCTCGAAGATCGCGTAGTTCGCCTCGAGATACTGCGCGAGGAAGTACGGGGCCGCGTACGCGCTCGAGGCGGGCTGCGTGATGAGCCCGTTCTTCTGGAGGAGGTCGAGGTGGTGCCGGATCGTGCGGTAGTCGAGCCCGAGGGCCTCGCTCAGCCGGTGCGCGTTGTACGGCCGCGCGTGGAGGGCCTCGATGATCCGCGCCCGGTTCACCCCGCCCCGCGTCCCCGCGATCAGGTACCACAGGAGCTGCCGGAGGGCCGCGCTCACGTGACTCGGGGCCCGCAAGGCGGGGAGGATACAAATAGGCCGGGGGTCGGGAGCCGGGAGCAGGCCATGGCCGTTTCGCGAGGGCCCGCTTCGAGTTATCCTTATGTAAGGATAACCCGGAACATCACCGGGCCCGCACCCTGGCCTCAAGAGGTCGCCGGCGATTCGCGAGGAGGAAAGGGTGAGGGGACGGAGTCCCCTCTCCATGGCCACGCGCTCACCGGATCAGCGGGCACTCGAAAAAGCCCGGGCCTCCCGTGGGGTGCCCCTGGGTCACCAGGAGGTGGCCCATGCCAACGTGGAATATCACGTCCGCGTACGACGTCAGGACGGGCACCGTGCCGTGCGCCGCGAAGCCCGCCGCCGTCCACGTGGCGGTGAACGAGGCCCACCGCCCCCCGTTGTACGCGGGGTTCCCTGGCCCCGCCTCTGACACGGGCTTCTGACCCGCGGGGTTGTTGCTGTTCGTGAACATGAACAGCTTGTCGAACGAGCCCAGCGGCGCATTCCCCGGCAATACGGCGGGGGTCCCGATCGTCCCCCAGAGCCTCCCGTCCGCCCAGATCGCGTTCTCCACCCGTTGCGCACCGGCGGATGCGGACGGGGCCAACGCCACGCCCAGCACCAACGCCATTCCCAGCACCGCCATCGCGGCGGCGATCGTTCCCTTCACGTCGTCTGCCTCCATCGGACCTGTCCGAAGTCCGTTGGGGGGCCGCACGGGCGGCGCGGGTCAATACGCTACGCCGAGGTCCCACCCGAATCTTGCCAGAATCGTTCGCGACGGACGCCCCGGTCGGGATTCGAACCCGAGCACTCGGCTCGACAGGCCGAGATCATAGACCGCTAGACCACCGGGGCGCGGGCCGTTGGAAGAAGCGGGCTCTATATAGGCTTTGGGCCGCGGGCGGGTCCTCGCGGGAATTCGCGAACCCGTTCGCAACGTTCAAGTGAGCGACGGCCGCTTCCACCCCGATGGCCGAGGAGGCGGTCCCCGCCGCGGGAGGGAAGGCGGGCGCGAAGCCGGATCCGATGCCCCCGCCGCCAGAGGCGATGCGGGACGAGCTCCTCCTGAAGTTCGTCGGGACCGGGACGCTCGTGATCGGCATCGTCCTCCTCGTCTCCTCCGTGATCGCCATCTCGATCCTGAGCATCCTGCGGTACGACATCGTGGCGTGGCTCCCGGTCCTCCCGCTCTCCCTTCTCGTCGTCCTCGTGGGCGGGCTCGTCGGGGGCCACTACCGCCGCATCGTGAACGAGATCCTGAACCCGAAGCCGCCTGAGACGCATGCGGCCCCGCCCGTGGGCTTCGTGTATCCGTACCAGATGCCCGTGCCGTACGGGGTGCCGCAGCAGTACGCGGTCGCGCGGGTGCCGTACGCGATGCCCGCGGCGATCCCGAATCCTGCGGCGGGGCGGAGAGGTTGCCCGAGCTGCGGCCGGCCGATCCCGCTCGACGCACGGTTCTGCCCATACTGCCGCCACGTGTTGGCCTAGCCTCTCCTCGGCGGCGTCGAGGGCGCGAGGGCGAGCCACGCGATCACGAGCAACAGCGCGAGGGCGAGGCCCGTCGCCGCGACGAGGTCCGTGATCTGGAGGACCGCGAACGGGACGAGGAGCGCGAGGAGCAGGGACGCGACGAACGTGAACGCGATGAGCGCGAGGGCCCGAGTGTACGCGGCGATCGCCGAGGCGTCCACCTTCGCGAGGACTCCGGGGTCGCCCGCCATGGCCCCGTAGACCGGCGCGAACGTCCGCTCGAGCCCCTGGAGGGACGCGAGGGCCATCAGCAGGACGAGGAAGGCGATCATCGGGAGCGGGTCGACGCCCGCCCAGAGGAGTCGGACCCCGAAGTACACGATTCCGACGAGGCCGCGGGCCGCGCGCTGCGAGGCGGGCTCCGCGGTCCGGAGGGCGCGGACCTCGAAGGCGGTCGCCACGACGAGGAGAGGCGCGCCCCCCGCCCACGCGGTCGGCGGGGCCCGCCGCGCGAGGTCCATCGCGGTCCACGTCAGGAGGCCCGCGAAGAGGGCGAGCGGCGCCGCCCGCACCGCGAGCGCCCTCACCGATGGCGGGGCCACCGCGTCACCCCCTTGAGCGCGGCCGCGAGGGGCTCCCTCGGGTCCCAGTCCACGACGTCCGCGAACCGCCGCAGCGCGGACACGGCGTTCTCCCGCTCCATCCGGAGGAGGCGGTACGCGACCTGGAGCGTGGGGTCGTCCGCATACATCGCCCGCTCGATCTCCACGGGGGACGGCGACACAATCGTCACGGGGAAGCCGCGGGCCGCGAGGTCCGCGACCGTGTCCACGGCCTCCCGGTCCAGGAGCGGCGAGATGAGGATCACCTGGCAGTTCCTCGGGAAGAACCGCTCGAGGACCCACACGACGTGGTCGAACGGCCACTCCCCGCCGGGCCGCACGCGGATCAGCGCGTCCAGGATGCGGTACAGCTGCTTCCGGCCGAAGGCGGGGTAGACCCAGTCCAGGACCTCCCGCTGCACGATGAGCCCGACCCGGTTCCGGCCCTCGAGAATCTTCGAGGCGAGCGCGAGCGCGGCCCGCACCCCGTGCTCCGTCGTGCTGCTCGGGAGCGGTCCGACGAGGGCCTCGTGGCGGGCGTCCACCACGATCACCGCGTCCCCGCTCCGCTCCCCCTCGAGCTCGTTCGAGATCAGCCGGTCGAACCGCGCGCTCGCCTTCCAGTTGATCCGCCGCGTCTCGTCCCCCGGGGCGTACTCCCGCAGGCCCCAGAACTCCGTCCCGGGACCGATCGTGCGGGACGCGATCTGCCCGACCCAGAGGCGGGTGCGGCGCGGCTGGACCCTCACCCTCCGCACGTCCTCGAGGCGCGGCGCGACGCTGAGCGTCGTCCGCAGGGGCACGACGGCCTCCTCCACCTCGAGGCCCGAGGGCGAAGAGGAGCGGGCCACGAGCGGCCCGAGGCGGTACACGCCCTTCACCCGGGGCGAGACCGTGTACGAGAACGAGACCTCCTCGCCCGCGTCCAGCGCGACCGCGAGGTGCGGGCGGCCCTTCGAGACGACGAGCTCCCTAGGGACCTCGTCGTGCAGCTCCACGAGCTCGAGGCGGGGGCCGCGGTTCGCGACCCGCACCGTGACGAGGACCTCCTGGCCCACGGAGAGCCGGTCCCGGGATGCCTGGCGGGCGACGTCGAGCACGGGCGCCGGCACGGGTCGCAGGCCCGCGAGCGCGAGGTACACGATCGGCGGGAGCGCGAGGAGCAGGATCCGCCAGTTCAGGAACAGGAGGGAGATCGCCACGAACGTGCCCGCGACCCCCGCGAGCCACGAGGCGAGGGACGTCCGCATTCAATCGACCTTGGGCACGGGCACGGACGCGAGGACCTCCTCGACGACGGTCGCCGTGCGGACGCCCTTGATCCACGGGTCCGGCTTCAGGATCAGGCGGTGCGCGAGGCCCTCGACCGCGATTTCCTTCACGTCGTCCGGGACGACGAAGTCCCGTCCCCGGAGGGCGGCCCGCGCGCGGCCGAGCTTCAGGAGGGCGAGGGACCCGCGCGGGCTCGCACCGACCTCGACCTGCGGATGCGTCCGGGTGCGGGAGGCGACCTCCACGATGTACGCCTCCACGGCGGGGTCCACGTGAATCTCCTCGAGGGCCCGCTGCATCGCGACGACCTGCTCCGGCGAGCTCACGCGGTCCACCGCGACATCCTCCTGTTTCCGCGACCGGCGGCGGGCGAGGATCTCGACCTCCTGCTCCCGCGTCGGGTAGCCGATCCCGATCCGCAGGAGGAAGCGGTCGATCTGCGCCTCCGGCAGCGGGTACGTGCCCTCGTACTCGATCGGGTTCTGCGTCGCGATCACGACGAACGGGCGGGCGAGCGGGTGGGTCTCGCCTTCGAGCGTCGTCTGCCGCTCCTGCATCGCCTCCAAGAGGGCGGCCTGGGTCTTCGGCGGGGAGCGGTTGATCTCGTCCGCGAGGAGGAGGTTCGTGAACACGGGGCCCTTCCGGAGCACGAACTCGCCCGCCTTCCGGTCGAACACGTACGTCCCGGTGATGTCCGCGGGGAGGAGGTCCGGGGTGAACTGGACGCGCTTGAAGTCGCACCCGAGGACCGCGGCGAACGTCTTCGCCATCAGGGTCTTCGCGAGGCCCGGGTAGTCCTCGATCAGCACGTGGCCGTCGCACAGCACCGCGAGCAGGAGCTTCTCCAGGACGGGCCGCTTCCCGACGATCGCCTTCTCGACCTCGTCCAGGACCGCCTTCGCGGCGGCCGCGGTCTCCGGGACGTTCACCGCCACGCCTCCATCTTCGCGAGGACCCGCTCGGTCTCCGCGGCGTACCCGCGGCGGGCCGGGAGGACCCGGAGGAGGGCGGGCCAGTGCCGCCCGTTCCGCTCGCCTTCCAGGACGAACAGCGCGAGCTCGCGGTCCCCGACGACCCGCATCAGGGCCTCCGGGTCCGCCCGCAGGCGGTCGACGTCCTCCGGCGAGAGGTTGCGGGCGATGCGGACCCGCTCCAGGAACGCGTCCTTCATCCGGACGTCGAACATGATCTGGCTGTACTTCAGGCCCGCGGACGCGCGGTCGAACGTCGTCGCGAGGCTCCGAAGGTCCCCGGGCGCCCGCCGCTCGACGAGCGACCCCGCGTGCAACGGCCTCGGGTCCCGCACGCGGCTCCCGACGTAGCGGGCCATCACGAACGCGGCCGTCGCAAGGAGGACGACCGCGAGAAGCCACCGCACCGCCCCGCTGTACTGCGCGTAGAACACGAGGGCCGCGACGACGATCAGGACGAGGGCGCCGACGAACGCCACCTGCGTGCCGAAGGCGGACGCGACGTACCGGTCCTGCATCATCGCCTCGTAGGGCGAATGGTCCCCGGGCCTCGGGCCGCGGCGGATCTCCTTCTTCCAGGAGTCCCGCCTCGGCGCGGGTTCGACGGGTCCGCCCCAGGCCATGTCAGCCCCCCAGCTCCCGGCGGATCGTGTTCAGGGAGTCGCGCGCGCGGTCCCGCTGCGCGGGCCCGATCGCGTGGTCGCTGTACCGCGCCTCCTCGAACAGGCCCGTGAGGTCGTCCACGCTCCCCTGGCTCAGCCCGAGCTCGGCGAGCGCGCGGCCCTCGATCTCCCGCGGAGTCAGCGCCTCCTGGCGGGCGACGCCCTTCGTCTCGAGGAGGGAGCACATCCGCTGGTAGCACGCCATCACCGCGGTGCGGAAGTCCCCGCCCGCCTCCAGGTCCAGGAGGGTGCGGGTCACGACGCCCGCCGCCTCGAACCGCCGCCGCGCCCGGTCCGGCTCGCGCCTCCGCGCGGCGTCGAGGATCGCGGGGAGGGCCCGCGACGACGCGGCGAAGAAGTACACGGCGATCAGCACGGCCGCGAAGACGAAGAGGGCGATCGGGAACGCGGTGCTCGTGGGGAACGGCGGGAGGCCGGAGCCCCCGCCCGTGCCCGGCGTGCTCCCCGTCCCGCCCGGCCGGGAGAGGGCGCCGATCGCGTCCACGATGGCGGGCCAGAACAGGACGAGGAACAGGATCACGCCGACCCCGAACGCGTACCCGAGGAGCTCCCAGACCGAGACGACGCGGCGGAGCTTCCCGCCCTTCAGCTTCACGATCACGACGGCGAGGAACGCGGCGACGAAGATCGAGGCGATCGTGATCTGCCAGACGAGCTGGAGCTGCGTGCCCGTCGGGCCGAAGGGCGCGACGCCCGGGTCCCCGCCGATGCCGAGGTCCGGGACCTGCGGCAGGACCTCCTCCCCGCGGTCCAGGTTCGCGATCGCGAACGCGAGGGACGAGAGCAGGAGGACCGCGGCGAACAGGAGCAGGGGCGGGAGCCAGAAGGCCCTCCCCCGGACCGCTACGGCCATCGACCGGAACGAAGGCGGGCCGCTAGTTAAGGGCATCGTCCGGGGCGGGTCAAAGGTGCTCGAGGGACGCGAACATCTCCGCGCGGCGGCGGTCCCCGCGGACCTTGAAGAACAGCGCGACCGCGATGAACCAGAGGGCGGCCGCGACGAGGCCGAAGCCGATGAGGAGCGGGATCGGGATCGCGCCCTGCGACAAGGCGGTGCCGGTGGTCCCCGGGGCCGCGAGGTAGCCCGAGGAGCCCGCGAGGAGCGCGAACACGCCGATCCCCGCCATCAGCACGGAGAGGCAGAGGGAGAGGACGATCGTCACCCGCTCAGGGTGAAGGATCTTGCGGCCCTTCCCGGTGAGCTCGTAGTAGATCCACTTCCGGCCCTCGTCGATCCGCTTCACGAGGCCCGCGGTCTGGAGCTTCTCGAGGTGCTCGAGGAGGGTCGGCTTGCTCAGGTCCATGAGGGAGCTGAGGTCCGTCACGGTCGCCCGCCGTGCGTCCAGACGCTTCAGGATCTCCACGCGGACCTCGGACGCGAGGGCCTTGAAGCTCTCCTGGTCGAGGGTGATCGTCGGGCCCTGGACCGCGGGCGGCGCGAACATCCGGGCGGCCGATTCCCCTGCGGGCTCTTGAAGGCATCCCCCGGATTCGGACGGGACCTAACCGCGACCCACGGTTCACGTATCATCCCCTCGGTGCCCAGATGCGAGCGCGCGGGCCGTGCAGTTAAGGTTCACGGCGCGAATGTCCCCGCCGAGGCGGCTGGATGCCGACAGACGATCGCTCCCTGGAAATCGGGTACGGTCCCCGCCCCGGGCTGGTGCTTCATCGCGGCGTCCGTCTCCTTAGCATCGCGCTCGCCATGTATGCAATCGGCGCGGCCGCCGGAGCGGTGTCCGCGGGGCTCGGGTACGCGACGACGCGTCTCCTGTATCCCGCTCGGACGGAGAGCAGCCTGCAGCTGGGATTCGCAGTGGCCTTCTACGCCGCGGTCGTCCTCGACTTCGGGGCCTTGGTGTTGTTCCTGGCCGGTTCGGGGCAGCTCCTGCGGACCCGCGGGAGCGCACCCCCGCAGGTCGGACGCATGGTCCGCGGACATCGGGTCGCGGCGTTCGTGGGCTTCGGACTTGCGATCGCATCCGTCCCCCTGGTCTACCTCGGGGCCTTCTCGTGTCTGGACTGCGGATTCTCCTTGCCGAATCGAGGGGGGGTGTTCGCGGCGGGCGTCCTCCTGCTTGGCCTAGGGGCGCTTTCGCTCCTCATCGCTGTCCTCCTCCCGGCCCTGGCATTCGCGTCAAAGGGGGATGCGCGCGTGGTCGTCGCCGCGGCCGCCCTCGGGTTCGCGGGCGTCCTCGGCGAGACGCTGAGCGCGGCGACGCTCGTCACCCGCACGGAGACCAATCTGGATTGGATTGTCTTCGGGGGCATTCCCATCCTGAACTTTGGCCCGCTGTTCGGTTCCGTCGTCGCCGTTTCCAGCGGGTTGATGGCGTGGTCGTACCGGCGGATCGCGATGCGCCCGATGGACCTCGCGGGCGATCCCGGACTTCCCCCTCCGCACCCGTCGGGCTGAAGGCCGGCTACTGCGGGACCTTCTTCCAGTCCTCGAGGAACCGCTTCAGGCCGACGTCCGTGAGGGAGTGCTGGGTCATCTTCTTCAGGACGTCGAACGGCATCGTGACGACGTCCGCGCCGAGCTTCGCAGCCTCGATCACGTGGAGCGGGTGCCGGATCGACGCGACGAGGACCTCGCAGTCCCAGTCGTAGTTCCGGAAGACCTCCACGATCTCCCGGATCACCTGCATCCCCTCCTGCCCCTGGTCGTCGAGCCGGCCGATGAACGGGCTCACGTACTTCGCGCCCGCCTTCGCGGCGAGGATCGCCTGGTTCGCGCTGAAGACCAAGGTGCAGTTGATCCGGACGCCCTCCGCGGACAGGGCCTTGATCGCCTTCAGCCCCTCCGTCGTCATCTGGACCTTCACGACGACGTTCTTGTGGAGCTTCGCGAGCTGGCGGCCCTGCTTCACCATCTCCGGGGCCTCCGTGCTCGTGACCTCGAGGCTGATCGGGCCGTCCACGAGCGCGAGGATGTCCTGGATTACCTCGCCCCACTTCCGCCCCGTCTTCGCGACGAGGGTGGGGTTCGTCGTCACGCCGTCGAGGACGCCCCACGAGGCCGCCTCCCGGATCTCGTTGATGTCCGCGGTGTCGAGGAATATCTTCACCATGGATACCGCCTGCGCCAGTTCCTGAAGGATGCGGGCGGTTAAGAACGTTTCACGTGGGACACCAGAGGCGACGGCCGGGGGACGTCCCCGCCATGGAGGCCCGTCGCCGCCTACATCCCGAGGAGCGTCCGCGCGGCGAGGACCCCGCCGAGGGCGACCAGGGCGACGCCGATCGCGCGGGGGATCGCAGCGGTCCGGGGGCCCGCCTTCTCCGCGAAGATCGCGAGGGACAGCCCGCCCATCCAGAGGAGGCTCATCGAGCCCGCGACGAACAGGACAAGCATGAACAGCCAGCAGCAACCGATGCAGTACGCGGCGTGGCGGAGGCCCATCCGGAACGCCCCCGCGCGGCCGCTCCGCCAGTGGAGCATCACGAAACCCATCGGGGACTGGCAGTGGGTCAGACACACCTCCTTCGCGCGGGTGACCTGGTACGCGCCCGCAGCGACCAGGACGCCGGCGGGCAGGAAGACGAGCGGGCCCATCATCGGGCCCATGAGGCCGAGGGTTCCGATCCCGACGAGCGCGAGGAGGCTGAACCCGCCCCAGACGAGGAAGTACGGCGCGACGAACAGCGCCGTCGCGACCCGGTCCGCGGGATTCCCGGGCCGGCCCGCCTTGAGACGGGTGAGGCCGTCGAACGTCAGGATCATCGGGAGGGCCGCGGGGAGCATCATCGCGACCATCATCACCACGAGGATCAGGAAGAACAGGGCCAGGCCCGCGGTCCCGACGGGGCCGACGGGGGTCGCCGTCAGGGCCATCGAGAGGTCGGACGTGGACCACGTGACGTACCACGCGGCGGCGACGACGAGGGACACCGCGACCGCGACGGGGAGCGTGAGCTGCCGGAGGAGGTTCGGTTCCTGCTCCGACGTCCCGCCCGCCATTCTTTAGCCAATCCGAAAGCTGTTATATAAGGAGGGGCACATCGCGTCCCAGGAAGCGGGCCATGGCGAAGTGGAATGTTTCCGGTAGTTACTTCGAGGCGTGCAACTGCGACGTGGCGTGCCCGTGCGTGTTCCTGAGCGCGCCGACGGAGGGGGAGTGCGGCGTCCTCTTGGCGTGGCACGTCGACAGCGGGAGGTACGGGGACGTGCCCCTCGACGG
>DATBXC010000051.1:0-3391 GCA_036514455.1 Thermoplasmata archaeon | reverse complement strand
TCCACGACGTCGGGTCGCGGGCGCCGTACCGCTCCCGCGGCCCCACCGAGACCGAGTCGCCGACCTTGAGGTCGCTCGCGTCGTCGACCCAGTCCGTCCACGGCACCGCCCCGGGGGCCTTCAGGGCCCGCCCGTACGCCTTCCCGGAGACGTCCACGTCCGCGGGGTTCGCGAGCCCGACGACCGTGATCCGCCAGAGCCACTGGTGGTAGTACCGGACCTGCACCCAGAGGGGCGCGTTCCCCCGCCAGCCCGTGACGTTCTCCGTGCTGTACCGCTCCGTTGCGGACACGGAGATCAGCTCCACGGTCGCGGCGTCCGTCGAGTCGTCGATCCAGCCGTCGAAGGCCGTGGACACGGGGGTCGTGCCCGTCCTCCCGAACGCGGTCGACGAGAGCGGGGCGGGCCGCGAGGGCGGGAGCCCCGCCGCGTGGAGGTGGAAGCCGTACTGGTGGAAGTACATCACGGACCGCTGGAACGGGGCGCCGACCGCGGACCAGGGCGGGACGCCGAAGTCCTCCTCCGTGACCCACCGCTCGTCCACCCCGCTCCCCGCGGCGAGCGTGTCCGCGGACACCGCGCGGCCCTCGTCCACCCAGTCCGCCCACGTCCCGGACGCCCGCGCGGACGCGGCGGCCCCTGCGGCGGTCCACCGCATCACGACGTCGTGAATCGCGCTCGTCCCCAGGAGCCGCACCGTGGGCCGGTGCTGGACCCAGAAGACCGCGGTGATCGTTTGGTTCACGGTGCCGACGAGCACGCTGTGGCTCGCGGCCCCGCCGTCGTCCCACGCGTCGAGGAGGTACCGGGAGTCGGGCCCGAACAGCTCCGTCGCGGGCACCAAGATCGTGTGCGTGTCGCCCGGGTACCAGTCGAACACGGCGCGCGGGGCGTACGGCAACCCGTCGACGGTCACGAAGCCCGCCTCCGGGGACCGCGTGATCGTGTACCGGACGGTCGGGGTCGATGACTGCAGGACCGTCACGGGGGTCCTCGGGAACGGCACCGTCGTGAGCGCCCCGTCGAACCGCAGGTACGTCGCGCGGGACGCGGGGTACGCGAGGACGTCGACGAGGCCGAGCCGGGTCGAGCGGATCGCGAACCGCACGGACCACGTCTCGTTCAGCCGGAGCGCGCTCACGTTCCACTGCAGGACGGTGCCCGCGGGCGTCGTGACGCGGTAGTCCGGGGCCCGCGGACCGCCCGTGGCGGGGTCCACGAACCGGTTCGGCGGCGTCGGGGCGATCAGGATGTACGGCGGGAGCGTGACCTCGACCATCGGGATGTCGTCCGTGATGTCGCTGTCATACCCCGCGAGGCTGTCCACGAGGGTCCCGATCTTCTCGTACACGCCATACAGGTCCTGCGGGGTCGCCGCGTGGAGGTACTCGCCTCCCGTGAGCGCGGCGATGTTCCGGAGCATCGTCTCGTCCACGGTGGGCCCCAGGCCGATCGTGAAGACGCGGATCCCCATCGTCGCGGAGGTGCGGGCCTCCGCGAGCGGGTCCAGCCCGCCCGCGTTGTCCTGCCCGTCCGTCAGGAGGATGATCGCCCAGAAGTGGAACGAGATCCCCCGCGCGCCGAGCTCGTTGTTCGCGGCCCGGATCGCCTCGCCGATCTGCGTCCCGCCCTGCGGGACGGACTCGCTGTCGATGTCCGCCTTCACGCGGGCATAGTCCGTCGTGAGCGGCCCCTTCGGGATCACGAGATTCGTGAAGTAGATCACCGCGGCCTGGTCCGGGATCGAGAGGTTGTCCACGTACGCCTTCGCCGCGTCCTTTAGGAGCGGGAAGCACCCCGGGCAGAACGTGTCCGCGAGGCTGCCGGAGCGGTCCAAGAGCAGGACGACGTCCTGCGGCGCGCGGCGGACCCGGGCGCTCCCCCGGCCCGCGATTGTGAGGGTCAGGTTCGTGTCCGTGGGGAACGGCGGCGGAGTGCCTGCGACCCAGATCGGGTCCGTGTCCACGGAGGCGGACGGCTCGATCCGCGGGTACGTCCCGCCCACGAGGGTCACCGTGCCCCGCGCGAGGGGCGTGAGGCTCGCCTGCGCGGCGACGACGACGGCCTCGCTGTTCGCCACGGGCGGGGTCGCCGGGATCTGGAGGCGCGCGGCGAACGTGAACGCGACGCCTGGCGGGAGCCGGTCCGTGTCCGGCGTGCCGTCCCCGTCGTGGTCCTGGAGGGCGGCGCCCGACGCGATGTCGACGAGGCTCACGGCCCACCCGTCCGGGCCCGGCATGTACGTGAGGTCGATCACGTCCGGCACGGTCTGCTTCTGGACGACCGTGAGCGGGAACTGCAGGGTGTCCCCGAGGTTCCCGTCCTGCTGCTGGTCCTGGCGGAGCACGACGAGGGGCACGGTCGGAATCCGGTCGAACCGCCAGCCCGCGGCGGACGAGCTCGCGTCCTCGTACCCGGCGTGGCCCCCCAGGCCCTCCGGCACGCGGGCCATCGACCCGCCGATCGCGTGGGAGGTGCTCCAGCCCGCCATGTCGAGGAGCGCGCCGGAGGCGTCGTAGAGGTACACGTTGTCCCCCGCCGCGTCCATCGCGGCGAACAGGGCGGGCACCGCGGACGCGCGGAGCACGTAGTACGGGTCCGTCGCGCTCACGGTCCCGCTCGGGATCGTGAACGGAGCGTCCCCCGCGATCACGTACCCGAACAGGTCGAGGGACGCGGCCCCCGGGTAGTACAGCTCGATGAACGCGTCCGAGGGCGTCGTAGGGTTGAAGAGCACCTCGTTCAGCACGACGGGCGGCGCCGTGTTCGTGGCGGGCACGCCGTTCAGCCCCCGCCAGGTCGGCGTCGGGGAGCGGGCCCAGTCGTCCGAGTACTTCGCGCCCGTCCACCGCCGCTCCACCGTCTCCCCGGGGATCGGGTCGGGGACGGGTCCGCGCTGCCCGTACGCGACGAGGTCCACGACGGCGCCCGTGTCGTCCACGACGCGGATCACCCCGCCCTCGTCCGGCACCGGGATGTCGTACACGAGGTCCGCCCACGTAGGGTCCCCGACGACCTTGTGCTGGCCCGGGCTCAGGGTCCCCAGGCCCGTGAGGTCGAGCGCGAACGCGTCGATCTCGAGCCGGTACCCCGCGAGGGAGATCGGCGAGCCGCCGTACGCCGCGATCTCCACCGCCTCCGCGCCCGCAGGCGCGTCCTGGAACTCCGTTGCGAGCACACGCTCGATCAGGAGCCGCGAGCAGTACAGGTCGAGGTTCCCGCCCGCCCGGCGGTCGCTCCACGCGACGTACACGCCGAAGCCGTCCGACACCACGGCGGGGTCCGTCTGCTCCGTCGCGTCGTCCCCGGGGACCGCGTTCGAGTCCGTGTCGTCGACCCTCGGGTCCGTCCCGGGCGTCCCGTCGCCCCACGTCGCGCCCCCGACCCCGGA
>DATBXC010000050.1:0-8460 GCA_036514455.1 Thermoplasmata archaeon | reverse complement strand
CACGACGGCGCACTTCGTCGTCCGCAACGTCCGCGTGCACTCCGGCTTCTGGAACTACGTCGGCGTATGGCTGGAGGGCGTGCAGAACGGGCGCATCGAGGGGTCCGTCTTCGCGGACAATGCGGACGGGGTGTACGTGCTTAACTCCGCGGACGTGACGCTGACGTCCAACACGATTACAGGGAGCCTGTGGGACGGCATCCGGGTCGACCTCTCGACCCGCATCTCCTTGGAGGGCAACGACGCGCAATGGAACCAGTTCGACGGCGTGAGCGCGTACGAGACGACGGCCCTGGCGGTCACGAACAACGTCGTGTCGAACAACGATTGGGGCGTCTACCTGTGGTACGTCG
Source organism: Thermoplasmata archaeon (assembly GCA_036514455.1). GTDB lineage: Archaea > Thermoplasmatota > Thermoplasmata > RBG-16-68-12 > RBG-16-68-12 > EA-19. Next base: position 8,107 of record DATBXC010000050.1, on the reverse strand, counting down.
ATTCCGTGACGGTAGCGGGGAACAACGCGTCCGCCAACAACGTGGTCGGCATCGGGTTCGACTTCTCCGCGAACGCGACGGCGACCGGGAACCAGCTGTGGGACAACGACTGGGGCTTCGACGTGTCGGAGACTTCGCACCTCGTCGTCCGCGAGAACGCGGTCGGACGGAGCACTTCCGATGCGGTCGCCGTCACGGGTGGCACGAACCTCACGTTCGTCCAGAACACGTTCGTGGGCACTGGCGGAGGCCTAATGATGGTCGGCGCGACGAACACGCTCGTGTACCACAACGCATTCCTCGGGAACGCGATCCAGGCGGCGGACGACCCGGGCGCGAACGCGTGGGACGATGGCTACCCGAGCGGGGGCAACTATTGGTCCGACTACGCGGGCGTGGACAGCTGCAGCGGGCCGAACCAGAACGTGTGCCCCGACCCGGACGGCATCGGCGACACGCCCTATGTGATCGACGCGGACAGCCGGGACCGGTATCCCCTCATGTCACCTGCGCCCGGCATGACGGCGAAAGCCGGTCCGACCCTTGGAACGGATGCCCCCGCCATGCTCCGGCAGATCGGCGAACCGGCGATGATGCGGGGCGACGCGCCGGACTCCGGACCGGTGGCGCTCCCGCCGACGCCGGGGGGTCCTAGCGGGACCGCCGCCAGCAACCCCGGGTGGCTCCAGGGTCCCTTGGACACACGTTCCTCCGTCGTCAGGGCTTTCTAGGGAATCACCGCTCACACCCCGATGGCGGGCCCCAGGCTCCTCCTGGACGAGACCGTGCGGGGGTTCGATGGCCTCGACGCAATCCCGTTCCTCCTCGAGGACGTCCGCGTGCTGCCGGAGCGGGCGGACCTCGAGGCGTACAAGGCGGAGGTCCTCGCCCGGGTGCGGGCGTCGTACACGCTCGAGTCCGTGAAGGACGTGCCCGAGCTCCGCGCGTACCGGGACTTCTTCTGGCGGGTGGGGATCGACCCGACGAAGACGCGGCCCGCCGCGGAGGCCCTGATCCGCCGAATCCTCGGAGGGAAGCCGTTCCCCAGGATCAACACGCTCGTCGACGCGTACAACCTCGCGTCCGTGGAGACGCGGATCGCGCTCGCGGCGTTCGACGCCGCCCAGCTCCACGGGGACCTCGTGATGCGGATGGCACGCCCCGGAGAGGCGTTCGCGGGCATCGGGATGGACAAGCCCGCCGTCCTCACGGGGCGGGAGGTCGTCGACGCGGACGACGCGGGCCTGATCGCGATCTACCCGCATCGGGACTCCGCCCGGACGGCCGTCACGACCGCGACCCGGGCCACGGTCTTCCTCGTGTGCGGGGTCCCCGGGATCCCGCGGGAGACGCTCCTCCGGGCCCAGGCCGCGACCCGGGACCTCGTCCTCCGGTTCTGCGGGCCCTAGGGGAACGCCCGAGGCCCGCCGTCGGAACCTTCATCGACCCCCTACTCCCATGGGGAGTCCATGGATGCTCGGACCGCGGGGATGTTCAATCAGTTCGCGGTGATGTTCGTGGCCGGACTCCTCCTCGCGACCGCGGTCGCGGTCCTCCTCCCGGGCGACCTCGGCGCCCTGTTCCTCCCCGCCGGCCTCGTCGTCATGGCGGTCGCGTTCGTCGCGGGCGGCGGGCCCTCCCTGCGGCCCACCCGCGCGAGCACGCCGATGGCGATGTCCCCCACGTTCGCGCGCGTCGAGCACGACATCCGGATGTACGAGCGGAACGTGAACTGGAACATCCTGTACGGCGGGCTCGTCCTGGGCGGCGCCCTCGTGATCGCGGGCCTCGTCGCCTTCTTCGTGTGAACGGCCATCGCGAAGCTTCAAGGACGGCGCCCGCTTCCGCGGCCCGCCATGGCCCTCACCGTCCGCATGGGGATCCACATCCGCGCGCCGCGGGAGTTCGTGTTCCAGCACCTCCTCACCCCACACCACCTCGCCCGCTGGTTCTGCAACTTCGCGGCCTTCGATCCGCGCGGCCCCGCGATCGGCACGAAGTTCCGTTTCGGCGGGGACTACGCGATCGTCGCCGCGGACGCGCCGGGCTGGACCGCGGAGATCCTGGGCGGGGAGGTCCTCAAGTCGGTCACCTTCCGCTGGCCCCTCCCGGACGCGGACACGCGGGTCGAGTGGCAGGTCGAGGACGCGGCGGAGGGGAGCGTGATGCGGGTCGTCCACTCGGGGCTCCCGCGGGAGGACGGCACGTCCGGCACGTTCCAGGACGCGTGGCGGGTGTGCCTCGGGAACCTGAAGTCGATCGCGGAGGCCCGGGACGACTCCCTGCGGCCCGACAGCTCCCCGCTCCGGGAGCCGCGCTTCAAACTCGACCTCCTCGTCGGCGTCCCGCGGCCGACGGCCTTCGCGGCCCTCACGGACCCCGCGCGGCTGCGCGCGTGGGCGGATACTGGGGCCCCCGCCACCGTGGAGCCGCGGGTCGATGGCGGCTACTCGCTCGGATGGCCCGCCCCGGGCCGGATTGTGGCGATGGGGCCGCCGGGCCTTCTCGCGGTCTCGTTCCCGATGGCAGGTCACGAACCCCGCGCGACGTTCCGGCTCGAGGCGAAGAGCGAGGAGCGGAGCGGCCTGTACTTCTCCTTCGAGGGCTTCTCTCCGGAGGACGCGGCCGCCGCCTTCCGGATGCGGGGACGCTGGACGGCCCTCCTCGTGGGCCTCAAGAGCCTCCTCGAGGCGGGCGAAGTCGGGTTCACGGAACCGTACGCGAAGCAGCTCGAGCGCGCGTAGGGCCCCGCCTAGGCGCCGCGGGCCTGGATCCGCTTCGCCCAGGCCACGAGGTTCGGGAACTCACTGGGAATCCGCTCGCCGACGGTGAATAGGGGCGAAAGGCTCCCGTAGGCCCCGAAATCCGCGAGGCTCGGCTTCCGCAGGATCCACTCGCGCCCGTCGAGCATCGCCTCGACACGGGCGAGCTCCTTCACCATGTCCCGGCGGAACTCCTCCCGCCGCGCCTCGAGGACGTGCCACGGCCCGCGGGCCCGCGTCTGCATCTCCTCGAACACCCAGCGCTCGTGGTCGTCCCGGAGGACGGGCGGGACCTTCGTGACGACGTACCGCCACACCTTCTCCTCGACGACCGCGTGGCTCCACTGCTCGAGGGCGATTGCGAGGCCCCGCTGGCCGTCCGGGTACAGCGTGGGCATGGGCTTCTCCTTCTCTAGGAAGTCCGGGATGTCGTGCCACATCACCGGCTTCCCGTCCCACGTGAGCGTGGGCACGTAGTCCTGGCCTGTCGCCGCGATCAGCTCCCGCTTGTCGTGGTACGGCACGTACTTCGTGTCGAACGCGACGCCCTTGAACGCGAGCATGCGATCCGCGGAGACGCACCAGTGGCTGATTGGCATCGAGTACAGGACGTGTCGCGCCATGGTGCGGCGATGCCGGCGGCGGGTAAAACGTTTCGCGCTCACGCGCGCTTCGTGAGAACGGTCTCGCCATACGACTTGAACGCACCGTCCTTCCCTGCCATCTCGAGGCCCGTCGCGATCTCCGTGTCCGAAATCCTCCGCAGGGAGGACCGCCACCGGGTCCCCTCGAACTCCTTCGGGAGGGGCTCCATCGTGATCTCGAAACGGACCTCGTCCGCCGTGCGGGCGTACTCCGTCTCCTGGTTCACGAACCCGTACGAGAAGAACGTCTTCCGCTTCAGCTTCCCCTCGCCGCGGTCGTAGAACATCAGGCTGACGTTCTTGTTCAGGAGGCGACCCTCGCACCACGCCTCGCCCACCCCCATGATGAACCGCTCGCTCGGCTCGAGGGAGAAGACCGCGACGTCCTCGATCACGCCCTTCTCGCCGAACTGGCCTTCGGAGGTGCCGCGCCACTCGCCGACGAGGAACTTCCACGCGTCCAGAGAGGACTCCGATGGCATGACCGTCGCCCGGGGCGGGGGACACCGACACGGGTAATTAGCGGTTGGCCCGACTCGTCAGCTCACGCGCTCCGTGATGGAGAGCCCGCGCCGCCGGGCCTCCTCCACGAACCGCCCCGGCGGGACGCCCGTCTCCACGGAGTGCGCCCCCGGCGGGATCTCACCGCGCGCGATCATCTCCGTCACGATCGCGGCGTGCCAGCCCGTCGTCCGCTCCATGGCGCGGAACCCCGTCGCCTCGTCGTAGAAGTCGATCATCTCGACCGTCGCGGTGGCGGGCCGTCCGGCCCTCCGCCCGCGCACGACCGCCCGGCTCACGGCCACATCCCGCGCGGCGGGATTCGCGACCCGCGGCGCGAAGAGCGCGTGGAACACGTCCCGCGGCACGACGCGCCTTCCCGCGACGACAATCGGCTTCCCGGAGAACAGGCCGAGGTCCGCGAACGCCTTGATCCTCGCCCAGTGCCCAGGATACCGGAGCGTCTTGAGCTCCAGGGTCCGCAGCCTCCCCTCGTACGTCCACGGCATCGTGGAGAGCCCGCCCGAGGTCACGAGCGCCTCCAGCGTCCCGAGAGGCGGGATGTCGACCTCCTCTGGCTCCATCAGGGCGGGGACCTCGACCTGCCGACCGTCCCGCAGGAACGTCGCGTTGCCCGCGTACTCGTTCGTGAGGCCCTCGACGTTGAACGTGAGCTCGTAGTCCCATGGCGGGCGGGGCCGCTGGGGGAGTCCTGCATCGTAGATCCGGACCTCCTCCGGCTCGTCGAGGAGGGACATCCCGTACACGGCCAGGGTGATGTTCGCTCCCGGTCCGAGGCCGCACTCCGGGACGACCGCGACCCCTGCCTTCCGGGCCCGGGCGTCCAGCGCGAGCTGCTGGCGCGCGAGGCCCGTGTGCCCGCCGAAGTCGACCATGCTCACCCCCGCCCGGATCGCGATGCGCGCGAGCCGCAGGTTGTGGTAGAACGGGACCCCGCTGACGAACGCGTCCACGCCTTTCAGGACCCGCCGGACGGAATCCGGTCTCGTGACGTCGACCGCTGCGGGCTGGATGTCCGCGCCTCCCGTCAGCGTGCGGAGCCGGCTCGCCGCCGCCCTCGCGAGCGTCCGGTTCACGTCCGCCAGGACGACACGGTCCGCGTCCCCGTGCCGGGCGAGATCGTACGCCGCGGCGGTGCCCTGCCGCCCCGCGCCCAAGACCGCGTACCGGTGCCCCATGGACGTCGTGTCGGGAGCGCAGAGCCCGCCAAATAGGTGCGCCCCCGCGGTCGGGCGGGAACGTTCTTGAGGCCCGCGGCCTTTCCCGCCGTGGTGCCACGCATGCCGCGAAAGGCCAAGACTGAGCCCCCTCCCGTCGTCAAGATTGTCCACTTCGCGGACCCCTGGTGCTGGTGGAGCTGGGGACTCGAGCCCGTCCTGCGCAGGCTGAAGGAGGTCTACGGGGACCGCCTTGAGATCGAGTATCGGATGGGCGGGACGTTCGAGCGCCTGGACGAGTGGATGAAGGAGTACGGCGTCGACGAGAAGTCTACCGTCGACTGGATCCGCGAGTCCACGGGGATGCACCACATGCCCCTGGATCCCGCGTACATCCTTCGGACGAAGTCCACGTACCCCGCGTGCCTCGCGTTCAAAGCCGCGCAGCTCCAGGACCGCGGGAAGTCGGAACGATTCCTCCGCCGGATGATGGAAGCGTTCATGGTCCACGCGAAGACCGCGACCCCGTCCGAACTCGCGCGGCTCGCGAAGGGGTCCGGGCTAGACGCCGCGCGGCTCGCGAGGGACATGAAGTCGAAGAAGGCCGCGAACGCGTTCGCCACGGACCAGGAGGCGATGGCGAAGAGCGGGGTGAACTTCCTCTCCCTCGCAATCGAGGCGAACGGGAGCAGGGAGCCGAAGGGCGACGTCTTCACCGCGCCGCCGTACGAAGCGATCATCGACCGCCTGGCCCCCGGCCTCCCGAAGCGCTCCCCCGTGGACATCCTGGAATACATGGAGCGGCACGCGGGCGACCTCACGCCCGCGCACGAGATTGCGGAGGTCTTCCAGATCCCGGAAGCGGACGCTGCGGCGCGGCTCCGGAACCTCGAGGCCGCGGGCCTCCTCACGTCCGCGCGTCACGCGGAGGCCTCGATCTACACGATGAAGGCGATCAAGCTCGACAGGCTCCCGCTCGAGGTCGTGAAGATCAGCCACGTCCCGCCGGAAGCCCAGGTCGCGGCCGTGACGGACCTCACGCCGATCGTCACGCAGGCCGTCCGGACCCTGTACACGGAGGTCGCCACCCGTCCCGACAAGGAGTACCACTTCCCCCTCGGACTCGAGGCCCTGCGGTTCGTCGGGTATCCGGACGCAGACCTGCGGCGGCTGCCGCCGACCGCAACGGAGTCGTTCGCGGGCGTCGGGTATCCCTTCGCCACGGACTCGATCCGGCCGCAGGACACGGTCCTCGACATCGGGTCGGGGTCGGGGACGGACATCCTCTATGCGAGCCTGAAGGCGGGCCCGAAGGGACGGGTCTTCGGCCTCGACTTCACCCCCGCGATGATCGCGAAGGCGCGCGCGAACATCACCCGGATGGGGGCGAAGAACGTCGAGATCCTCGAGGGCAACGCGACGAAAATCCCGCTCCCGGACGCGTCCGTGGACGTCGTGACGAGCAACGGCGTGCTGAACCTCGTTCCCGACAAGCCCGCCGCGTTCCGGGAGATCTTCCGCGTCCTGAAGCCGGGCGGGCGCCTCCAGCTCGCGGACATCGTCGTGCAGGAGGACGTCGGGGCGGTGTGCGGACTGAACCCGCAACTATGGGCGGATTGCATTGGCGGGGCCGCCGTGGAGGCGGAATACCTGAAGACGATCCGCGCGGCGGGGTTCCAGGACCTCCGGATCGTGAAGCGGTTGGACTACTTCTCGAAGTCCTCCTCCGACAGCACGAAGCGAATCACGCGGACGTTCGGCGCGGAGAGCATCTCCCTGGCGGCGGTGAAGCAATAGGGCGGTTCAGTCCGGCCGAGAACCAGGGAATCTCCCTCGCCTGCGAATCTCACGATCCAACCGAAGGATGTTCGTCAGCAGAGCCGAGTATGCCAGGACCGGTGCTGTGACGACTATCCCAAGGCCGATTGCGGAGCCCCACGAATCTCCGAAGAACCGCCAGAGGACTCCGCCGATGCCCCCAACAAGGGGCGGGGTCGCGACCGCAACGGCGAACCCCGCAACAAGTCGGCGAACGAGACGCACCTTGAGGGTTTCCACATCAACCCCAGTCCATCTGTTGACCTCAATCTGCCGGTAGAATCCGGTGAACATGAGACGGAAAGACAGGCCGATGCTGAAGAGAGTGAACAGGAGCGTCCCTGCGAACAGCACATTCACGGTGAGGACGTCCCCCACCGGGACCAGGAAAAAGGAACCTGTCCCCGCAAGCATGACCGCCAATCCGGTCAGAGCCGCTACGCTAGGAGGTGTGTGCGGATCCACTCGTCTCTTCCCGCTCGCCACGGTCGTGACATCGCAGGAGACGGGAAAATGGTTGTCTTCGGGGCCTAGCCAGTTCGAATCACGATGATCGTGACGTTGTCGCCCGTGTGTCGTACCCGCAGGGCGTCGTGCGCAAGCCGGTTCGCCGCTTCCTTCGCGGAGTCGGCGTCGCGCAAGAGGCCGGGCAGCTCCTCCGCCGCCACCACGTCCCACAACCCGTCGCATGCGGCCACGAGGAACCCCGGGGGCAGCGGGTGCGTGGAGACAACGGGCTCCGGGACGATTCCGATCCGCTCGAACTCGAAGTCCGCGAGGCTCCGGGTGACCATCAGGCCGTCGCCCGACGGGAGGCAGACGTACGGACCCCAGATCGTCGCGCCCGCCGCGACGACCCGCTGGAGCTCCGCCTCGTTCGTGATCCGGTGTTCCTCCGTGAGCCGGACCGCCGCGTCCCCGGAGACCGCGACGACGTGCGCGTCCCCCGCGTTCGCGACCGCGACCCGCGGACCGTCGACGTAGAACGTCGCGGCGGCGGCCCCGCCCGGCATCCCCTGCGCCTCGCGGTGGATGCTCGCAAGGGCCGCGCGGAGGGCCGCCTCGGGGCCGCCCCCGAGGGATTCACGGAACAGGGCCTGGAACCGCCGCGCGGCGAGCTTCGCGACGGCCGCTCCGCCATGGCCGTCGAACACGGCGCCGAGGACCCGCAGCGGCGCGACGGACTCGACCTCGAGGACGTGCG
>DATBXC010000049.1:0-4099 GCA_036514455.1 Thermoplasmata archaeon | reverse complement strand
GCCGCAGAAGTGGTCCCCCTTCAGGAGCGCGGTACCGCACTTCGTGCAGTACTCTGCGACCTCCGGGGAGAGGCCCTGGGACTGGAGCTCGTAGCAGTCCCGGCACGTGTACTCCATCGTCCCGTCGATTTCGACCTCGATGTACGCGGGCTTCGGCCGGCCGCACACGACGCACGCCTTCCCGCGGCGGCGGACCGCGGCGTCGACGATCTTGATCTCGGGCCTCGGGGGCGGAGCGGGGGGCGGGGGAGGCCGCGGGACCTGGACCTCGTCCTCAGGCTCGTCCGGAGACTCCATGCGGCCCGACACACGACCGCCCGCTCTAATAAGGGATGGCCCGGGGGCGGGCCTAGACATCCTTCTTCGCTTCCTTCCCCTTCTCCAGGAGGATCCCGCGCACGCGGGCCTTGCCGCCCGGCCTGTCCTCCTCGAGGTACGAGACGTACCCGGAGCCGACGTTGAAGTGGACGACCTTGACCTTCTCGTCGATGTCGAGCATCGCCTTGCCGCTCTTCCGCTTCACCAGAATCCCGAGAGACGATTCCGTCGGAGGCTACTTAAACCGTCCTCCGCGAATGTCATTCTCGATAAGCTGAACTGCCGCCCGCGCGTCCGCGCGGCCCGACCGCGCCCCGAGCGGCCCCTTATGGCCAAATTACTAATACGCTGCACGACAGATTGTACCCGAGAGAGCGAACGGCGATGGCGGTCACGATCGACAAGCTCGCGAGGGCGGTCGAGAAGCGGCTTGGCCTCCCGCAGGTGGAGGCCCACGCGATGGCGGTCCGCGTGATGAACTACTTCGGGTTCGAGAGCTTCATCATCGACAACGCGATCGACCCGGAGGACCGGAAGACGTTCTACACGCTCCACGACGCGGGCCTCATGCGGTCCTCGTGGGAGACGGTCCTGCTCCTCAGCGGCCGGAACTGGAGGATCTTCTACTGGGAGCTGAACGAGTCGGACCTGGACCGGGCCCTGGGCCAGGAGCCGCCGAGCCCCGAGTCGCCGCTGTACCGCCAGCTCCCGGACGAGGCGTGGAGCCACTCCGGGCAGCCCACGTCGTCGTGAGGCCTCAGTCCCGCCATCCGTGCGCCCCGATGAGCGGGACGAACGCGCACGGCGTCCCCTCCTTCACGTCCCACTTCGACTCCGAGACCCGCCGCGCGGTGACGAGGACCTGGGAGAGGCGGCCTCTCCCGATCGGGGCCACGATGCGCCCGCCCACGCGGGTCTGCTCCCGCCACGGCCCCGGGATCCGCGGGGCGCCCGCGGTCGCGAACACGCAGTCGTACGGCGCCCGGGGCGGGTGCCCGAGGGTGCCGTCCCCGACGACGACCTCCACCCGGTACCCGGCCGCCTCGAGGTTCTGGCGGCCCACCTCCGCGAGCTCCGGGATCCGCTCCACGGTCACGACGCGGTGCGGCCCGACGAGCTCCGCGAGGAGTGCGGCGTTGTAGCCCGAGCCTGTCCCGAGCTCGAGCACGGCCTCGCCGGGCCGGAGGCCCGCCTCCTCGAGCATGATCGCGATCATCGAGGGGGCGCTGATCGTCTGCCCGTGCCCGATCGGGAGGGGCGCGTCGTTGTACGCGGAGCCGCGCACGTCCTCGGGCACGAACCGCTCCCGCGGGACCTTCAGGAACGCGGCTCGCACGGCGGGGCTCGCGACGTACCCCCACTCCTCGAGGCGGTCCACGAGCTCCCGCCGGCGCGGCTCCCACGGGTCCGACGCCATCTCCGCCCGCGGCAAGCCGCCGCGGGCTACTTGAACGCTCGCCTCTCACGCCCGCGCCGCGAGTCGAGGTCGATCGCCCCGATCGCGGCGACCGGGCCCACGACGCCGAGCGCGACCATGAGTGCCGCGCCGAACATCGCGGCCGCGGGGCGGTCAATCCGGAACCGGCCGACCGTCTGCGCGGAGATCAGGACGTACGTCGCGATGAAGATCGCGCCCGCCGCGTAGAACTCGTACCCCACGCGGCCCCCGACGCGGGGGTCTTCGTATTGAACTTTCGCTGCAGGTTTCACGGGAGAGTTCGAAGCTCGTCCTTAGAACGTTCTCCGGACGCAACCTTAAATACCCTGTGCCTTTTGGCGCGTCGCTTCCGGTGCGGACGCGCCGGGAGATGAGCAGAGTGCAGCACTCCTCGCGAGGAGTCGAGACCATGAACAGAGTGGGACTCATGAGAATAGGCGCCATGCTGGCGGTGCTCCTCATCCTGATCGGAGCGTTCGCCGCGCTGCCCTATTGGAACGCGAAGGCCCAGACGAACACGATCTGGGGGATTGTGAAGGACTGCAGCGCGACCCCGTTCCCCAGGGGCCTGGGCGGCGTGACCGTGAGCCTCATCGACGCGCAGGGCTCCAAGGACATCGCGACGACGACAACGCTCGCGGACGGGTCCTACTCGTTTACCCCGACGACCGGGAGCTACATCGTCCGGTTCGAGATTCCGGACTACTTCACGTACGAGTCGCCCGTGACGCGGTTCGACGACAGCGTCCCCGTGCCGATCAACGCGTGCCTGACGAAGATGCCCGTGCGGGACGTGACTCTGCAGGTCGTCGTCGTGGACCAGGTTTCGACGGTCCACCAACAGGAGGCCGTCGCCTTCCCGCGGACGTTCTTCGCGAACGATAACATTGTCGGCGACTTCGATTCGGGGATCAACTTCGCCACGACCTCGCACCGGCCCGTCTTCGTGAACCCGGCGCCGTACGTGACGTGGAGCCGGGGCGCGGGAACCACCCAGCTGATCAACGGGACGGACTACATCTGGTTCACGCCGTTCAACGGCACTCTGCAGCTGCTGAACAGCCCCAACGCCAACGTAATCCGGTCGGACCTGCTCAGCAACGGGACGCTTAACCGGTGGCTGAATGTGACGTATTGGTACGCCCGCCCGTGGGCGCAACTCTTGTATTACCCCGTCGTGCCCGGCTCCTACACCGTGTACAAGGGCACCGTCAGCCCGTCCCCGTGGCCCGCGGAGAACGTGGACTGGAGCCTCAACATCGTCACGGGGGTCCTCACAATCCTGGCCAACTTCCGGTTCGGAATCGACAACGTCTGGGTTTCGTACTCGAGCACGGGCGTCGTCCCGGGAGCGACCGTGAACTTGTACAACGCGACCTACAAGCAGGTCGTCGGCACGGGGTCGACGAACTCAAGCGGCGGCCTCGCGATCTCGATTTGGGGCGCGCTGTTCGAGCTCCAAGTCCAGAAGGAAGGATATCGGCCGTACGCGAACGGAATCGACACCCGGTCCGTGAACGCGACCCGGGTGGAGCTGCTGAACGGCACGATTGTAGTGGGCCACGCGTTCCAGCCCGGGAACAAGGGCGTCATCCGTCAGGGCCTCGTCGGGTACCTGTACAACACGAACCCCGTGTTGTCCGATTTCAGGAAGGTCATTGGCGCGAGAGTCGAGGGCAGTCAGTACATCTTCTACGCGGAGCCCTCGCAGACGTACCGGATGATTATCGACGCGGACGGATATAAGGCGTCCGTGGCGTTGATCACGACGCCCGCCTCCGGATACATGATCGTGAACTCGACCCTGACACCCTCCCTGAAGGAGGAGTACCGGTCCGAGATCATCTACCGGGAGACGGACTGGAACAACCTCACGATCTACCGGAACCTCACGCTCCGCCCCGACAGCACCATCCCGGGGATCGACCTGGACGGGATCCGGAGCCTGGAGGTCCAGGTGGACAACTACTTCGGGAACAAGAACGGATTCGCGGTCGCCTCGGACTACGCGAACCTCAGCGCGTGGCTCCGGGGTCGCCTGGCGTTCTACATTTCCTCCACCGGCTTCCTCACGACGAACAGCCAGATTTACAATCAGACGCCCGCCGCGTCGTACACCCTGTCCCTGAACCAGAACCCGCCGGGCGGCAACGCGATCTGGGTGAACTCGAGCGCCTCGTACACGCTCCGCGGGACCCAGTTCCTGAAGAACAGCCAGAGCCGGTACTGGGTGAACCTCACCCTGCCGGACGACACGAACCTCACCGTGTACCGGAACCAGACGTACGTCGTGGACCTGCCCCGCGGCTACGAGATGACCTCGAGCAAGACCACGGGCCCGAT
>DATBXC010000048.1:0-2978 GCA_036514455.1 Thermoplasmata archaeon | reverse complement strand
TGGAGGGCCGCGGGATGTGGCTGCCGTGGGGCGAGTACTGGGACCTCGCGGTGTGGACCCCGGGCCCGAGCCACCACTATCCGCCCGTGTACCCGCTCTACCTCGCCCCGTATCTCGCCGCGTTCGGCTTCGACCCGATCGCGGTCCAGACCGCCGCCCTCGTGGCGGGCCTCCTCCTGCTCGGCGTGTACTTCCGCGCGACCGTGTCCTTATTCGGGCGGGACAAGGCGCTCTGGTTCACCGCTCTCCTCGCGCTCGACCCGGTCCTGATCGCGACGACGGGCACGGGGTACGCGGAGAACCTCGTGACCCTGCTCTTCGTCGTCACGGTCGCAGCGATCCTGAAGAGCCTCAAGGAGCCGAAGTGGATCCTCGTGGCGGGCCTCGCCGCCGGCATCGCGTACCTCACGAAGAGCTCCGTGGGCCCGTTCTTCCTGATCGCGGGCCTGGCGGGCTTCGCATGGCGGTTCAAGTTCGTCCGCTGGGCCGTGTTCAAGGACCGCTGGTACCTCGCCGCGATCGGCGTCTTCGGGACGCTGGCGGGCGGGTGGGCCCTCCGGAACCTCGCTCTGTTCTGGGACGGCACCGGGGGGAACCTGCTCGTGGCGTGGCAGACGAGCGCCTGGTTCGGCCGCGCGACCTCGGCGGCCGTCGCGAACCTCGGCGACTACCTCTGGATCCTGGCGGTGCGACTGCCGTTCTTCATCGCCCTCTTCCTCCTCGTGGCGGGGCCCTTCTGGCGGGAGATCCGCCGCCTCCCGCTCCTGCGGGACGAGGAGGCGAGCGCCCTCGGCCTCGCGGTCGGCCTCACGTACGTCCTCGCGTGGCTGATCTCCGGGGCCCTGTGGGTCGTCGAGCGCTCCGCCGTGTTCTGGGCGGACCTCACCCGCTACGTCGTGTTCGCGAACCCTGTTGTGTGGTGGATGGCGGCGAAAGGCGGGGACCCCGCGACGCCCACGTTCCGGAGGCGTTTCGCGGTCGCCGCGGCGGCCCTCCTCGTCGTGAACGCGGCCGCGTTCCTCACGCCCGTGGGCGGGGTGTTCCAGGCGTACGGCGAACTGCGGGAGCGGGCCCAGCCCGGCGACGTCGTGGCCCTGGACCACCTGAGCAAGTACGAGGCCGCGATCCACCTCGCGGGGACGGGCGTGGAGCTCGAGCCGTACTCGCCCGCCACGACCGCGGACTACATCGTCTCCTCGAACGTCACCCGCCAGTACGCCGGCTACGACCTGGTGGACATCTACCGCGGCGGGAACGGCACCGCCGTGATGCCGGAGTTCGGGGCGGCCCTCTGGTCCCGGGCGAAGTGAGTCCCGCGGTCGCACCCATGTTCCAAAGGGTTTATGAAGGCGCGATACCGTGTGTCTTGGCAAGATGGGCTCGAACGGACGGACCTGGACCGCGATGCTCGCGTTCTTCGCCTTGGCCATCCTGATGGCCGCGCTGGGCCGGGAGCCCGTCCGAGCGTCCCCCGTCTACGACGACCGTGAGCCCGCGGTGATTGCGGTGCCCGCGCTCGTCCCGCCGACGTACCTCGTCGTTTCTCGCTGAGCGAGAGCACCTTTTCGGGGTGACTCCATGCATTCTGGACTAGAGCTAGAGAGCCGCAGGCGCATCTACGAATACCTGACCGCGAACCCCGGCGTCCACCTGCGCCGGATAGGGCAGGCCCTGGGCATGTCCACGGGCATGCTCTCGTACCACCTCGGGGTCATGGAGAAACAGGGCCTCCTGCTGTCCGAGGCCGCCCGCCACCGGCGGCGGTACTACCTCGCCCAGTCGTACCGCGAGGAGCAGCGCCGTGTCGTCGCGCTGCTGCGGGAGCGCGTGCCGCGGACCGTCCTCGTGGACCTCGCGATGCAGGGCGTCCGGACGTTCGCGGATCTGCTGCGGATCACCGGGGTCACGAAGTCCACCCTGTCCTATCACCTCGCGAAGCTCGTCGCGTCCGCCGTCGTGACGCGGGCCCGGCGGGACCGCGAGAGCGTGTTCGCGCTCCGCGACGGCGTCGCCGTGGCGGACCTGATCCTGGGCTGCGCGGGCAGTCTCCCGGAAGAGGCCGTGGGCCGCTTCGTGTCCGTCTGGCCCCGCCTCCAGGCCCTGCGGGAGCGCCAGGCCGCCGCCTTGGCCCTCGGGGCCCAGCCCACGTGATTCCAGGGACGGTCGCCTCGTCCATTGACGGCGGCGTGCGTCCGCAACCGCTATGGACCCTCCCGACAATCCCCCCGGGGGGTTAGGAATGCGAATCCGAGTTCTCGGCGAGCCCATCGCGGTGAAGTCGGGAAAGAAGACCGCCGCGCTGAAGGCCTGGATTGAGCGCGTGCGGGCGGAATCCGCGAGTCGGAGACTGCCCCCTGGGCGATACCGCGTCCGCCTTGACTTCGTCCTACCTCGCGAACGGTACCAGGCCGCGGACCTCCAGAACCCGCACGGGAAAGACCTTGACAACCTCGTCGCCCCCGTCTTCGACGGTCTCTCCAGGGCGATGCTGAAGGAAGCGGGAGGGGATGGCGCGATCGTCGAGCTCGTCGCCACGAAGCGCGCGAGTCGGGAGGCGGAGCCCCCCGGAGTCCGGATCACCGTGTCGCCGCGGTGAGGGATTGACGTCTACTCCATCTGGATGATCGAGTAGACGTTGTCGTCCGCGTCCAGGAACCTCGCGGACCACCCGCCCCACGGCTGCTTCTCCGCCTTCTGGCTGAACCGCACGCCCCGCGCGATCAGGGCCTCCTGCACGCCCTGGATGTCCCGTGTCGCGAAGCCGATTGAGGTGTTCTCCCCGAGGTGGGCGAGGTCCGCGTCGTAGTCCGCGGGGTTGTCGTACATCTCCCGCGTCGGCGCGAAGGGCATGATCGCGGTCCCCTTCGGGCTCAGGCGGTACACCGTGAACGCCTCGCCTTCCGTCCCCTGGGTCTTCTTCCCTCTCATCCCGAGGGCCTTCGTGAAGAAGAGCCCGCCTTTCGCGGCGTCCCGCGAGA
>DATBXC010000047.1:0-8453 GCA_036514455.1 Thermoplasmata archaeon | reverse complement strand
GGGCCGGATCCCCGCGTCCGCGCCCGCCGCGAGCAATGCCTCCCACACGGGGACCCCGAGGCGGCTGGGCGGGAAAATCTCGAACCCCTCCTCCCCCGTGTACCCGGTGCGGGTGATCAGGACCGCGGCGGGGTCCGGCGTGAGGGCGAGGAGGCGGGGCCCCCACCCCTCCGTTTCCGGTGGAGACGCGGAACCCGACGGGGGGCGGAAGCCGATGTCCAAGGCCCGGAACGGCCGGATGGTCCCGAGGTCGCTGCGGGTGAGCGCGCCCAGGATCGCCGGGGCCTCCGGACCCTGGAGGGCGAGGCACAGGTAGTCCGGGGTGAGGTCCCGGAGCTCCGGGCCCGAGAGGTGCGCGCGGATCCATGGGACGACCCGGGGCCGGGGGCCCGCGTTGCACACGCACAGGAACCGGTCCGGCGCGAGGCATGTGAAGATCACGTCGTCGAGGACCCGACCCTGGTCGTCCAGGAGGTGCGTGTACCGGGCCCGCCCCGGCACGTTCGGGATGTCGTTCGTGGACAGGCGGCTCACGGCCGCGTGGGTGCCCGGGCCCTCGAGGAGCAGCTTCCCCATGTGACTCACGTCGAAGAGGCCCGCGGCGGTGCGGACCGCCGCGTGCTCCTCGACGATGCCCGTGTACAGGAGGGGCATCTCCCACCCGCTGAACTCCACGATCCGCGCGGCGCGGGAGGCGTGCCAGCCGTACAGTGGGGTCCGGAGGGCGGCCATCGTCAGCGCGTGTCGGGTACGCCCGACCCCGATAAAGCTTTTAACCGCCGGACCTTGCGCGGGCCCGTGCGGCGGCTGCGCAGGGGATTCGGCGCCTTCATCGGGGACCTCCACCAGGAGTACCGGTTCGAGATCAGCGCCGCCCTGTTCGTCCTGGGCATCGTCCTCGTGTTCTTCGCGCTCCTCGCGTACGTCCCGCAGGCCCGGGCGTGGGCGATGACGGTGGCGATCTTCAACACGATCGTGTCCGGGCTCGGGCCGTGGGTGTTCTGGGAGGCGATCTCCGCGGCCCTCGTGATCCTCGTCGGCGGGTTCGACTTCGGGGACACGGTGAAGAAGGCGCGGGAGTTCGAGAAGCTGGTCAACACGACCTCGAAGGAGGTCTTTCTGAAGAACCGCGCGCGGATCGAGCACCTCGCGGAGAACGACCTCCCGGAGCGGTACGCGCGGCGCGTCGACCGGAAGCGGCTCGAGCTCAAGGTGCGGGACTGAGGCCGTCCCCGGGTCCGACGGCGGCCTGGGAGACGACCCGGCCGAGGCCCGCGACGCGCTCCGCGTCCTCCCGCCGGCAGCGCACCCGGACCTCCGTGTGCCGCGGGCCGTAGTCCGCGCGGAGGACCTCGCCGTTCGCGTACAGCCAGCTCAGGGCCGCCGCGCCCTCCGGGCCCACGGGGAGTCGGAGGACGATCTCGAGGGGGAAGGCGAACCGCGCCGCGATCGCATCGACGAGCTCGGGCAGGCCCTGGCGGGTCGTCGCGGACGTCGCGAGGGGCGGGACATGGAACTCGGACTGTCCCAGGATCCGCACGGTCTCCTCGAGGTGTGTGGGGGAGACAAGGTCCGACTTCGTGAGGATGGGGAGGATCGAGGCGCCCCCAATCCGGGGGAGCAGGGTGCGGGCCGCGAGCCGGACCTTGCGGAGGATCTCGGCGGGCGGGTCGGACGCGTCCACGAGGAGGAGGACGAGGTCCGACTCGTAGATCTCCTCGAACGTCGAGTGGAACGCCTCGACCATCCAGAACGGGACCTGGTCCACGAAGCCGACCGTGTCCGTGAGCAGGATGCGCTTCCGCACGCCGCGCAGCGCGCGGGTCGTCGTGGATAGGGTCGAGAACATCCGCTCCTCGACGAGGACGTGCTCCCCGGTGAGCGCGTTGAGCATCGAGCTCTTCCCCGCGTTCGCGTAGCCCGCGAGGGAGACGAGGTAGAATCCGCGGTCCTTCCGCGCGGCCCGGCGGCGGCCCCGCTCCTGCCGCACGAGGTCGAGGTCCTCCTCGATCCGGCGCTGGCGGCGCTTCACGGTCTCCAGGTACACGTCGACGCGGTACTCGCCGCCCGCCATGAACCCGGGCCGCTCGCCGACCGCCGCGCTGTGGATCCACTCCCGGAGGATTGGGACCTCGTAGTGGAGGAGGGCAAGCTCGACCTGGAGCTTCGCCTCCCGCCCGTGGGCCCGCTCCGCGAAGATCTCGAGGATGAGGCGGAGGCGGTCGTAGCACTCGTTCTTCAGGCGCTTCTCGAGGTGGTGGTGCTGGGACGGGTGGACCTCCCCGTTGAACAGGACGAGGTCGACGTCCAGGGACCCGAGCCGCTCCGCGATCTCCTCGAGCTTGCCCTTGCCCACGAAGTAGCGGCGGTCCGGCGCGTCGCGGACCTGGACGATCGTGTCCACGAGCTCGTGGCCCGCGCTCCGGAGCAGCGCCTCGATCTCGCGCGTGTCGCGGGTCAACGTGACGAGGAGGACCTTCACTCCGGTCCCCGCGAAGCCGTGGGGTGGCGTTAAAGCTTTCCAGTGGAAGCGGAGGGGTGGGGGAGGGCTGACCGTCGGGGGTCCGAGGGGTCTTTTAGCCGGCCCCACGTACCGCGCACGGGGTGTCCGGGTTGTTCAGCAGCATGTTCGGGGCGATGGGGCGGGCGATGATCGGTGCGGTTCCGACGGTCGGGGAGGTCCTGCGGGAGTACGCGCCCGCGTACCTCACGCACGTGTCGCCGATCCAGTCTCAGTTCCTCGCGGACCAGCACAAGATGCTCGAGCAGCAGCTCGTCCACATCGAGGACCGGAACACGCGGGCGCTCGTCGCCGCGATGCTCCTCGCAGGGTCGAGCATCGGGCCGTACGCGAAACAGTAGGCCGGGGGGGCCCTCGGAGTACCTTCGGCCATCTCCCCCGGTTGGCCTTAAGTAAGGCCAACTCCTGCCCTGGACCATGGAACTCGGATGCGGCGTGCGGGTGAAGCCGGTGAAGGGGCGCGACTACCTCTACGTGTGGCACTACGAACCGGACGGCGGGCGGCGGCGGCAGGTGTACGAGTACGTGGGCCCCGCGGCGGACGCGGACGCGCGGAGGCGGGCCGTCGACGTGCTCGAGGTCCATGCGAGGCGGGCGCTCGAGGAGGCCCGGCGGCGGATCGCAGAGGGCCGGGCCGTGGCGGGTGCCGCCGCGCGGTGAGGGCGGTTACCCTTAAGGAAGGCCAACCGGCGCGCGCCGCGCGCGACCCCGCATCGCCTCACCCTCGGGAGAACCATCCCTTCTTCCTGGGGGGCCCCGACGGCGGCGGGGGCGGCGGAGGCCGCCGCGGCGGGGCGAGGGGAGGCGGCGGCGTGACCGGGATCCAATCCTGGAGCGGCCAGCCCCGCCGGGCGAGGGCCTCCCGCTCCGCGGGGGTCACCGCGACGAGGCACGTGGTCTGGTCCGTCGTGTCCACCTCCTGGAACCGGAGCCCGCTCGGCGCGATGAGCGCGTTGATCGGTCCCAGGACGTCCAGGTCGAGGGCCTCCGTCGACCCCTCGATCTTCGGGGTCAAGCGGTACCGCACGCCGTCCATCGTGAACTCCACGGTGACGGGCCCGTCCGGGGACGCCCACGTCTCCACGATGTCCGTGGGCCGGAACGCGCCCCGGGAGACCCGGGCCCAGCCCAGGAGGGCGTCCGTGTACATCGTCTCCAGGTCCCCGAGCCACTCGTACGCGTCCTCCCACCACACGCGGTCCTTGTCCCAGGACGCGAGGGTGAGCTGGTCCTCGGTGCGATTCGGGTCGAGGTGCCACTCCCACTCCTCCCGCCGGATCCGCTCGAGCTCGTCCGCGAGCGCCTCGTCCGTGAGGGACGCGTGCTGCGCGAAGAAGCCGAGCCCCCGGTAGAAGCGGGCGCAGTCGAGGAGAAACTCGCGCGGCGTCTCCTTCGTCTCGCTGCCCATCGCCGTCCCCCGGAGGGAATCGGCGCGCTGGCGTCATATGCCTTGCGGCGGCCGGGAGGGCGCCCGCTCGAGTTGCCCTTACTCAAGGCCAACCTGGCGGCGCGAAACCCTTATGGCCCGCGGCCCACCTCGGACGGAGCCGCAGCGATGCAGGTCACGGTGAAGTTCTTCGCGACGTACCGCGAGGTCGTCGGCTCGAAGGAGTCCACGGTGCGCCTCGCGGACCGCGCGACCGTGGGGGACCTCCTGGAGGCGGTGTTCGCGAGGCACCCGCGGCTGAAGGGCTTCGAGGGCGCGATGCTCGTCGCGGTGAACCACGAGTTCGCGAATCCCTCCGCGAGGCTGCGGGACGGGGACGAGGTCGCCCTGATGCCCCCCGTGAGCGGAGGGACGGGCGGGTTCGTGGAGATCCAGCGGACGGCGATCGACGTCGAGGCCGTAGCGGACAGCGTGCGCCGCCCCGACGCGGGCGCCGTCGTGCTCTTCCTCGGGACCGTGCGCTCGGATCCCGGCGTGAAGGTCCTGGACTACGAGGTGTACCGCCCGATGGCCCTGAAGAAGATGGCGGAGATCGTCGAGGCCGCGCGGAAGCGGTTCGGGGTCCTCGAGATGTCGATCGTCCACCGCCTCGGGCGGGTCCCCGTGGGCCGCCCGTCCGTCGCGATCGCGTGCTCCACGCCCCACCGCGCGGAGGCGTTCGAGGCGGCCGCGTGGGCGATGGACCAGGTCAAGGAGATCGTCCCGATCTGGAAGACGGAGAGGTAGCCCGGTGGAGCCGATCGCCGGCAGTCGGACGTCCGCTCGGTCCGCCCGGCCCGCAGGGAGGTGTCCCCTCGAACCTACTGGGGGTAGAAGATCGCGACGAGTTCCGCCCGGGTGAGTTCGTCTCCCTGGCTCTGCCCATTCACCATGAGGCCGTTAACATAAAAAGAATACGTGCCCGGGGCCGTCACGGCCAGGGGCCGGATCCCGGGGACGGTCTCTATGTAGTTTCCGGCCCCCTCGACCTCCTCCACATTCGCGATGATTAGCCTGCTTCCGAGGGTGCAATCGACCGCCGTCATGCCGATGAACATCCAAACCAGATCCTCGACGCCGGTCGCGTGCTCGAGAGTGACCTGGATCGTGGCGGACGCGACGATCGTCCCGGGCCCGGGCACCGTGATGGACACCTCCGCCCCCGAGTAGTGCGTGCAAGTGGCGTTGATCGTCCAGCCTCCCTCTTGCTCGTCGTACGCCGCGAGGGTCATCGGCCCCGTCGGCCCCTGGGGCCCGGTGGGCCCGACTCCCCCTGTCGGCCCCGGGATTGCCAGGGACAGAAGGAGGGCGAAGGCCGCAATCGAAATCGCGGCCGCGCTCAACGCCATCGGCAGCCGACCGTCCCCGCCCTCCGAAGGCTGCGGAGGCACCGGCGGTCCCCCGTTTCGGTGTGAAGGTTCCATGCTCCGGGAACGCGACTCCGCGGAAATCAAGCTTCCGTGCTGGTGAAGCAGCCGCGACCGAGAGTGGGCGGGCGCTATGATGCTCGCGAGGGCAGCGGAGTCGCTCGCGCCCCTCCAACGTCTCCGCCGAGTTGCCCTCACTCAAGGCCAACCGCTCGGGCGGGGGGGCCGAGGTCACTCCAGGCCCTCCGGGATCCGCGCCTCCCGCTTCCACCCCATCGCCGCGAGGCCGTACCCGACGGCGGTGAGGCCGGAGAGGGCCCACCACGGGCTCCCGGGGACCGCGGTGCCGTTCACCTGCGCGCCGAGACCCAGGACCCCGATCGCGAACAGGGCCGCGGACCCCGCGACGACGAGCGCGAACGCCCGGCGGTCCTCGAGCCCCATCGCGCCGAGCAGGAGCAGCGCGCCGTGGCCGATCACGCATGGGGCCCACACCGCGGGGAGGTGGAGGAACGCGCCGGACAGGATTGCGAGGAGCCACTCCGCGGGGAGGAACGGCGGGACCCGCGGGTACAGGAACAGGAGGCTCCCGACCCCCAGGCCGACGGACACGAGGGAGACCGCGTACACGACGGGCATCGCGCGCTCCGTGCGGGTCAGCGCCGCGGACCCGGGCCGGCTCCACGGGCTCGGGAGCGCGTCCTGGAGCCGGTCCCACGCGGACAGGAACACCGCGCACACCAGGACCGCCACGGCGGTCGTGAACCCCGGGAGCCACGGGAGCTGCGTCGGCCAGAGGGGCGCGGTCGCGAGAAGGAGGAGCGCGCCGAGGGCGAACCGGAGCGTCGGCGGGTACATCGGGTGCGTGGTCCCGGGGCGGGCCGTCCTACCACCGCCCCGCGCGACACGTCGTGGGGGGCATGAACGTTCGCGCCCGCCCGAGGGGGTGCCCGCGAACCCTTATGCCCCGGCCCCCGATGGGCGCCCCGCGCATGGCCCGGATGGTCGACATCTCCGAGAAGCCGGAGGTGCCCCGCCGCGCGGTCGCGACCGGGGACCTCCTCCTCCGGCCCGCCACGCTCCGCGCGGTCCGCGCGGGACGGGTCGAGAAGGGCGACCCGGTCCGCACCGCGGAGGTCGCGGCTCTCCAGGCCGTGAAGCGCGTGTGGGAGGCCCTCCCGCACTGCCACCCGGTCCCGATCACATCCGCGTCCGCGGGGTTCGCGGTGAAGCGGGACCGCGTGACCGCCACGGTCGAGGTGTCCGCGACATACAAGACCGGCGTGGAGATGGAGGCCCTGTACGGCGTCACGGTCGCGCTGCTCACGGTCTGGGACATGGTGAAGTCCCTCGAGAAGGACGTGGCGGGCCAGTACCCGGCGACTCGGATCCAGGGCGTGCGCGTCGTGTCGAAGCGGAAGGGCCGCGGGGCGGGTTCCGGCTGAGCAAAACATACTGTACATATCGGTATCGGCACTACGTCGCAAGCCCTCTTGACACATACCTGTCGTGACCTGGGCGATGGCAACAACGAGCCTTCGTGCGGAATTCTTAAGAGCCGGGGCCGACCTGAAGTCGGTGATGGAGTGGGCCAAGGTGCTCCGGAACCTCGTCATCCTCACCGCCCTCCTGGGCCTCGTCGTGCCCCTGGGGATCTTCACGAACCCCACGGTCCTGTTCTTCTCGACGCTCGTCTGGGGCAGCGCGGTCCTGTTCGTCGTGGGCACGTGGGTCGAGCGGCGACGCGCGGTCCCGCGGACCCACTGAGCCCGGTCCCTCCCCGTCGTTCTGGGTGAGCGGGAGGCCGCCCCGTCGAACGGTTCTTGAACCCGCCCCGCTTCCCCTCAAGGGCCATGGCCGTCGAGGAGCACCGGGCCCACGCACCGCGGAGCGTGGCGTGCGGCGTGATCACGGTGAGCGACAGCCGCACGGAGGCGACGGACGAGTCCGGCGCGCTGCTCAAGAAGCTCCTCACGGAGGCGGGCCACCGGGTCGTCTTCGCCGCGATCGTGAAGGACGAGCCCGAGGCGATCGCGGATGCGGTCGACCGCGCGGCGCGGGTCGCGGACGCCGTCGTGACGAACGGCGGGACGGGCCTCGCGCCCCGCGACGTGACGATTGAGACCCTGGCCCCGAGGCTCGAGAAGACGCTGCCCGGGTTCGGGGAGATCTTCCGCGCGCTGAGCTTTCGGGAGATCGGGAGCGCCGCGATGCTGAGCCGCGCGATCGCGGGCGTGTACCGGGGCAAGCTTGTGTTCTGCCTCCCCGGCTCGCCGGATGCGTGCGGGCTCGCGACGAAGGCCCTGATCCTCCCGGAGCTCGGCCACGCGGTCGGGGTGATGCGCCGGTGAGGCGGGCCCGCCGCGGACACGACTACGACGACCGGGCGCACCACGGCCACGGCATGCGGCCCCTGAAGGCGCTCGTTTCCCTGGACGACGCGCTCCGGATGCTGATGGAGCTCGCGACGCCGATCGACCGGGCGGAGCGTGTCCCGCTCCTGGACGCGCTGCGGCGGGTCGCGGCGGCCGACGTCGTCTCCGGGATCGACGTGCCCCTCGCGGACCGCGCGGCGATGGATGGGTACGCGGTGCGGGCCTCGGACACGTTCCGGGCGGGCAAGTTCCGGCCCGTCGAGTTCCGGCGGATCGAGACGCTGTACGCGGACACGGTCCCGCGGAAGCGGGTCGCGAAGGGCGCGTGCACGGAGGTCGCGACGGGCTCCACGCTCCCGCGGGGCGCGGACGCGGTCGTGATGGTCGAGGACACGGAGCGCGAGGGCGCGGTGGTGCGGGTGTACTCGCCCGTGCACCCCGGCGAGAACGTCTCCCGAAAAGGGGAGGACATCCGGAGGGGCGAGGCCGTCGTGCGGGCGGGCGAGGTCCTCACGCCCGCGAAGGTCGGCGCGGTCGCCGCGGTCGGGCGGAAGGAGGTCGAGGTGTACGCGCGGCCGCGCGTCGCGATCCTCACGACGGGGGACGAGGTCGTCCCGCCCGGGAGGCCGATCCGCCCGGGCCAGGTGTACGACATCAACGCGTTCACGATGGCCTCCGTCGTGCGGGAGGCGGGCGGGGAGCCCGTGCTCCTGGGCCGCGTGCCGGACCGGCTCGAGGCCCTGGAGGCCGCGATCCGGAAGGCC
>DATBXC010000046.1:0-2569 GCA_036514455.1 Thermoplasmata archaeon | reverse complement strand
GAGGCCGTGGGAGCCGCCGGGCTCCCCTCCTCCAAGCTCCATCCCCATACGCCACGGTACCCGGGAACGGGCTCGCTCACGGTCCCGACGAGCCGTACCGTGTCGTTCACCCCGTAGTGGCAGAGGTTGTCGGCGCTACTCTCGATCGCGAAATCGGTGTCGAACCGCACTCCCGTGTAGCGGAACACCATCGTCACGGTGGGCGAGAAGTCCGTGTAGATATCGTGGATGCGATCTTGGACGCGGATCACGCTCCCGTTCGCGAGGGTGGGCCAGTTCCAAGGCCAGACCGCGTTCCCCTCCCCGAGGTCGTAGTACTCAGTCATGGTGAGATACCGCACCCCCGAGGGTCTGGCGAGATAGACGACCGCGACGGCGAGCGCGGCGATGACGACCGCGAGGGACACCACGACGACGGCGACCTGTTTCCGGGCCGCGCGGATTTGCGGTCCCTGAGATTCCCCTCCCCCCTGCGGTGCGGGCAATCCCTCCATTGCGGCCCTCCGGATGTCCGACAGCGATTGACCGAGCGATGAATTGGCCCTCTATTATGTACTTACCCAGGCCGACCACCCGCGCCCGACTCGCCGGGACTCAGCGGAGCCCCTTCGCGAGGTCCATCAGGGCCTTCCTCGGATCCTTCGCCTTCACGACCCCGGACGCGAGGAGGACGCCCACGGCCCCGAGCTCGATCGCCTTCGCGACGTCCTTGCCCGTCTTCACCCCCGCCCCGCACAAGACCTCCACCTTGGGATTCACCGCGCGGATCCGCTCGACCGCCCCCGCGACGACCTCGGGCTTCGCACTTGTGACGCTCACGTCCCCGCCAATCAGCTCCGGCGGCTCGATCGCGACATAGTCCGGGAAAAACCGCGCCACCGCCTCCGCCTCCGCGAGGTCGTCCGCGCAGCATACGACCTCCAGCCCGAGCTTCGTGCACCGCGGGATCAGGACCTCGAGGTCGTCCAGCGGGACGGACCGCTCGGAGTGGTTGAGGAGGGTCCCCGCGACCCCCGCGGCGAGCGCGGCCTCGGGCGGGAGCCACCCGGTCCTCGCGCCCACCTCGACCGCGTCGACGTGCTGCGCGAGCACAGGGATCCGGACCTCGTGCGCGACGAGCGCGAGGTCGGGCGCGGCCGGGGCGATCGCGATCGAGGCGCCCGTCTTCTCCCCGACCTCCGCGCACATCCTCGCGAACGCGACGGCCTTCCGGCCGAGCGCCTCCGGGTACGCCTTCAGGTTCACGAGGATGACCGGGGTCCGCATCGCCTCGCCGGGAGCGGAACCCCCACGGGCCTATTTGAAGGGCGCGGGCTCATGCGGGCGGCGGGCGGGCCTCGTCGTCCTTCCGCCGGCGCCGCCGCCACACGATCACGAGGAAAATCGCGACGGCGAGGACCGCGATCACGAGAATCCACGGAAGTGGGTCCAACGCGACCCCCGTCGGCCCGCCCGTGGCGGGGACGACCTCCCACGCAGCGGTCAGGGTCTTTGGACGGTCCATCGTCACGAGCACGAGGCTCGATGGCTCCGTGGCGTCCCCGGTCCAGCCCGCGAACCGGTACGCCGTGCCGCTCTCGGTGACCGTGTCCTCGATGCTCGCGGTGACCTGGCTCCCATCCGCGTGCCAGCCCGCGCCCTGGGGCGTCCCGTGCGGGCTGATGATCGTGAGGAGGTGCTCCGTCCGCCACGTGGCGGTGGCGGTCCTCGGACCGTCCATCGGGAGGCTCGCGGCGGCGGTCGCGGCGGTGGAGTCCCCGGACCAGCTCGCGAAGAGGTACCGGGTCCCGGTCCCGCCCGCCACCTCGTCCGCGACCGAGAACGTCGCGACGTCGGAGGCGTTGTACCATCCGCCCCCGGTGGGCGTGCCCCGCGGCGAGCGGACCGTGAGGAGGAACTGCCGCTGGAAGTCCGCCTCGAACGCAGCGGGCGCGACGGGCGCGACCGTGTGGTTCCGAGGCAGGCCGTCGCTCCACGCGCGGAACGTGTACCGCTCCCCCGCCATCGCGCCGGCCTGCGGGCTCGGCACGGAGAGGACGTGCGGGCTGCCCTCCGCCCACCAGTAGTCCGTCGACTGGAGGATCGAGGCCCCGTCCACGAGCAGGGTCAGCGGGACGGGGGCGCTCCGGACCGTCACGAGATGCTCCGTCCGGAACGTGGCGGCGAACGTGGTCTCCGCGTTCTGCGCGGTGACCGTGTGGACCACGCCCCCGCCGTCGCTCCACGACGCGAAGACGCGACGGGTCTGCGCGGTCACGGGCTGCGGGCTCGGGGCCTGGATCTCGTGCCGGCTCCCCGGCGCCCACGAGAAGCTTGCGGGCGCGTTGTACTGCTGCCCGTCCACGCCGACGATGAGGCCCGAGGGGATCGTGTCGACCGTGTGGCGGATGGACCGGAGGAGCTTCGCGAAGTAGATGTCGAGGTCCGCGCCCCGGCCGTCCGTCCAGACGACGCAGATGTTCCCCCAGGGGTCGGACTCGATCGCGAGGTAGTCGCCGGGGCGGGTGTACGTCAGGGGCGTCGACGCGGTCGTCACGGGGATGTTCGGGGACCACGTCGTGCCGCCGTC
>DATBXC010000045.1:0-11245 GCA_036514455.1 Thermoplasmata archaeon | reverse complement strand
CCATTCGAAGGGCGCGAGCCACCCGACCCCAAGGAGGAGCCCGCCGAGGATCGCGAGCACGGATCCCGTGCTCACGAGGGAGTTCACGGGTTCCGGAGGGGGCGGGTAGCCGTACGGCGCCGCCGGGTACGGGGACGCGTAGGGGGACGGTCCGGTCGCGGTCGGCAGCGGGCCCGGGATGATGGGAGGCTGCGGGTACGTCATGCGGGGGCCATCCCGCTCCCTCCCTTGGATTCTTCCACCCGATGTAGTCCGTCGAAGCGACATGGCAACACGCTTATTACCGCGCCGGCAGTCCTTCCTCCCGAGAGTGAGGCCGTGACGGAAGCCGTGATCGCGAGCGCGTGCCGGACGCCGGTCGGGAAGTACGGGCGCACCCTCCGCAACGTAGAGGCGGTGAAGCTCGGGTCGATCGCGGTCGCGGAGGCCCTCAGCCGCTCCGGACTCCACGGGAGCGACGTCGACGAGGTGATCATGGGGAACGTGATCCAGGCGGGCGGCGGGCAGAACCCCGCCCGCCAGGCGCTCCTCATGGCGGGCCTCCCGGACCGCATCGGCGCGGTCACCGTGAACAAGGTGTGCGCCTCCGGGATGAAGGCCGTGTCGATCGCGGCGGACGCGATTAAGGCCGGCTCCGCGGACGTGATCATCGCAGGCGGCATGGAGTCGATGAGCCGCGCCCCGTACCTCGTGAAGGAAGCGCGCTGGGGGATCGGCTACAACCACGTCCAGTTCCTCGACGCGATGATCCACGACGGTCTGTGGGACGTGTACAACCAGTTCCACATGGGGATCACGGGCGAGGTCGTCTCGGAGCGGTTCCACGTGACCCGGGAGGAGCAGGACCGGTTCGCCCTCGAGAGCCACCACCGCGCGCTGAAGGCAATCAACGAGGGGAGGTTCAAGGCCGAGATTGTCCCCGTGGACGTCCCCGGCCACGGCGTCTTCGACACGGACGAGGGCGTGCGCGGCGACACGTCCTTGGAGAAGCTCGCGAAGCTGCCGCCCGTGTTCAAGGAGGGCGGGCTCGTCACCGCGGGGAACTCGTCCCAGCTCAGCGACGGCGCCTCCGCGCTCGTCGTGATGTCCGACGCGGCGGCGGAGAAGCACGGCGCGAAGCCGATGGCCCGCATCGTGGACTACGTGACCGCGGGGACGAAGCCGGAGTGGGTGATGGAGGCGCCGATCCCCACCGTCCGGAAGATCCTGAAGAAGACCGGGCTCACGATCGACGACTTCGACCTGGTCGAGCACAACGAGGCGTACGCGGCCGCGAGCGTCGCGGTGATGCGGGAGCTCGGGCTCAAGCCGGAGCGGTTCAACGTCCACGGCGGGGCGGTCGCCCTCGGCCACCCGCTCGGATGCAGCGGGGCGCGGATCCTGACGACCCTGCTGTACGCGATGAAGGACCGGAACGCGAAGCGCGGGCTCGCCACGCTCTGCCTCGGCGGTGGGAACGCGATGGCGATGATCATCGAGCGGGTGTGAGGGGCCGAACGAAGGGGGAACGCTTTTCCCCGCCTCCCGCATTCGCGGGGCCGTGTGGGGGAACGTGCCGGCGCGATGTCCCTCGTGCGGGGCGGGCGTCGCGCCGGATTTCGTGTTCTGCCACTGGTGCGGGACCCCGCTCCGATACGCCTACGCCCCCGCCCCCCGGCCCGCGTACCCGCCCGGGGCGTACTTCCCGCCGCCGGCCCCGCCCGAGATGCCGCCCGGGGTCCGCACGAGGCGCGGGCTCGGGATCACCGCGGGCGCGCTCATCGCCTTCGCCCTGCCGTTCCTCTCCGCCTTCGGGGCGCTGTTCCTGTCCGTGGGCTCCACGCTCCTCTTCCTGGACCGCCGGCCGTTCAAGGCGGCCCACCAGTCCGCGATCAAGGTCTCCTACGCCCTCTTCTGGGTCGCCGCGATTCTCTATGTGATCGTCTTCGGGGTCTTCCTCTCGCAGGCGTACGACGCCTACGTCGCCTTCCAGCCCGTCCGGCAGCTCCGCGGGCCGACGGAGGTCTTCATCGCAATCACGACCGTCCCGACGGTCCTGCTCATCGTCGCGCTCGGGCTCCAGATCCGGTCCCTTCTCCCGAAGAGGCTGCGCCTCCACCTGCCCGGGTCCGTGGGCCTCCTGGTCGCGCTCGCCGTCGTCGCGACGTACGTGGCGTACCTCGTGGTGCCCGCGGGCCTGGGCACCGGGGACATCCACATCAGCACGGTCGCGGGGATCCTCAACGACATCTCCGTGTACCGCATGATTGAGATGCCCGCATACCTCTGGCTCGCGTACTTGTACTTCCGGGCGTTCGGCAACGTCGTGCCGGGAACCGCGTCGCCCACCGTGCCGCCCGCGGCGGGACGTCAGGCATAAGACCCGCCCGCCCGTACCCGCCCCCATGGCCATCCAGACCGTGGCGGTCCTCGGCGCGGGCCAGATGGGCGCGGGCATCGCGCAGGTCGCCGCCTTGGCGGGCCTCGAGGTCGTGATGCGGGACATCGAGGACCGGTTCCTCGTGAAGGGTCTCGCCGCAATCGACCAGGGCCTCGCGAAGGCGGTGGAGAAGGGCAGGCTCACGGAGGACGCCCGGAAGGCCGCGCGGGCGCGCATCCGCGCGACGACCCATCTCGACGACGCCGCGCATGCGGACCTCGTCATCGAGGCCGTCCCCGAGGATGCGGCCCTGAAGAAGCAGGTGTTCGCGGAGCTCGACAAGAAGGCCGCGGGGCACGTGATTTTCGCGAGCAACACCTCGTCGATCTCGATCACGGAGCTGGCGTCCGCGACCTCCCGCCCCGACCGGTTCATCGGCGTCCACTTCTTCAACCCGGTCCCGGTAATGAAGCTCGTCGAGGTCGTTCGCGGCCTCCAGACGAGCGACGCGACCGCGAAGGCCGCCCTCGACCTGTGCACCCGCCTCGGGAAGACCCCGGTCGAGGTGAACGACTTCCCCGGCTTCGTCTCGAACCGGATCCTGATGCCGATGATCAACGAGGCCGTGTTCGCGCTCCAGGACGGGGTCGCGACGAAGGAGGCGATCGACGCCGTGATGAAGCTCGGCATGAACCACCCGATGGGCCCCCTCGAGCTCGCGGACTTCATCGGGCTCGACACGTGCCTCCAGATCATGGAGGTCCTCCAGAGGGGCCTGGGGGACCCGAAGTACCGCCCCGCGCCCCTCCTGCGGAAGATGGTCGCCGCGGGCCTCTTCGGCCGGAAGACGGGCCGCGGGTTCTACGACTACACGAAGTGAGCTAGGGCCGGTCCCGGGGCGGGCGGGCCGCGGGTTCCACGACGACGACCCTCGCGGGCTTCCACGTCTCGTAGTGCTCCGTGGGCCGGGCGCGCCGGCGCCGGAGCAGGACCGCGAGGACGAGGACGGCCGCGAACACGAGGGCCCCGAGGGCCGCCCACGCGACCGGGCTCGACACCGCCGAGGGACGCACCAGGACGATTGTCCCGAGGTCGCCCTGCTCGGGTTCGACCTGGCGGCTCTCGGTCCGCGTCTCGAACCCCTCGCGGGAGACCGTGATCGTGTACGCGCCCTCCTCCACGCCCTCGAACGCGAACGTCCCGTTCGGGTCCGTGAGGACGCTGAACCCGTTCAACTGGACGCGGGCCCCATCGACCGGGGAGAGGCCCTCGTCGACGACGCGGCCGTGCACCCGCCCCCGCCACGCCTCCGTCGTGAACGGGATCTCTACGGGCTGCGCGAGGCCGTTCCCCGCGAGGTCCGTCGCCCCCGTCAGGACGAAGACGACGTACGCGGTCCGGTACGCCA
Organism: Thermoplasmata archaeon; assembly: GCA_036514455.1. GTDB lineage: Archaea > Thermoplasmatota > Thermoplasmata > RBG-16-68-12 > RBG-16-68-12 > EA-19. The sequence continues at coordinate 7,478 of DATBXC010000045.1, read as the reverse complement.
TCGGCGACGCGGTCGCGAAGTCTACGGTCGCGTCGTTCGGCCAGCGGAAGTCCGTGAGGGCCACGGACCCCGTGATCCGGATCGAGGCCTGGACGTTCGCCTTGTCCATCGCCTCGCTGAAGACGATCGAGATCCGCGCGGTCCGGCTCACGTTCGCCTGATCCGGGAAGGGCGAGGTCCACACGATCGAGGGCCGCACGGTGTCCGCCTGGGACGCGACCGTGAAGCTCCACGTCTCCTCGGCCCCGCCGTTCAGCGGGTTCCCCGCGGAGTCCGTGGGGACGCCCGCCGCGAGCGTGACCGTGTACCGCGTCCCGAAGTCCAGGGCGCGCGTGGGCTGGAACGAGAACGCGCCGGAGGCGGTCTCCCACGCCACGGTCCCGTCGGCGACCGAGAACGTCGAGCCCCCGTCCGTGTACGAGAACGCGTACCCCACGGAGGTCCGGTTCATCGGCTCGCTGAACGTGACCGCGATCGCCGTGGCGGGGATCACGTCCGTGGCACTCGCCGCGGGGGTCCGGTCCGTGACGCCCGGCGGGGTGAGGTCCTGCGCCTCCGTCGTGAAGCGGAGCTCGAAGTCGTCCGCGGGGGACCCCTCCGACGTCCCGTTCCCGTTCCCGTCGAAGTGGAGGCCCTCCCGGTCCGCCGCGTCCGCCGCGATGCGGAACGCGTACGCGGTCGCGACCCGCAGGTTCGGGCGCGGGTTGAACACGAGGGTGTCGTCCGGGAAGCGGGTGCCGCTCCAGGCGACGATCCCGTCGCTCGCGTTCAGCGGGGGGTCCGACCCGCCCCGGAGGGAGAACGCCGCCTCGGTGCCCGCCCGTGCCATCGCCTTGCTGAAGACGACCCGGATCGAGGCGGACACGGAAACCACGCCCGCGCCTTCAACCGGGGACGTCATCACGACCGTGGGCGGGCGCGCGTCGCCCGCGATGAAGAACGTCCACGAGTACCCGTCCCCGCCCGTGCCGTCCCCGTCGCCGTCGAGGAGGTTCCCCGCGGGGTCCCTCGCGACGGCCCCGTCCAGGTAGACGGTGACCCGGCCGCCGGGCGCGAGCTCGAGGCGGGGCACGAACCGCAGGGTGTCGTCCGTCGTGTTCGTCGCGATCCAGCTCGCGGTGCCGTCCGAGACCCGGTAGAAGGTGAAGCCGTCCGAGTACCCGAACGCCGTCTCGACGGAGGCCGCGTCCATCGACTCGCTGAACCGGGCCTCGATCGGGGCGTCCGTGGGCACGACGCTCCCGCCCGCGGGCGAGACGGAGAGGACCCGCGGTGGGGTCGTGTCGGGGGGCGGGGCCGCCGTGGCGAACGACCACACGAGGCAGTCCGGCATCGAGGGCGGGCCCACGTCGCACGGCTCCCCGCCCACGCCGTTCCGGTTCTGGTCCAGCGGGTTCCCGGCCGCGTCCCGCGCGGTCGACGCGAACCGCACGGTGTACGTCGTGCCTGGGAGGAGGAGCACGGCGGGCGCGAAGGAGGAGGCGTTCGTCGTGTCGCTGTGGGACCACGTCCCCGCCGTCCGCACGACCTGCCCGTCCGAGTAGACGAAGCTCGCCTCGACGGAGGGCCAGTCCATCCGCTCGCTCCACTGGACCTGGAACCGCGTGTCCACGGCGACGCCCGTCCCGCGCGGCCCCCAGTTCGTGGCCCAGGGCGGGGTCGTGTCCAGCGCCTGCGCGAGGGCGGGCGCGAGGGCGATCCCCGTCAGGACGAGAGTGAGAAGGAGCGCATGGGTCCGGGCCATGGGCCACCGTGAGGAACGCGATTCCATCTATCAGGCCGTATAAACGATTATTTGTCTCCGCATCGAATCCTGAGAGCGAGCGCGGGACGCGGATCCGGCCCTGCCGTCCCAAAACCCTTTTACTCCAAGCTGCTATACTTCGCGATTTCTCACGAGGCGGGAAATGATACGGACCGTAACGAAGCAGTACACCCGGGACGAGGTGCTGGGCCTGCTCCAGCCCCTCGTGAGGGAGTGGTTCGCCTCGAAGTTCCCCGGCCTCACGGAGCCGCAGGCGTTCGCGGTCCCCCTGATTCACGAGCGGAGGACCGTGCTAATCTCGTCCCCCACGGGGTCCGGGAAGACCCTCACCGCGTTCCTCACCGTGATCAACGAGCTGTACTCGAACCAGCTCGAGGGGACGCTGGAGGACAAGATCTACGCGGTGTACGTGTCGCCGCTGAAGGCCCTCGCGAACGACATCAACCGGAACCTCGAGGAGCCCCTCCGGGAGATGCGGGAGCTCGCCGCCGCGAAGGGCCTGCCCGCCCCGGAGATCCGGGTCGGCGTCCGGTCGGGGGACACGTCCGCGCAGGAGCGGCAGCGCCAGGCGCGGACCCCGCCCCACATCTTCATCACGACCCCCGAGTCCCTCACCCTCGTCCTCTCCGCTCCGAAGTTCAGGGAGCGGTTCTCGGACGTCCGCTGGGTCGTCGTGGACGAGATCCACGAGGTGTGCGGGAACAAGCGGGGCGCCCTCCTGTCCCTCTCCGTCGAGCGGCTCCAGGAGCACGTCGGGAAGGAGTTCTGCCGAATCGGCCTGTCCGCGACGATCGCGCCGATTGAGGAGATCGCGAAGTACCTCGCGGGCTACGCGAACGGCCGGCTCCGGGACGTTCACGTCGTCGAGGTGGAGAGCCGGAAGTCCCTGGACATCGCGGTGTTGTGCCCCGTGCGGGACCTCTCCGAGTACTCGATGCAGGAGGCGAACGCGAAGATGTACGACCTCCTGACGGACCTCATCGCGAAGCACCGCACGACCCTGATCTTCACGAACACCCGGAGCGGCACGGAGCACGTCTCGTTCAAGCTCAAGGAGCAGGGCATCGAGGACCTCGAGGCCCACCACGGGAGCCTGTCCAAGGAGACGCGGATCGACGTCGAGCAGAAGCTGAAGCGCGGGGACCTGAAGGCGGTCGTGTCGTCGACGTCCCTGGAGCTCGGCATCGACATCGGGTACATCGACCTCGTCTGCCAGATCGGGTCCCCGAAGTCCATCGCGAAGGCCCTGCAGCGGATCGGGCGGGCGGGCCACAACTACGGGGACACGTCCGTGGGCCGCCTGATCGTGTTCGAGCCGTGGGACGTGATGGAGTGCGCGACCCTCGTGAAGAACGCGTACGAGAACCGGATCGACCGCGTGGACATCGTCCGGAACCCGCTCGACGTCCTCGCGCAGGCGGTGATCGGGATGTCCCTCGAGAAGCGCTGGGAGGTCGACGAGGCGTTCGACCTGATCCGCCGGGCGTACACGTTCCACGACCTCCCGAAGCGGGACTTCGAGAGCGTCCTGGAGTACCTCGCGAGCCGGAACCCGGACGTGAAGGTGTTCGCGAAGGTCTGGTATGACAAGGAGGAGCGGCGGTTCGGGAAGAAGCGCGGGACCCGGCTGATCTACTTCACGAACGTCGGGACGATTCCGGAGGAGGGCTCGTACCACGTAATCTCCGAGCGGGGCTCGCCCCTCGGCGAGCTCAGCGAGAAGTTCGTCGAGTACCTGAAGCCGAACGACGTCTTCGTCCTCGGCGGGCGCACGTACGAGTTCCTCCGGGTGCGGGGGATGACTGTGTACGTGAAGGACGCGTCGGGCCGGAGGCCCACGGTCCCCTCGTGGACGGGCGAGATGCTCCCGCGGTCCTTCGACCTCTCGCGGGCCGTCGGCGAGTTCCGCCGCCTCCTGGCGGACAAGGTCGACGGACTCGGGGAGGCGGGCGCGGTCGAGTGGCTGCTCGGGAGCTTCCGCCTCGACGAGGGCTCCGCGCGGAGCCTCGTGAGCCACGTCCAGGAGCAGCGGGCCGTCCTCCCGGACCTGCCCACGGACCGCCAGGTCGTCGTGGAGGGGTACATCGACGACAAGGGCACGCGGAACGTGATCTTCCACTACTGCTTCGGTCGGCGGGTGAACGACGCGCTCTCCCGGGCGTTCGCCCACGCGATCACGGTGAAGTACAAGACGAACGTGCGGGTCAGCGTCACGGACGACAACTTCATGCTCACGATCCCGAAGCGGATCGACCTCGACGGGATCGCGGGCCTCGTGACCTCGAAGGGCCTCGAGGAGGAGCTCCGGCGGGCGGTCCGGAACACGGAGCTCTTCAAGCAGCGGTTCCGGCACTGCGCGACCCGCGCGTTCATGATCCTCCGGAGCTACAAGGGCCGGGAGGTCTCCATCGGCCGCCAGCAGCTCCGGTCCCAGCGCGTCCTGGACTGGCTCCACGAACTCGAGGACTTCCCCGTCGTGCGGGAGACATACCACGAGATCCTGAACGAGGCGATGGACCTCGCGCACGCGCGGGGGGTGCTCGAGGCGATCGAGGCGGGGGAGATTGCGGTGAAGGTCGCGGACTTCTCGAACCTCCCGTCCCCGTTCGCCCACAACGCGGTCCTCGCGGGCGTGAGCGACCTCGTCCTGATGGAGGACCGGTCCGCCCTGCTCCGGGAGCTCCACAAGCAGATCCTGCGCCGGATCGTCCCGGAGACGGAGATCGAGGCGGCGCAGTTCCGCGAGGACGAGGTCCGGGAGTACTTCGCGCGCAAGCTCCCCGCCGTGGAACGGAAGGAGGACGTCCTCGCCCTCGTCGAGCGGGCGGGCGCCCTGAACCTCCTCCAGCAGAAGCCGCCGAGCGTCTTCGAGCATACCCGCGCCCCCTTCGCGGACGTCCGGGTCTGGGGCGCCGAGCTGATGGAGGCGGGCAAGGTCCAGAGCGTGTGGACGCCCCGCGGGGTCCTCTGGGCCGCGACGGACGAGGTCCCGCGCTACGCCGCCGTGTACGCGCAGAAGTCCCGCCTGAAGCCGGACGAGGAGGCGGTCGCGAAGGCCCTCGAGGCGGGCCCCGCCACGCTGAAGGCGCTCGCGCGGAGGCTGAAGCGGCGGGAGAAGGACGTGTCCGAGGTCCTCCGGAAGCTCGAGCGGGCGTACGCGGTCCACCGCCGCGGGGTCGAGGAGACCGTGTTCGCGGTCCGGCCCGCGACCCGGGAGGGGTTCGAGGCCGCGCTCGACGGGCTCCTGACCCGCCACCTCGACGTCCACGGCCCCTCGACGGCCCACGAGCTCGCGTACGTCCTCGACCTGGAGGAGGACCTCGTGAAGGAGGCGCTGCGGGACCTCGAGCAGGAGGGCGCCGTCGCCTCGGGCCACTTCGTCGTCGGCGCGGAGTACGAGTACATGCTCACGCGGGACCTCCAGCGACTCGGCCGGAAGGACGACACGCGGGAGGCGTTCGAGGAGGGCCAGGTGAAGGCGTTCCTCCTCCAGAAGCAGTTCCACGGCCTCCGGACGACCGACGACTACTTCGACCGGTTCCTGGAGGCGGGAATGGTCCTCGACGTGTTCAACCACGTCGAGGCGTTCGACCACGCGGAGTGGCTCCGCCGGCGGGAGGCGGGGGAGATCCTCGAGGGCCGCTTCCTGAACGGGCGGGTGCGGTACGTCCGGAAGGAGGACGCGCCGCTGTTCCTGTCCGCGTTCCCGAGGTCCGAGCTCTCCGAGTTCGAGGCGAAGGTCCTCGAGGTCGTGAAGGCCCGCCCGGAGGGGATCGATGTGCGCGGGATCCAGGCGGGGGTCCCGGAGCCCTGGGAGAAGGTCCGCGAGGCCCTCGAGACGCTCGACTACGACTGCTACGTGATCCGGAAGTTCCAGGGCGATGGATGGACGACCCGCAACCTGTACATCCCATTCGAGGTGCGGGACGACCTCGTCGAGGGTGCGGTCGAGAAGGTCGTCGTGCGGTTCCTGCGCGCGTACGCGCCCGCGCCGCTCTCCGGCGTCCGGGAGTACGCGCACTTCCCGTGGGACGAGATCGAGGCGCTGATGGACCGCCTCGAAAAGGCGGGCACCGTCCGGCGGATCCTCGTGTCTGGGAAGGGCGAGGGCGAGATGTTCGTCCTCGCGGACGAGGTCGAGGCCCTGCGGGCGACCGCCGCCTCCGGGGCGACTGACCCCATGCGGATCCTCTCGATCCTGGACCCGTGGACCCAGGCGCTGTGGGCGCAGTACGTCGCCCGGTGGGGCGAGGGCTGGTACTTCCCGATCGTCAAGGACGGCGACCTCGCGGGGATGGCGGAGATCTGGGAGATGAGCGGGTGCGTGGAGATCCGGGAGCTCGACCTCAACGACCCCGCCCTCCTCCCGGAGGCCCTCGGGGCGGTAGACCGGATGATGGAGTTCTATCGGTCCCGCGGGTACGAGATCGTGCGGGTCACGCGGGCGTTCAACAAGGACGTCCCCGAGCTAGACCGCGTCAAACCGTTCCTCGATGCGGGGTATGTCGCGCTCGGCGACTTCCTCGCGAAGGGGCAGATCGTGCCGCGGGAGTTCGAGAAGTCCCGGCTCCTCGCGGTCGTGTTCCGGTGCCAGGGCCTGGACCCGGACCGCCCGTTCGACGACGCCGTCCAGGCGGCCCAGGCCCTTGTCGGCCTCCGGTCGGACTTCGCGGCCCGCCTCCGGGTGCGGGAGTTCACGCCCCTGGAGCGGCTCCACCGGACGGGCCGCCTCTCGAAGGGCCTCGGGATCCCGGACTACTGGAGCTACTGCACGGAGTCGGACCTGATGCTGTTCAAGCGCGCGAAGAACGTCGCCCTCGCGAAGGAGATGCGGCAGGTCCTCTCCGTGGTCCGGGAGCACGAGCCGATCTCCCGGTCCCGCCTCCTCGCCCTATCGTCGCTGGGGTTCACCGCGACGACGCGGGCGCTGAAGAAGCTCTACGAGGGCTGCCACGTGACCCGGGCCGCGGACAACCGGTACCGCACCGTGAGGGACCTCCGGATCCCCGTGGCGGAGGCCCGCCGGGCCGTCCTGCGCCGGCTCGCGGAGAGCCTCGGCGTTTTCTCCGCGGAGGCCCTCGGCGGCTTCACCCGCTCCGAGTTCAATATGGGGGAGACCCGCCGCCTGCTCCGGGAGTTCGAGCGGGAGGGGTGGCTTGTGAAAGGCTTCTTCGCGCGCGGGGAGCGGACCGTGTACTGGATGCTCAAGGAGGCGCTCGACGGGATCGAGGACGCCGCCTTCGACCGGAGGTTCGTCCTGTCCCCCCTCGACAACCTCGCGCTGTTCCTGCGGAGCGACATCGTGCAGCGGTGGCGGATCGGCGGGTACTGCTACGTGGTCTTCGACGGCACGGAGATGGTCGCCGCGTTCACCGCGAAGCGGCGGAAGACGTCCCTCGCGATCACGAAGTTCGAGGGGGACGCGGAGGCCCGCCAGATCCTGGTGCGGTTCACGGAGGAGAACGAGATTGAGGTCGGCGAGCACGTGGACCGGATCAGCGACGCCGAGGTCATGGAGTGGTACACGAAGATGTACGGCCGCGGCGCGTCGAAGTGACCCGCTACGCCTTCTTGCGGGCCCAGCGGCTCCGCTTCTCCATGCTCAGCGTGATCCCCGCGACCTGGAACGGGTACACCGCCTTCGCCTCCGCCTCGGCGGGGATGTCCTCCCGCTCGCCGTCCCGCACGTCCACGACCCCGAGCTCCACGGGAT
>DATBXC010000044.1:0-14410 GCA_036514455.1 Thermoplasmata archaeon | reverse complement strand
GTCCCGATCCGGTGGCCCGCGAGGTTGATCACGTCGTCGATGCGGCCCATGAGCCAGAAGAAGCCGTCCTCGTCGATCCGGGCGCCGTCGCCCGTGAAGTACTTCCCGCGGATCTGGGACCAGTACGTCGCCTTGTACCGCTCCGGGTCCTCGTACAGCGTCGTGAGCATCGCGGGCCATGGCTTCGTAATCACGAGGTACCCGCCCTGGTTCACGCCGACGGGCTCGCCCTTCTCGTTCACGACCTCCGCGAACACGCCCGGGAACGCGCGCGTTGCGGAACCGGGCTTGAGGACCGTCGCGCCGGGCAAGGGCGAGATCAGAATCATCCCTGTCTCCGTCTGCCACCAGGTGTCCACGATCGGGCAGCGGCCGTTGCCAATCGTCTTGTAGTACCAGCGCCACGCCTCCGGGTTGATCGGCTCCCCCACGGTGCCCAGGAGGCGCAGCGAGGAGAGGTCGTGCTTCGCGGGCCACTCGTCGCCCCACCGCATGCACGCGCGGATCGCGGTCGGCGCGGTGTACAGAATCGTGACCCCGTACTCCTCGACGAGCTGCCACCAGCGGTCCGCCCCCGGCCAGTCCGGCGCGCCCTCGTACATGAACGACGTCGCCCCGTTCGCGAGCGGGCCGTACACGATGTACGAGTGGCCGGTGACCCAGCCGATGTCCGCCGTGCACCAGTAGAAGTCGTCCTCCTTGAGATCGAAGATCAGGCGGTGCGTCGACGCGACCCCGACGAGGTATCCGCCGGTGGAGTGCATGACGCCCTTCGGCTTCCCCGTCGTGCCCGACGTGTACAGGACGAACAGCGGGTCCGTGGCCTCCATCGCCTCCGGCTCGCACCAGTCGTCCGCCTTCGCCATCGCCTCGTGCCACCAGATGTCCCGGCCCTCCTTCATCGGGACCGGCTCCTTCATCCGCTGGAACACGACGACGTGCTTCACGATGGACAGGTCCGCGATCGCCTCGTCCACCGCCTTCTTCAGCGGGACGACGCTCCCGCGGCGGTACCCGCCGTCCGTCGTCACGAGGATGTGGGAGTCCGCGTCCTCCAAGCGGTCGTGGACCGCCTTCGAGCTGAAGCCGCCGAAGATCACGCTGTGGATCGCGCCGATCCGCGCGCACGCGAGCATCGCGATCGGGAGCTCGGGAATCATCGGCATGTAGATCGTCACCCGGTCCCCGCGCTTGACGCCGAGGGACTTGAGGACGTTCGCGAACTTGTTCACCTCCCGCCACAGCGTGTGGTACGTGAACACCTTCTTGTCCCCGGGCTCGCCCTCCCAGACGATCGCGGCCTTGTTCCGGAGCGGGGTCTTCAGGTGGCGGTCCAGGCAGTTCTCGGAGACGTTGATCCTCCCGCCCACGAACCACTTCGCGAACGGCTCGTCCCACTGGAGGACCTTGTCCCACCGCTTGCGCCAGAGGAGCTGCTTCGCCTCGTCGGCCCAGAAGCCCTCGAAGTCCTTCATCGCCCTCTCGTAGAGGTGCTCGTCCTTCACGAGGGCGTGCCGCCGGAACGTCTCCGGGGGCGGGTACTGTTCCTTCTCCCTGAGCAGGCTGTCGATCGTTGCACTGGACACGACCATGTGGGCTACCCCGCTACGAGTCCTTCGGAGGGACGCCGACGGCTCATAAGGACTCCCTGAGGAGCAATTGATAGAGCCGTAACAATATATAGCTCACCCCCCGCGGCGTCGCCGAGGGCCCCTCCCTGAGAGGAGTCCGGGCCGCGCGGCCAGGGCGCCCGGGCCGTTACAGTCGCGACTGAACGGACGGGTATGTTCCGTAATGGTCGTACCTCTTTCGGCCCCCCGGCGTCAAGAGTGTGCATGACCTCCGGAAGGACCCGGTGGGGCTACCTCGTCACGAGCTTCGTGATGAACATCATGCTCGGGAGCGCGTACTCCTGGAGCGTCTTCTCGAAGCCGCTCGTCGACGGATACGGTGCGACGACGTTCACCGCGATGCTCCCCTTCGCGGTCGCCCTCGGCACTTTCTCCCTGGGGATGGTCTTCGCGGGCAAGTTCGTGGACCGCCACGGGCCGCGGAAGATCGCGATGCTCGGCGGCGTCCTGGTCTCCGTGGGCTACATGCTCTCCTACCTGATGGACCGGACGGGCTGGCCCGTCGGGACCCTGATCCTGACGTACGGCGTCGTGATGGGGCTGGGGATCGGGTTCTCGTACAACCCGCCGATCCCGACCGCGTCCCGGTGGTTCCCGGACCGGAAGGGGCTCGCGACCGGCTTCGTCGTGATGGGGTACGGCCTCTCGCCTCTCTTCACCGCGCCCCTCGCGGACTACCTGATCCGGACGTACGGCGTCCCCTCCACGTTCCTCTTCATGGGCGTCCTGTTCCTCGTCGTCCTCGTCCCGCTGGGATCCCTCCTGAGGTTCCCGCCCGCGGACTGGAAGGCCCCGGAGCCGAAGGGCGGCTCGAAGCGGACGTGGACGCCGCTCTCCGAGGTCGGCACGAGGGCGATGCTCCGCTCCCCCGCCTTCTGGTCCGCGTGGCTCATGTACGTCGTCGGCACGGCGGGCGGGTTCATGGTGATTGGCAACGCGAAGGCGATCGGGATGACGATGCCCGGGGTCGCGGCCACGGCGGGACTCGCGGTCGCCGCCGTGCAGGTGATGGCGGTGTTCAACAGCGTCGGCCGCCCGATCTTCGGCCGCTCCGCGGACGCCTACGGCCCGCGGCGGACGCTCATGGTGATGTACCTGGTGATGCTCGGCGCGATGGCCGTGCTCGCGCTGTCCACGGCGTGGGAGCAGCTGTACGCGGGGATCGCGATCACCGGGATCGTGTTCGGCGGGTTCCTCGCGGTGATGCCCGCGTTCTCGGCGTACTTCTTCGGACTGAAGAACCAGGGGCAGAACTACGGCGTCCTGTTCACGGGGTACGGCCTTGGGGCCGTCGTCGCGACGTTCGCGATCGGCCCGATCAAGGACTCCTTCGGATCGTACGTCCCCGCGTTCTACGTGGGCATGGTCCTGAGCCTCGTCGGGCTCGCGATCAGCTTCCTCGCCCGGCCCCCGAGGCCCGTGGCCGCGCGGGTGGAGCTGGAGAAGGTCCCGCTGCACGCGTGATTGCGGAACCGTCGTGCCGGTCGGGCGTGTATCCGGGGCAGGCCGAGGCCTCCCCCTTCCCGGAATAGAGGAAGCCTTCATCGCTCCGCGAGCGATTCGCGCCCCCGGACGTGCGGCGGATGGACCCTGACGATCCCGCGGTTCGCTGGCTCCTGGAGCCGGAGGACCCGTCCGTGCGGTACCTCGCGCTCACGGATCTCCTTGGGAGGACGGGACGGTCCCGCGAGGTGCGGGAGGCACTCGCCCGCATCCCGTCCGGGCCGAGGGTCCGCGCCCTGATTGCGGGGCAGCGGGCGGACGGCGGGTTCGGCGTGCACCCATACCAGAAGTGGACGGGCGCCCACTGGCGGCTCGTGTCCCTGGTCGAGCTCGGCCTGCCCGCGGGTCATCCCGCCGCACTGCGCGCGGCGAATCAGGTCCTCCGGTGGCTCGGCGGCTCCGCGCACCGGAAGCGGATCGTCGTCCTCGAGGGCCGTGTGCGGAGATGCGCCTCCCAGGAGGGGAACGCGCTCGGCGTCACGAGCCGCCTTGGGATGGCGGGGGACGAGCGCGTGCGCGAGCTCGCCGGATTCCTCGTGGACTGGCAGTGGCCCGACGGTGGGTGGAACTGCGACAAGGACCCGGGCGCGGACCACTCCTCGTTCTACGAGAGCCTCGCGCCGATGTGGGGCCTCCTCGAGCACTATCGCGCGACGGGGGACCGCGACGCGTTGATGGCCTCGGAGCGCGCGCGAGAGATGTTCCTCCGCCATCGCCTGTTTCGCTCCGAGGAGACGGGCGACGTGATCGACGCGGAGTGGCTCAAGCTCCACTACCCGCTGTACTGGCACTACGACGTGCTCCACGCTCTCGTGATCCTCTCCCGGTTCGGGCCGCTGGGGGACCCTCGGATGCGGGAGGCGCTCGACGTCGTGGAGGGGAAGCGGCTCGCGGACGGTCGATGGCGGGCGGAGGGGTTCTACTGGCACCCTCCCGGGAAGCGGAGGCCGCACGCGGAGGTCGTGGACTGGGGCCGCACCGGGCCGAGCAAGATGATCACGGTGAACGCGCTCCGCGTGCTGAGGGCGGCGGGCCGGGTCCGCTGAACGCTCCCCGCTTCGCAAGTCCGTAGCTCAGGTTTATATCGCGCGCCCCGGTAGTGCGCCGCACCCGAGGGACACGAGCCATGGTCCAGGACGCACCGATCCACATCACGGACGCCGACTTCGAGCGCGTCGTGAAGGAGAACCCGTACGTGGTTGTTGACTTCTGGGCGGAGTGGTGCCGCCCCTGCCACGCAATCGCCCCGACGATCGACGAGCTCGCGAGGAAGTACGCGGGCAAGGTCGTGTTCGCGAAGATCAACAGCGACGAGAACCAGGCGAAGTTCCAGGAGTTCGGGGTGATGGGCATCCCGACGCTCCTGTTCTTCCGGAACGGAAAGCTCGTGGACCAGGTGATCGGCGCGATGCCGAAGGGCCCGTTCGAGGCGCGGGTCGTGAAGCACCTCACGTGAGACGGGGACCGGCATCTACAAGTATCGTAGGACGGATGCGTGGCGGCGATGGAGACCCTGATCGAGCGGCTCGCGAAGAAGAAGGAGGCCCCGCCGAACCCCGCGGAGCTCGTCATCCTCCCCATGGCGTCGAAGGAGCACGAGGGCGCGTGCGGGGACGGCTGCGGGTGCGGCGAGGGCGAGGGCGGCGGCTGCTGCGGCGGCTGAATGGGACATTTCTTTATTTGAGAATCAGCCGACATAATCACGGCCCACTTCTCTTATAGTGCGCAACGCCCTCGATTCCTCAAGAGGAGGCGTCTGATGGATCCCCTTGAGGCGTCGAGGCTCGTGACCGACGAGTACTCGGCGAAGATCCTCGTCGCGACGTTCAAGCGGCCCCGGTCCGCGATCGACCTGAGCCGCGAGTACGGCATCCCGATCGCCGCGTGCTACCGCCGCATCCACGCGCTCGAGAAGGCGGGTCTCGTGCGGTGCACGGAGCGGGCCCTCACGCAGAAGGGCAAGCGGATTTCCATGTACATGTCCCAGCTGAAGAACGCGTACATCTTCTTCGAGAACGGAAGACTGCGCGTCCGGTTCCAGCTGGCGACCGGCGTCACGCGCGACTTCGGCGGCGACTGGAAGGCCGTCGAGGTCGAGGAGTCCACGACCACCCCATACCTATAACCCCTCCTCCACAACCCACAGGCAGGTCGAGTTCCCCTCGACTTGCCTCATTTATTTCCCGCTCACCCCTCCTCAACAACCCAACGGGCAAGCCGGGCCCCACCCGGTTTGCCTCCTCTTTTATTCCCTCCTGGTGGGCGGGGCCATCCGCGACGTTCTCAACGGCCGGACCGTTGACAATCGTGTTTTATACTCGGCGCTCCCTCAAATGGGCTTACCCATGGAAAACGGCCAGCGGGACCGGATGAAGTACCTGTTCCGCGAGATCCTCGGCGTCGACGTCGACAAGATCGTGAGCCAGGTCGTCGCGAAGGTGAGCGTGGAGCGGGCGAAGCAGGTCGACAAGAACTCGAAGGACTGGAAGAAGTACATGTCCGAGGAGGGCGGGATCGTGTTCCTCCCGGGCACCGTGGCGGGCATCGGCCGGAAGGCCCCGCGGTCGAAGTGAGGCGGAGGGTTCATCGTTCCTACCGCCATCCTGACGGCGGTGGAGGAAGCATGGCGCAGGGGTCGGACGCCCCCGGTCGTCGACCGTTCTGGGTTCAGCTCGTCGCGACCCTGCTGCTGATCGTTGGCGTCCCCGGGCTCGTGTCCGCGCTCGTGGTGGGCGATGGCCAGGCTGTCCTTCTCTTCGCCGTCCTGATGATCCTCGGGATGGCGGCGGAGTCCTGGGCGTACTTCCTCCGGTCCCGCGCGAACTCGGCGGCCCGCTGACGCGCGCGTCCTGCGCGGCCCGCATCATCTTTATCTAATCCGCGCCCTTCCCGCCGTCCGATGGGCTCGTGGAAGGGGCGGGACATCCTGTCCATCCGCGACCTCTCGCGGGCGGACATCGAGGCCGTTCTCAAGGCCGCGAAGGACCAGGTCCCGGTCGCGGAGGGGAAGAAGGTCTCCCGCGCCCTTGAGGGGAAGATCCTCGCGACCCTGTTCTTCGAGCCGTCCACGCGCACCCGCCTGAGCTTCGAGAGCGCGATGCACCGCCTCGGCGGGCGGGCAATCGGCTTCGGGACGCCCGAGGGGACGTCCGTGCAGAAGGGCGAGACGCTCGCGGACACGGTCCGGATGGTGGAGTCGTACAGCGACGCGATCGTCCTCCGGCACCCGCACGAGGGGGCCGCCCGCCTCGCCGCGGAGTTCAGCTCGAAGCCCGTGGTCAACGCGGGGGACGGCGCGGGCCAGCACCCCACCCAGACCCTCCTGGACCTGTACACGATCTGGTCCGAGAAGGGGGCGATCGAGGGGCAGAGCGTCGCGCTCGTCGGGGACCTCAAGTACGGCCGCACGGTCCACAGCCTCGCGTACGCGCTCGCGGAGTTCGGCGCCTCCCTCACGCTTGTCTCCCCGCCGGGCCTGGAGATGCCGCGGGAGATCGTGGACCGGGTGAAGCAGACGGGCACGCCGATCGCGACGACCCACCGGCTCGAGGACGTGGTGAAAGGCGCGGACGTCCTCTACGTGACGCGGATCCAGAAGGAGCGGTTCCCGGACCCGCAGGAGTATGAGAAGGTCGCCGGGACGTACCGGGTGGACCTCGCCCTCCTCCGGGACGCGAAGAAGGACCTGATCGTGATGCACCCCCTTCCGAGGGTCACGGAGATCGACCCGGCTGTGGACGCGACCCCGCACGCGAAGTACTTCCGGCAGGCGTTCAACGGCGTGCCGGTGCGGATGGCGCTCCTCGAGATGGTGCTGGGGGCGGGCGGATGAGGGAGCTCCGCGTCACGCCGATCAAGAACGGCACGGTGATCGACCACATCCCCGCGGGCATGGCGCTAAAGGTCCTCAAGATCCTGGGCATCGGGGAGACCGTCTCCTCGACCGTGACGGTCGCGATGCACGTCCCGTCCAAGGCGATGGGCTGGAAGGACATCGTGAAGGTCGAGGACCGGGAGCTGAGCGCGAAGGAGGTCGACAAGATCGCCCTCATTGCGCCGCGGGCGACGGTGAACGTGATCCGCAACTACAACGTTGCGGAGAAGCACGTCGTCCGGATGCCGGACCGGGCGGTGGGGATTCTGCGGTGCGGGAACCCGAACTGCATCACGAACCTGCGGGAGCCAGTGGAGTCCGAGTTCTTCGTGCGGCCCGGGGAGCCGCCCCGGGTCCTGTGCAAGTACTGCGACCGGGAACTCGAGGACATCGCGGCCGCGATCGTCTAGGCCGCTAGACGACCCACGCGCGCGTCGCAATCTCAGTGCCGGTCGGGGCCCAGTACAGGTGGAATGCGTACGAGCCGGCGCCCAGGGGGACGCCGTCCCCCGCGACGTAGATTGTGTCCCCCGTGCTCAGGAGCCCGAGCCCCGTCGTCTCCGTCCAGGTGACTTGGTAGGTGGTCCCGGCGACCGCGACCAGCTGCGGGACACCGCTCGCGGGGAACGTATCGGGCGGGCTCCGCGCGGCATCCACCTCCAGCCGGAATGTGAAGCTCCCGATGGGCTCGCTGCGGGAGGCGCCCCCGACCTCGAAGGTCGCGTTCCCGTCGGAGAGGCTCGGGGTTGTGAACGCGACGATCGGCGGCGTGCCGCCTCCGGGGCCGATGAGCCCGCCCACGAGGACGAAGAGGACCGCCGCCAGGACTATCGTGACGACGACGATTATGACGACCACGATTAGGACGACAACGAGGACCGTGCTCGTCCGCTTCGGTGGCGGGGGCGGGTAGTACGGGTACGGGGGGACGGGCTGCCCCGGGGCGGGGGGCGGGGCGGGTGCGGGCGCGGGGGCGAAGGGCGGGGTCGAAGACTGGGCCATCGCAGCCGCATGGGGTCCGGGGGCGATGAAGATATCGGGGCTCACTCACCCGGCGGTGTGGGCGGGACGGGAGGCCCGGGGGGCCGTGGCGGGCGACCGAAGATTTCATATCACGGATTCCGTTACTCGGTGGCTAGGGATGGTGAGTGCACGCTCGAAGAGATTTCTGAGATCATCGGGCTTCAGGTCTACACGAACCAGGGCGTCTTCCTCGGGAACGTGAACAACCTGGTCGTGGACGTGGAGGTCGGGGCGGTCGACGGGCTGTTCGTCGGGGAGACGAACCCGCTCCTAGTCGAGGGAGGGCGCGCGGTCTCCGTCCCGTACCGGTGGATCCAGAGCGTCGGGGACATCGTGATCCTGCGGTACTTCCCGAAGCGGGTGAGCCTGAAGAAGGCCGTGGCCGCGGCGGCGCCGCAGAAGTAGGTACGAACCTCTTTTATTGCCCGTGCCATCATGCCCCGCCCGATGCCGGGAGCGTGGGTCCGGGTGGCACCTCGGTTGCAGGCGTCGCTGGAGATTCTCGACATCTTCTCGCTCCGGCCCCACGAGCAGGTCCAGAAGGCGCTCCTGGAGAAGACGATGCGGGAGATCGTCGAGGAGGGCCGCCTCCATCTGCCCGTCCTCGTGGAGCGGGAGCACCGCGTGATCCTCGACGGGCACCACCGGTACGAGGCCCTGCGCCGGCTCGGGTGCCGGCGGGTCCCCTGCTACGTCGTGGATTACGCGTCCGAGGAGATCCGGCTCACGACGTGGCCCGGGGCGACCGTGGACCGCGTGTCGAAGGAGGAGGTCGTCGACCACGGGATGCGGGGCCAGCTGTTCCCGCCGAAGACGACTCGCCACCTGCTCAACGAGACGCTCCCCGAGTCCCCTGTGGCCCTCAAGGACCTGATGTAGGCGGCTCCCGCAGGCTCGGGGGCGTGTACTCCTTCTCGCGGGCCGCCCGCCTCCGGCGCCACCGCACGAGGAGGGCGATCGCGACGACGGCCGCCGCGATCCCGAGGCCCACCGCCACGTACGTTCCCGTGGGGTCCGCGGGCGGCTCCGATGCCCGGTACCGGAACGCGACGAGCTCGGTGCGGCTGACCGGCCCACCGCTCGCGTTGTACGCCTCCGTGCGGGCGTTGTTCCCCGCGGCGGGCGCGTAGTCGAACCGGTCCGAAGTCCCGTCCGGCCAGGTCTCGCGGACATCAAATGTCTCGAACGTCCCCGCGGGGACCGTCGTGTTCCCGCGGGACGCGAGGGCGACGCCGAATCCTATCTCCGTCTCGTTCACGTTTGAGAACGTCTCCGGCGGGTTGTCGTCGAGCTGGATTACTACGTCCTCCCGCCACGAGGAGTTCAGGGTCACCGTACCCGAGAAGCCGAACGGCACCGGGTACGTGAACGTGTCCTGCACGACGCGGTTCGCCGTGAGGTTCGTCCAGGATAGGTGGAACGCCGTGCCCGGGACCGGGACGGGCACCGTGCCGTCCGCGGCAATCACGACCAGGCTCTTCACGATCTTGCGGGACGCCGTCGCGATCCATTCCTCCCCGGTGAGGTTCCAGGTTCCCGTGGCGGGGATGCTGACGTTGGAGAACTGGAACGAGCCCCGCAGGACCCCAAGCCCGCTCGTGTTCACGACGAACACGTCCTGCGGCACGCCGCGGACGACCTCCGCGCGGACGCCGGAGACCGCCGCCCGGACCGTGCCGTCCAGGTACACGGAGTCCTCGAACGTCGTGTTGAAGCGGTACTCCCAGAAGTCCCCCGGGGACCAGGCGGGCGCCTCCATGGACCCGCCGAGCGGGGCCCGCGCGCTGCCCGCCACGAGGAGGAGCGCGGCGGCGAGGAGGAGGGGCGACGCGCGCATCGGCGGAAGCCATCCGGGCGGGGCGAGATAAGCCTTCGCCGCCGGCCCTCCGGGAGCCTCACCGGTCGGGGTCCGCGACGACCTTGCCCCTCCGCGAGGGCACGATCCGGACCCGTCCCTGGAAGGACCGCCTCAGGCCCTCGCCCTGGAGGAAGCGGTCCAGGAACACGGCGAGGGCAGCGACCTCGGAGTGCGGTTGGTTTCCCACGGAAACGTTGAACGTGGCGAGGTCGTAGACGGCCCGCGGGACCTTCTCCGCGCCCACGACAATCAGGAGGTCCCCGCCGCGCGGGATCCGCGGGAGGGCGTCCTCGAGGCGCTCGCCGTACATCGTGAGGTGGACGACGGGGCCGCGCCACGACCCGAGGAACTCCCGCCAGGGCACGCCCGTGCGGACCTCGAAGGGCCCGCCGAACTTCGCGACGACCCCGCGCAGGGTCCGCTCGAGGCCCGCGTCCCGCGTCGACACGACGACGGCGTCCGCGCCGAACGCGCGGGCGGCGAGGGCGACGTGGGTCGTGACCCGCCGGTCCCGGCCGGGCCGGTGGCCGAGCCGCAGGATCGTGATCATTCTTCCCACAGCATCGAGTAGAGGAACAGGGAGACGGAGGCCGCGGTGATCACGACGACCGTGACCCCGAGGGCCAAGAGGAGCCAGCGCCGGTCCGCGAGGCTGAACAAGCCGAAGAAGATGATCGCCAAGATTCCGACGAGGGGCCCGGTCATGAAGCGGGCGTGGGTCCGCTGGATGCGCTTCGGGCGGACCCGGAGCTCGTCGAGCATCCACAGGTACGGGATCAGGGTCGCGACGACGAGGCCGACGACGGTCACCGCCGTGTACACGGGCCCACCGAGGGTCCAGACCCCGAAGACCAGGAGGAGGACCGCGACGAAGAACCCGAAGCCGCTGAGCATCGCGAGGATGCTCTTGTCCGGGCGGGTGACCGCGCGCGCGGACCGGGCGGGCTCCCGCGGGCGGCGCAGTTCGGCCCCTTCGTACTCCG
Organism: Thermoplasmata archaeon; assembly: GCA_036514455.1. GTDB lineage: Archaea > Thermoplasmatota > Thermoplasmata > RBG-16-68-12 > RBG-16-68-12 > EA-19. Next base: position 3,538 of record DATBXC010000044.1, on the reverse strand, counting down.
CCTCCGGGGCCTCCTCGTCCTCCCCCGCGTCCTCGACCCCCTCGGGCTCGGTGGCTACGTCCTCCCACTCGCCCTCGACGCCCATCGGACTACTCCTCGAACCGCATCACCCGGTGACCCCGGAAGTCCAGCCGCGCGGAGCGCTTCACGAGCGCCTTGAGCATCGTCTGGGAGACCTTCAGGTTCTCCGCGACGTCCCCGGCGAACTTCCCCTCCTCCCCGACCATGTCGAAGATCTGCTTCTCGATCTTCGCGTAGTCCTTCTCCGGCATCATCGCCGCGTACAGCACGTCGGAGATCTCGTGCACGGGCGCGGTCGCGTTGATGTGGAAGCTCGAGTAGAACGCGTGGTAGGCCTTCTCCGGCTGCAGCGTCGCGGACGTCTGCCACTTCGTCTCGACGAGCTTCATCTTCTCGAAGAACGTGATCGCGTCGACGCCCTCCTTGCCGAACTTCTCCTCGATCTGCTTCAGGGTCCGCCAGTCCGTCGAGACCTCCTTGAAGGCGTCCCGCTTGACCTCCGTGTCCACGGCCCGCAGGATCGGGACCAGCTCGGCGGGTTCGCTGACGACCTTGATTCGGTTCATGGCGGGTGGGCGGCCGTATGGGTCGGGCGCGATAAATAATTATTTGGTAGCTTGAAAGAAATTAGCACGGTCCCGACCTCGGGACGAGGGTTCAGCGGAACCGGAGCCGCTTCCACAGGAGGCCACGGGAGGCGGCGCGCCCGCCTCAGAGGGTCTCCGTCGCCTCCGCGACGCCCTTGCGGGCGATTTCCTCGTAGATCTCCTTGTGCTTCCGGAACTTCCAGATCTTCGCGTCGTCGAGGGCCATGAGCTTGATCACCTCGTCGACCTCCCCGTCCCACTCCGCCTCGACGTTCGCCCGCTGCTCGAGCTCCTTCACGCGGGTGACGAGGTACGCGATCGCCTCCGCCTGGCGGTTCAGGATCTTGCGGAGCTCCTCGACGTTCGAGTTCTCCGCGTGCTTCAGGTCCCGGAATTCGTTGTCGATCCTCTGGAAGATGTTCTCAAGGTTCTGCACGAGTGCACCCCGGGCGTCAATCGCACCGCCGGGATATAAAAGCTGAGGCCGACACGGGCCCAGCCAGCGCGCGGAACGAGGATTGCGTTCGCGCGTCTCCTCGGATGGCGCGTTCGAGCCGGGCGGCGTCTCGCTGCGGAAACCTTATGGCGGCCTCCGGGCTACGGCGCGGGGCATGAAGGCGAAGGACCTCCGCCCGGAGACGAAGGTCGAATCGATCGAGCTCACGATCGCCTCGAAGGGCGATGCGCGGGAGTTCACGAGCCGCTCTGGCGCCGTCGGGAAGGTGTGCGACTGCAAGGCGAAGGACGCGGACGGGGAGGAGGTCCAGGTCACCCTGTGGAACGAGGAGATCGAGCGGGTCCACGCGAACGACCGCATCCGGATCTCGAACGGTTGGGTCCGCGAGTGGCGTGGGAACCTCCAGGTGAGCGCGGGCAAGTACGGGCGGCTCGAAATCCTAAAGTAGCGCCTGGACGAGCGGGAGCGCGGGCGTCAGGACGAGGAGCGGGACGACCGTCATCAGGAAGTCGTCGTCCACGACCCGGATGTCGGGGTACTCTGCGAGCAGCGCCACGGGGGCCGCGATGGCGGTGAGGGCTGCGGCCTCCGCGGGGTTCAGGGTCCCCACCGCCAACAGGACGCCCGCGAACACGGTGGCGTAGCCGATGGCGGGGAGCCAGGGGTATCGTCCCGTCCGGCGGGACCACGCCGCGAGCGGGTCGATCCACGCCATCCCGCAGAACGCGGGGATTACGAGGACCCACGGGAAGAACAGGAACCCGAGGGCGAGGCCGATTGTCCCCCAGGCGTACGCGCTGAACCGGGCGGCCTCGTAGTGGCGCATCCCGAAGACCGGGATCCGCAGGGCGATCCGCGCGACCTCGACGCACAGCGCGGACCCGAGGAAGAGGAACAGGAGCCCTTGGCGGGCGAGCCCGCCGACGAGGTCCGGCGGAATCCAATAGTACACCAGGAACACGGGGGACGCGAGGTGGAACAGCCGCCGGAACAGGTGCGGAGGCGGCACGCTCTCCATGGGCGCCCCTCACTCCGCGAAATCGTGGCGGGCCCACTTCGCGTCGATCCCGCGGTACAGCAGGGCCGTGGCGGCGGCCATGGCGGTCAGGACCAAGGCGATGCCGCTGATCGTGAACACGGGGGTCCGGTCCACGGTGAACGAGAGGATCGTGAGCCCGAGGTCCGGGAGGATCGCGAGGACGGAGAACCGCGCGAGGACGCCCGGGTCGAACAGGAACGAGTTCGTGCGGAGGCCCGTGAGGTAGGCGGTCATCACGACCATGTACACGGAGGTGACGAACATCACGGGCAGCGCGAGCCACAGGAGGCGGAGGTCGCCGTTCAGCGCGCTCACGCCGACGACGAACGCCGTGCTGATCCCGGTCGTGAGGGCGAGGAACGCGAGTAACTTCGTGCGGATCACCCTTGGCACGTCCACGGGCAGGGTCGCGTAGTAGTCCATCGCGTCCACGTTGTTCAGCCAGTTGTACAGGAGGACGCCGAAGAACCCGACCATCGCCCCGTAGAACACGGAGTTGAACCCGACGGGCGCGCGCAGCCCATTCCGCACGAACCACGCCGTGAAGCTCAGGAACAGGAGGGGCGTGACGAAGGAGAAGAACATCTTCGGGATTGTGCCGCTGCGCCGCAGGTCCACGAGCTCCTTCGCCAGGAGCACGCGATACCCGCGCACGATCCCGAGGCGGGCGTCCACGCCGGGCAGCTCGTCCTCCGCCACGGGGACGGACCGCGGTTCGTACTGCTCCGGGACGAGGAGCAGCGCCCCCGCCACGCACAGCGCGATCAGGCCGGCGCCCGCCATCCCGCCGGCGAGGGCCGCCGCCCCCGGCGTGGCGAAGGGCGGGAGCCCGTAGTGCATCGAGAGGCCCGGGAGGATTGCCTCGACCGGGAGGACCCGGAACACGCCCGCTGCAGCGAACGCGACGGAGATCCCCGCCACGAGCCCCGCGAACGCGACCCGGCTCCGCATGTACACCGTGGACACGAAGAAGCTCAGGCTCATCCCGACGAGAAACGAGATCAGGGCCGCGAGGAACAGGAACCCGATGCTCGTGAGCCGGAAGCCCGTGAACGGCACGGAGGCGGCGAGGCCGGCGACCATTGGGGCGAGGACGAGGGCCATGTAGAACACCGCGTCGCGGACGTACATCCCGAGGAACGTCCGACGAAAGGACATCGGGAGTAGGGAGGGCATGGCGACCAGGTAGTTCCGGTGGCCGTGGCGGCGCTCCAGGTACTGGGCCCCGAGGAAGCCGAACGCGCCGACGCCGAGGCCGTACAGGAACGCGGACAGGTGGAGGAACAGGATCGCGTCCGGGAGGGGGGTCGCCTCCAGGAGCCGCTGGGACGTCATCGCGATCGCGAACGAGAACAGCGCAACGATGACAGGGAACGCGAGGAACATCCGCCGGCTCGAGTACGAGCTGTGGAGCCGGAACTCCTCCTTCAGCAT
>DATBXC010000043.1:0-2080 GCA_036514455.1 Thermoplasmata archaeon | reverse complement strand
CGTCGTGGCGGATGGTCGTGAACCTCGGGGCGCCGCAGGCCTCCGTCACGGTGTACCCGGGAGGGCAGAGCGGGAACCCGTTGAGCCCGCACTACGACGACCAGCTCGCCCTGTGGCTCCATGGGGAGTACAAGGCGATTCTCTTCCCGACCGCCGCGGCCCTTCCCGCGGGGCGCCTCGAGTCCACCCTGGTCCTGAGGAGGGCGTGACATGCCCGAGATGCGCGTCACGGTGCGGCGGCCCTGGTGGAGGACCGCCCTCGTCGGCTTCGCGCTGACCCTCGTGTTCCTGGCGGTCGGGCTGTGGCAGCTCAGCGTCGTCGCGGCCGCCGTGGCGGGCTTCCTCTCAGGGCGGGGCCGCGCGGGCGCGTACCGCGGAATCCAGGCCGTCGCCCCCGCGTGGGTCCTCTGGATCCTGGCGATCTCCCTCGTCGCCCCCGTCGAGGACCTCGTCCTGATCCTCGGCGGCATCCTCGGGGGCGGGTGGGGGCTCGTCGTCCTCCTGATGATCCTGGTCCCGATCGTCCTGGGGCTGTTCGGCGGGATGGCGGGCGGGTACCTCGCGGAGCTGATGATGCCCGCGGAGCCGCGGTCCGCGGAGGCGAGCGGGCCGGCGCACGAGAACCGTTAAACGGGCATCGCGCCTTGCGCCCGCCGTGGCGGAGAAATCCGAGGATCCGCGCGTGCACGACCTGCGGAGACGGAAGGCGGAGGTCCGCCTGGGGGGCGGCGCGGACCGGATCGACGCGCAGCGCAAGCGCGGGAAGTTCACGGCCCGCGAGCGGATTGACCTCCTGCTGGACCCGGGCTCGTTCGTGGAGACGGACCTGTTCGTCGTGCACCGGACGACGGACTTCGACATGGAGAAGCGCAAGGTGCCCGGGGATGGCGTCGTCACCGGCTACGGCACGATCGACGGTCGCCTTGTGTTCGTGTTCTCCCAGGACTTCACCGTCTTCGGCGGCTCGCTCGGGGAGATGTTCGCGAACAAGGTCGTCAAGATCATGGACATGGCGATGAAGGTCGGCGCCCCCGTGATCGGCCTGAACGACTCGGGCGGGGCGCGAATCCAGGAGGGCGTGAAGTCGCTCGGCGGGTACGCGGAGATCTTCTGGCGGAACGTCATCGCGAGCGGCGTCATCCCGCAGGTCTCCGTAATCCTGGGGCCGTGCGCGGGCGGGGCGGTGTACAGCCCCGCGATCACGGACTTCGTCATCATGGCGAAGGGCACGTCATACATGTTCATCACGGGCCCCGAGGTGATCAAGGCGGTGACCGGGGAGGAGGTTACCTTCGAGGCGCTCGGCGGGGCCGCCGCGCACGCGGAGAAGTCGGGCGTGGCGCACTTCGCGGCGGAGAGCGAGCGGGAGGCCTTGCGGCTCGTGCGGAAGATCATGGGGTACATCCCGTCGAACAACGCGGAGGAGCCGCCCCACCTCGATTTGCGGGACGACCCGGAGCGGCGGGACCCCGAGCTCGCGCGCATCGTGCCGCCGGAGAGCGACAAGCCGTACGACATGCGGGACGTGATCACGCGGGTGATGGACCGCGGGAGCTTCCTCGAGGTCCACGAGGGCTGGGCGCGGAACATCGTCATCGGGTTCGCCCGCCTCGATGGGTACCCCGTGGGCGTCGTCGGGAACCAGCCCGCCGTGCTCGCGGGGACGCTTGACATCAACTCCTCGATCAAGGGCGCGCGGTTCGTGCGGTTCTGCGACTGCTTCAACCTCCCGCTCGTGACTTTCGTCGACGTGCCCGGGTTCCTCCCCGGGACGCAGCAGGAGCACGGTGGAATCATCCGGAGCGGGGCGAAACTGCTGTACGCGTTCGCGGAGGCCACGGTGCCGAAGCTCACCGTGATCACGCGGAAGGGCTACGGCGGGGCGTACGACGTGATGTCGTCGAAACACATCCGCGGGGACTTCAACGTCGCATGGCCGGGGGCGGAGATCGCGGTGATGGGCCCGGAGGGCGCGGTGAACATTGTCTTCCGGAAGGAAATCGAGGCCGCGACGGGCCCGAAGCAACGGGAGGCGGAGCTCGTCAAGGAGTACAGGGAGAAGTTCGCGAACCCATACATC
>DATBXC010000042.1:0-5335 GCA_036514455.1 Thermoplasmata archaeon | reverse complement strand
GACTGTTCCGCGGTGTCGCCGTGACTCGGGCGCTTCCGCGAGAGACCATCCATGGCCGGCAAGCTGAGATAGCAGGATTTGATTCGCTCGCCGGATGGCGGACCGCGTGGCCGCCCTGAGGCGGGAGGTCGAGAGGGGAATTCGGGCCGGTGGCAAACGCCGCGCGGATCCGTGGCTCCAGAAGTACGTCGGCTCCCCCGTCCCCGTCCTCGGCCTCGGGACGGCCGAGATGCGGGCGATCCTGAACGGCTTCGCGAAGGCACATCGGGATCTGGACGCCCGCACCGTGCACGCGCTCGCGGACTCCCTGTGGCGGGGGCATGTGGCGGAGGAGCGATGGGCGGGCATCGGGATCCTCGAGCGATACTCCGCGGTCTGGAACGAAGCGTCGTGGCGGATGGCGGACCGCTGGGTCGACGACGCGGTGGGCTGGGGCCTCTGCGACTCGTTGGGGGCGGGACCGATCGCGGACATGGTGTACGCCCGCCCTGCCCGCTTCCGCGATCTCCTCCGGTGGACGCGATCGGATAACTTCTGGAGGCGACGCGTCTCGACGTACGCCCTGAAGCGCTTCGTGCGGGCGGGCGAGCTGGACAAGCCCCTCGCCCTCCTGGAGCGGCTCCTGTACGACCCGGAGTTCTGGGTGCAGCGGGCCGTCGGCACGTGGCTGCGGGAGTGCTGGAAGAAGGACGAGCGGAGGGTGCGGGGATTCCTGTTGAAGCACGCGCGCGGGCTCCCGCCCGTCACGATAACTGTGGCCACGGAGCGGGCCCCCAAGACCTTCCGGGAGGAACTCCGGAGGAAGGCGGGCCCCCGAAGGAAGAGAGCCTCCTGACGTCTCTATCGCTGGAGCCGAGAAACACGTACTGTGAGGTCGTTCATCCGGTCCGCGACTTCGGAGATCGCGGCTTTGATTCGGTCTCGAAGATCGATGACCACTCCTCGGGCGAGAGGCGAGTCTTCAACGCTTCTTTCAGCGTCTTGAGCTGCGTCGGCGAGCCCCGCGAGGATTTCCGCGACATCATCCACCCAACCGTTGTAAGCCTTACTTAAGAATTCCCACTTCGCGTCGCTGAGGGGCACGTGTCCACGTCACCGCCTCTGATGGAAGCCCCGTGCATGGGATGCCGGTGTCGGATACATGTACGGTCCCTGCAACCTTTTATGCCGCCCTCCCATTTGCCCGCCGGATGCCGGAGTACCGCATCCCGCCCGACGACGTGATCAAGGCGGCCCTGGCCCGCGTCTTCCAGACCCGCCACGAGGTCCCCTCGCAGCGGGCGCTCAAGCGGCTCGTCGAGCGGGACCTCCGCGGCTCGGAGAACTTCCGCGTCGGTGGGGAGCGGATCCGGCACCTCGCGATCGACTCCGGGCTCGTCGGCCTCCAGATTCACACGCGGGAGTCCGAGCAGAGGCGCGGCCTCACGAAGTGCCCCGTGTGCGGGGAGCGGGTGAAGCGGCTGAAGAACATGACCGTCTTCGGCGGCACCGTCACCCTCGGGTTCAAGTGCCTGAAGTGCGGGTACTGGTCCGGCCTGAAGCGCCGCGTCCCGACGCGGTACGTGTTCACGAGGCACTGAGCGGATGCGGGTGTTCTACGAGGACGGCATCGTCGTCCAGGACGGGATCAAGGAGGTGATCCTGGACCCGGCGCGGCCGATGCCGGGCTCGATTGTGAGCCACGGCCACCTCGACCACCTCACGGCGGGCGGGGTGATGACCCCGGAGACGCTGGAGATCCTGAAGGTCCGGAAGAAGACGAGCGTCGCGACGCCCCTCCCGTACGACCGCGAGCGGGAGGTGAACGGCTTCCGCGTCCGCCTCCGGGATGCGGGCCACGTCTTCGGGTCCGCGATGATCCGCGTGGACGACCTCCTGTACACGGGGGACATGAACCCGGAGGGCGGGGTCACATGCGGGAAGGCCGTGCCGGAGCGGTGCACGACCCTGGTGATCGAGGCGACGTACGGGAAGCCGTACCTCAACTTCCCGCCGAAGCACGTCGTGGAGGCGGACCTCCTGAACTGGGTCGAGTTCGAGCTCGGCTCGGGCCCCGTCGCCCTGGGCGGGTACGAGTTCGGGAAGGCCCAGGAGCTGATCGCCCTCGTGAACCGGCTCAAGGTCGAGGTCGCGGTCTCGGACCGGATCGCGGACATCGCGGACGTGTACCGGGCGAGCGGTGTCAAGCTCCAGTACCGCCGGATCTCGGAGCTCCAGGAGTCCGAGCGGAAGGACCCGCGTGTCTACGTGCTGCCCCGCGGGTGGCTCCGCCCGCCCCTCGAGGAGAGCGTTTCGTGGCTCGGACAGATCGGCCTGAAGGCCGCGTACTGCTCCGGGTGGTGCACGATCTACGACTTCACCCGCTCGTACGGGCTCGACGCACAGTTCCCGCTGAGCGACCACGCGGACTTCGACGACCTCCTCCGCTTCGTGGACGCGTGCCGCCCGAAGCGCGTGTACACGGTGTTCAGCCACCCCGTGGACCTTGCGAAAGAGATCGAGCGGCGGCTGCGGATCCCCGCGGAGCCGCTGAAGCCGAAGGGGGAGCGCCGGACACCGGGGAAGCGGAGCACATGAGGAGCGCGGCGGAGTCGGACCTCGTGATGGCGAAGCTCGAGGACGGCGAGGACTTGTTCGCGAGCCTCGCCCAGATTGTGAAACGACACCGCATCGAGAGCGGCGCGGTCCTGTGGGGCATCGGCATGGTGCGGGACTTCGAGGTCGGGTACTACGACGGCAAGGCGTACCGGAGGCGGGCGTTCCCGAAGCCCCACGAGCTCCTGTCCCTCCATGGCAGCATCGCGACTCGCGCGGACCCGCCCTTCCACCTCCACGTCGCGGCGGGGAACTCGACGCACGCGGTCGTGGGCGGGCACCTCTTCAAGGCCACGGTCTCGACCCTGAACGAGATCTGTGTCGCGCGCTTCGAGTCGATCCGCCTGGGGCGGGCCCTCAGTCCGAGGAGCGGGTTGCGGGAGCTGACCGTGGAAGGCGGGCGTTCCGGATCTGGAACCAGTAGGTGACGAGCGCGAGGCCGCTCATCCCCGCGGCGACGTACATCGGGAGCAGGTAATTGTTGCCGGTCGCGAGCACCCCGCCGACGAGCGGGCCGACGATGGAGGAGATGCTCATCACGCTGCCCAGGATCCCGCCCGCCGTCGCGGTCTCCCGGTTGCGCTCCGTGATGAACTGCAGCGCTCCCACGTAGAGCGTCGCCCACGCGAGCCCGAGGAGGACCTGCGTCAGGAGGATCTGCGCGAAGTCCCGGGCGAACGTGAACGAGAGGAACGTCGCCGCGGACGCCGCGAGCCCCACCGCCACGAGGCTCGTGCTCCGGAAGCGGTCGAGCTCCCGCATCACGAGGAACTGGACGATCGGGTTCAGGGTGTACGCGATCCCGATCTGGAACCCCGTCATCCCCAGGGAGTCCCGCATGTACAGCGGGAAGATCACCCAGACCATGTTCGCGCCCGTGTGGCGGATCAGCATCGTGAGGTAGATCGGGAGGTTCCGCTTGATGAGGGCCACGGGGAACAGCGGGACCGTCATCGTGCCCTCGCCCGCGGGGGGCGCGCCCGCGGAGGCCGCGAAGCCCGCCAGGAACAGGATCGAGGACATCACGAAGATCGGCCTCGTGTCCCCCGTCGCGAGCAGCGCCGCGAACCCCGCCAGGAGCGTCCCGAGGGCCCACCCGAGGGAGCCCCAGGCTGCGAAATGGCCCATCAGCCGGTCCGCGGAGCGGGCGTAGGCGAGGAGCGCGGCGGGGTACATGCCGACGCAGAGCCCGAGGAACACGCGGGTCAGGACGACCGTGACGGGGTCGGAGGCGAAGAGCTGGAGGAACGCAGCGAGCGCGCCGAGGAGGAGGCCCGCCCGCAGGATCCGCCCGGCCCCGTGGATATCCGCAGCGCGGCCGAACAGGTACGACGACACGAGGATCGAACCGCTGTACGCGGCCACGATGAAGCCGAGCTGCTCCGTCGTCGCCCCGAGCTGCTGGGCCCACAGCGGGATGAAGATCAGGGATGCGGACACGGCCGCGTTCGAGAGGAAGTTGATGTGGCGGGGGAGCACGCGGTTCCGAGACACGACCAATTGATAAAGGCTCCGAGCCCGCTACCAGGCCGCCCGATCGAGCTCGCGCTCCTCCTTCGTCTTCTTCCGGAAGGCGCGGTAGTGCGCGCGGCACAGGTGGGCCCGCCGGCCGACGTTCTCGAGCTTGAGCTCCGGGAGAACCTGCTTCACCTTCGCGGCGGAGAGGGAGCGCGCGGCGGGCTCGCCGCAGCCCGTGACCGCGCACACCTCGGGCTCCTCCTCGGGCGCCATCGGGGCGCGGCATCTTGGCGGACACGTTAAGGCTTTCGCGTCCCGCGGGGGCCCGGACCCAGGGGTGGCGGGCCGGTCACATCATCTCGTCCAGGACCTCGCGGAGCTCCTGGCACCGGCGCTCGACCTCGAGCTTCACGAGCCCGAGGTTCACGGTGGCCTCGAGGACGACGAGGAACGTGAACCCGTTCCCCAGGGACCGCACGAGGACCTTCCACCCGCTGCTCTCAATCAGCACGTCCTCCGGGCGCTCGAGGCCCAGCGTGACGCAGACGTTCTTCGCGGCGGACATCGCGAGGGTCGCCATCGCGGTCGCCGCCATCGTGTTCGGCCCCCGGTCCAGGGACACGACGGGGAGCCCGTTCGGGTCCCCGACCGCGAGGCTCCGGGAGCCGGGGATCGCGGCCGCGAGGGTCTCGAGGACCTGCTGGAGGCGGACCTCCGGGGAGAGGCTCACCCGCACGGTCGCCCGCGTCTCGACAAGCGTCGCGTTCAACACGACGCCCCCCGCGGGCCGATCGGGGCCGAGGCCTCGGAGAAGACGTCGCTGTCCGCGACTGCCCGTCGCGGTTCGTGGCCCACGGGTCCTATCGTTCCCTTCGCCCGACTTAAGGCCTCACGTCCCGCTACCCGAAGTGATTCTAAGGTAGGGAAATGCCCGATGGCCGCGTTCGCCTCCCGGCTAACGAATTCCGAAGCCTCTCCCCGGCCCGCGTCCATGCCGCGGCCGTGGCGGGACGGGCCCTCGGGTGGCGGTGGCTGCCGGTCGGTCTGCTCGCGCTCGGCATCGCCCTGCGGGTCCTCGCAATCGTCCGCATCCCCGTCGCCTCCGATGCAGCGGAGTACGCGGTCCTCGGGCGGTCTCTCCTGGAGGGCCGCGGGATGTGGCTGCCGTGGGGCGAGTACTGGGACCTCGCGGTGTGGACCCCGGGCCCGAGCCACCACTATCCGCCCGTGTACCCGCTCTACCTCGCCCCGTATCTCGCCGCGTTCGGCTTCGACCCGATCG
>DATBXC010000041.1:0-6673 GCA_036514455.1 Thermoplasmata archaeon | reverse complement strand
TCGTGAGCTGGGTTTAGACCGTCGTGAGACAGGTTTGTTGCTTTTTGGTGGACGCGTTTTGGTGCCTGAGGGGAAGGACCCTTAAGTACGAGAGGAACGGGGGTTCGGCGCCTCTAGTGTATCGGTTGTCTGGCAAGGCATCGCCGAGCAGCCACGCGCTATGTGGAGAAGGGCTGAAAGCATCTAAGCCCGAAGCCACCCTCAAGACGAGGCACCTTACCGCCGTCCTAATCGAGGACGTTGATAGAGCGGGGGTGTACGGCGGAAGCCTTCGGGCGACCGCCTCAGCCCGCCGCTACTAACCGCGGTAGTCGCGACAGCACCTAACGGCTGTGCAGAGACGGCTTAGCCGTCAATCAGGTCCTGCATGTGATCCCGTGATTTTCCCGCGTGATCCACTCCACGAGCGGGAGCGCTCTTCGTCACGGGTCCGCCGGCTCTTCCGCCGCGTCGGGGGCCCTGTCCACGACGGGGGGCCGTACCGCGGAGGGCACCCGGAGCGCGCGGGCGACGAACGGGATCCCCACGAACGCGAACCACGACGCCGCCCAGATCCCGAGGGCCGCGGTGGAGGCGCCCGCGACCGCAGCCATGGCGGGCGCGCCGACCGCGACGCCCGCGACGAGGACCGCGTAGAACAGCCCCGTCGCCACCCCGACCCGGTCCGGCGGGGCGCCTCGGGACACGAGGGAGGACGCGGCGGGGAACACGAACCCGTGGCCGACGCCGAACAGGGCCATCGTGAGCGCGATCGCGGGAACGCCCCGTGCGAGCGGGATCACCGCCATCGCGGCCGCGACCGCCGCGAGCCCGATCATCGCGGGCGTCGCGGGCCCTCGCCGGTCCGCTAGGATCCCCGCGGGGTAATGGAACAGGAGGGAGAGGAGCGCGAAGACCGTGAAGCTCAGACCGACCTCGAGCGGGCCGTACCCGAGCTCGTCCTGGAGGTGGATCGGGACGAGGGCGACGAAGGCGCCGAGGAGGAAGTACAGGCTGAAGATCGCGGCGTAGCCCGCAGCAGGCTCCGGTCGCCGGAGGTAGGGGACGAAGCCGCGGACGTCCGCCCTCGGGGCCGCGCGGGCCCGGGGCGGCTCACGGATCGTGAGGGAGACCAGGAAGCCGACGAGGAGGCCCGCCGCGAGGACGGTGAACAGGACCGTGTACGAGAGGCGCGCGAGGGGGCCCGCAATCCCGAACCCGAGGACGACCGCGAGGGCGATCGACATCCCGTACAGGGCCATCGCCCGCCCCTTCCGCCCCGCGGGCGCGGTGTCCGCGACGAGGGACATCGTGCTCGGGCCCACGAGGGCCCCGCCGAGCCCGTGGCTCACGCGGACGAGGGCGAGCTGGAGCGGGCTCGCGGCGACCGCGTACAGGAGGAGGCTGACCGCATCCCAGAGCAGCCCGAGGTTCAGCGGGAGCTTCCGGCCGACCCGGTCCGCGAGGCGGCCCATCAGGAGATTCGCGGGCGCGTGGACCGCGGAGTAGATCCCGACGATTACGCCGACCTGGAGGAGGTCCGCCTTCAGGGAGAGGGCGTACAACGCGATTACGGGGACGAGCGCGTTCGTGTCCATGGACCCGAACAGGGTCGCGACGAGGACCTTCGCGGTGTCGGAGCGGCCCATGGGACCGCCGGCCCGAGCCCCGCGGGGGCAAAAAGGTTGTGTGGCGGGCGTCAGCCTAACGGCGATGAACCGCCCCGCGGGGCGGAACGTTTACGTCGCGGGGGTGGGTTCCGCGGGTCCGTGCCCGCCCCGCTGTACGTGGACGCGAACGAGCCCCGGGAGATCGCGGACCGCCTCGTCGCGCTCGGCGTGGCAATCGAGCGGAAGAAGATCGCGCCCGGCGACTACGTCTGCGGGGAGATCGGGATCGAGCGGAAGAGCCTGAGCGACTTCTTCTCGAGCCTCGTCAAGAAGCGGCTGTTCGAGCAGCTGCGACGGCTCCGGGAGGCGTACCCGGTGGCCCTGATGGTGCTGGAGGGGGATCTCGCGGAGGTCTCGGAGTTCGAGAGCCCGCAGGCCCTGCTGGGCGCGTTCGTCGCGATCGAGGTGGACGAGCGCGTGCCGATCCTGACGACGGCGGACCGGGAGCAGACCGCCCTCCTCCTGAGCGTGATCTGGAAGCGGCAGGACCGGGAGCGGGCCGCGTACGGCCTGCGCCACAAGCCGAAGGCGCTGAGCCTGGAGGAGCGGCAGCGGTTCCTCGTGGAGGGGCTGTCGGGCGTCGGCGAGACGCTCGCGCGGAACCTGCTCGAGCACTTCGGGTCCGCCCGGGCCGTGTTCGCGGCGGACGCGGCGGCCCTCCGCCAGGTGCCAAAGATCGGGGAGGGAAAGGCCGCGGAGATCGTGCGGGTCCTCACGGCCCGGTACGAGGGGCGGCAACGGCGCCTGGAGGACGGTCCGGAGGAGGGCTAGGGGCCCGCCCCGCCGTACGCACCGGCCAGGTCCGCCCACGGCGCGTCCGTCTTCACCGAGTTCCGGCGGAAGTGCGTGGGGGCCGCGCGGAACCCCCGGTCCCGGAGGCGCGCGATCACGTCGGAGGGCGGGGGCGGGGGCACGCCCGCCCGGCGGGCCATCGCGTTGTTGTCGACGTAGAAGGGCGGGAGGGCGATCTCCCCGCGGAGGAAATCCAGGAGCCGCGCCGCGGGGTAGCCCATCGCCGCCGAGGGGACGAGGCCCGCCACGAGGTCCGCATCGCCCAGGGGGCCCATCCACAGCGGGCCGATCGCGGGCCCGGGCGCATCCGCTCCGAGGGGGCGGTGCTCGCCCGTCGCGGGGTCATACGCCACGCGGCCGAGGTGCGCGAGGGCGCGGTCCGCGCGGGCGGCCCCCTCCGCGACCCGCACGTGGACGTTGACGAAGTGCTCCGCCGCGTACGCGAGGACGGGCTCGACCCCCTTGTCGAACCGCGCGGCCATCCGGACGACGTACCCGAGGAGAAGCCGCGTGCCGACCTCGGCGTACGCGTCCGTGTGGCGCACGTCCGCGAGGTACCGGCGGCGGGCGGCCTCGGGCTTCGCCCCGCACAGGACCGCGGTGTCCGTCGCGGTCACGCCCAGGAGCGAGCCGCGGCGGGCGGACCGCAGCGCCGCGTCCAGGAAGGGGACCGGGGAGCCGAACGGGTCGATCTCGACGAGGTCGTGGCGGCGGGTCGCGAGGTGCGCGTTCAGGTCCCCGCCCTCCACGTCCGCCTCGAGACCGGGGTTGAGGGCGAGGTTCGCTCGGATCAGCGCGACCGCCTTCGGGTTCTTGTCGTTCAGGGTGACGGCGGGCTCGCGGCCGGACTCCCGCGCGATCCGGAGGCCGAGGACCCCCGTCGCCGCGAGGCCATCGAGGACGGTCCCGCCGCGGGGGAGAAGGCGGCCCGCCACGACGACGCTGACGTCCCGCGCGACCGCCATCGCGGGGTTGTAGAACGGGAGGGCGGACCGCGTCCCCGGGCCGGGCCCCTGGGGGACGTCCGGCACGAGGAGCTCGACGAGCCCCTCCCGCACCCGCCGCGTCGGGAAGCCAAGGGCCATGGAGGCGGGAACGCCCGCCCCGCTAAAGGGCTTCGCTCAGAGGAGCTCGCCCTTGATCAGCTTCACGATCTTGTACGGGAGGAGGTTCCGGTTCACCTGGGTCACCTCCAGGATCCGGATGTCGTCCCGCCGCCGGATGTCCTGGAGGAGCGGGTTGCGTGATTTCTTGTGGAGCGTCAGGATCAGGGGCTTGTCCGCGTCCAGCGCCTCCTTCACGGCGGCGATGAACCCCGGGCTCTCGACCTCCATCTTTCCGACCTCGTCGATCACGATCACGTCCGAGTTCGCGGTCGCGTACGTCAGGGCGCGCACCCCGACCTCCTCGAGGGCCATCACGTCGACCCCGTACCGGCCGACCGCGATCTTCGAGTCGATGTCCTTCGACGCGAACACGCGCCGCTCCTTCGTGGCCCAGTCCATCACGTAGAAGCCCTCGCGGCGGTTCTTCTTCACGATCGGCTCCGTGATCATCCCGCCGACCTTCAGCCCGTCCGCCTCGAGCATCTCGATGACCTTCATCAGGGCGTACGTCTTCCCCGCGCCGGGGAGCCCTGTGATCCCGATCTTCAGCGAGCGACCCATGAGAATCTCGCGTCACCTGTATCGCGTTTCTTATATTTAACAGGTCTTATTTAAAACGGGGCCCGGACGCGCCCGCGGTCCCGGACCGTCTCGGGGGGCCGGGTTACACGGGGACCTTCGACTCCAATTCCTTGCGGCGGACCTTCCGGACCATCAGGACGGGGCCCGCGGCGCGGCGCGCGATCTGGTCCTGCATCGCCCCGAACGCGAACTGCGTGAGCCGCCACTCGCTCGACGCTCCGAGGACGAGGAGTTCGTACCCCTTCGCCTCCTCGACGACCGCGTCCACGATGGACCGGACCTTCGCGAACTTCTCCTCGACCGGGACGCCGTGGGTCCGGCACATGCTCGCGAGGCGGTTCGAGTACGCCCTCTCCTTCTCGAGCTCCGCGTCCGTCTGGGCCGCGCTGAAGATCGTGACCGCCGCCCGGTGCTGCTTCGCAAGGAGGATCGCGTACCCGGTCGCGTAGCTCACGTGCCACTCGGGGGCGTTCATCACGAGGATCCGCGCGAGGCTCTCCGGGAGGCCCGCGGTCTTGAACACGACGACGTCGCACGGCGCCTCCTGGACGAACCGGTCCACGTTCGTCGCTAGGACGAGCCCCCGCCGCCAGGTCCCCTTCCAGCCCACGACGAGGAGGTTCACCTCCTCGTCCCGGATCGTCTCGAGGACGGCCTCCGCGACCTGGTGGGAGACGACCGCGCGGCCCTTGGACCGGACGCCCGCGTCCGAAGCAATCCGGGCGAGCCCGCCGAGGCCTCTGCGGACCTCGGAGATGTACCCCCGCTCGATCGCGTTCAGCGGGAGCGTCGTCGGGACCTCGATCACATTCAGCACGGTGACGTCCCCGTCCTCCACCCGCGCGACGAGGGACGCGAAGTCGATGAGGGCCCGATTCTCTAAGTCTTGGACGGGCACGAGGATGTGGTACCGCTCCCGCGGGACCGGGATGAACGCCTCGACGATCGGGCCCGCCGCCTCCGCGATCCGCTCCCGCCGGGTCCAGAGGTAGTAGACGCCGAATCCGAGGACGGTCCAGCCGAGGCCGACGAGCCATGCGAGCGGCTCGACGAGGTACAGGGCCACGGACAGGACCGCCTTGCTCCCGAGCCCGATGATCGGGAGGAGGGGGAAGAGGGGCATCCGGTACGGCCGCTTCACGTCCGGGTGGGTGCGGCGGAGCACGATCACCGCGCCGTTCACGAGGGTGAAGAGGATCAGGAACATCAGGTCCGCGGACGCCGCGATCTGGATCACGTCGAGGAACACGATCATCAAGCCGATGATCAGCCCGCTCACGAGGATTGCATTCTTCGGGGTGCGGTAGTCCTTGTGGAGGCGGGCGAAGAGCCGGGGCATGTCCCCGTCCCGGCCCATCGCGAACGCGACCCGCGAGGACGAGAAGATCAGGGAGGGGAGCGCCGCGAGGGAGCCGATCAGGACGCCCGTCGTGATCACGAGCAGACCGAGGAACTGCGTCGGGAACGTCTTCTGGGCGGCGAGCGCGAGGGATGCCTGGTTCAGGAGGAGGGGGTCGCCGGTGCCGAGGACGACGATCGTGACGAACGCGACGGCGACGAAGATCACGGTGGCGATGCCGAGGGTGAGGAAGTTGGCCCGCGGGATGTCCCGCTCCGGGTTCCGGGTCTCCTCTCCGGTCTGGGCGATGATCTCGTAGCCCTCGAAGACGATGAACGTGAGGCCCATCGCCATCATCACGACGACCGCGGGCGGGTACGGCAGGGCGGACTGGAAGACCGGGGTCAGGTTGGCCGAGGAGGCGGGGTGCTGTGCGAACCAGACAAGACCGGCGACGACGTACGCGATCACGATCCCCAGCAGCACGACAGTGATTGCGATGCTCGAGCGGCCCGTCGCCTTCGCCCCGCGGTAGTTCACCGCGATGAAGACCGCGAGGACGATGAGGGACAGCCCCTTGATGACCAAGGATTGCTCGCCCGCGGACAGGCCCGCGAGAGGGTACCCGGGCTGGGCGAGGAAGTACACGGCGAAGTATCCGAAGCTCACCGTGTAGAACGCGCCGACGATGCAGTGGCCGAACCACGAGATCCATCCGCCGAGGAAGCCGTACGGGCCGCGCATCGCGGTCTTCACCCAGAGGTACCCGCCGCCCGTCTCCGGAAACGCGGAGCCGAGCTCGATGTACGCCATCGCGGTGAACAGGGTGACCCCGAAGTTCAGGACGAACACGACGAGGAGGGCGGGGCCCGCCATGAGGAGCCCGGGGCCCACGAGGAGGAAGATCGTCGTCCCGATCGTCGGCCCGAGGCCGATCATCGTGATCTCGAGGAGCCCGAGGTCCCGCCGGAACTTGACCTCGACCTCCGCGGAGTCCTTCCTCCCGGTCTTGAACGCGGATGCCATCCAAACGGCGCCGATGAAGGGGGCGGTATAAAGCTTCTGGGCGGGTGGGCTATCCGGTGACGCGCTCCACGCGCATCGCGGGATACCAAAGGGACGGCTCGAACCGGAGGCGGGCGACCGCGGTCGCGCGACCCACGCGGGTCGTCACCGTGACGTCGAGCATGTCGCCGGTGAGGCTC
>DATBXC010000040.1:0-8137 GCA_036514455.1 Thermoplasmata archaeon | reverse complement strand
ATCCACCCACCGGACACCTGGAGCTTCGTGTGCCGGACGCACACGTCGATGTTCGGGAGCCGCTCGAGCGCGGCCCGCCCCTCCGGCGTGAGGAACATCTCCTCCGCGTAGTCCACGAGGAAGTGCGCCCGGAACTCCGGGTCCTCCAGCCGGGGCAGCTTCTCCGCGAGGAGGTCCTCGAGCTCGTACCCCGCGCCGTGCCCGATCAGGTCGAGCGCGACACGGTGCCGGCGCGCGTACTGGGCCGCGGGCTCCACGGCCTTCGCGATCATCCGGAGGAGCCGGTCCGTGTCCTCGGGGCCGCGGGACCGGTTGTACACCGTGTGGGTCATCACGACCGCGGTCCGCGCGCCCAGGGACTTGAGGGTGTGGACGAGCGCGAGCCCGTACATCCCCGCGTCCAGGTCCACGTCCATCGTCGGGGGGACCGTCAGCGTGGACCGCGTCCCGTCCGGGATGTCGTACACGACGAGGTCCCGGAACGCCTCGAGCGCGGCGTCGCTCCCCAACGCCAGGTCCAGCTCGGCGACGAGCCGGTCCCACGTCGCGCGGAACGATTCGACGATGTCCTCGGGCGGGGCGAGGGTGAAGTCCTTCGCGGACCCCTCCCGGGCCTCCGGCGCCCGCTTCCCATAGTCCGCGGACTCGATCAACGCGTTCAGCAGTTCCTCGTCGAGCGGGCTGAGGTCGTTGTCGACGCGGACCGGGACCTCCATCTCAGGGAGGAACTCAAGACCCCTGTCGGGAGCGGGACGGATCCTCGGGCCCCCGGGCCGTCCTGCGGACGGTGCCCCCTCCTCTTGGGCCACGGCCCCGCATCGACGAGCCGGTAGTTAAGCATTGCTACGAATCGTAGAGAATGCTACGAAACGTATTTAGGCGAAGACCGCCTACCGCTTCCGAGGACCGGCCGGATGACCCGCGGGATCGCGAAGACGCAGTTCAACATCCGCCTCGACGACGAACTCCTCGGGCGCTACCGGGAGTACTGCGAGCGCCACGGGCTCGACCCGGCGGGCCAGATCGTCCTCTTCATGAAGCGGGTCGTCGAGGCCGAGTACGATTTCCAGGAGAAGCTGTGGGAGGCCCTGCGGGCCACGGCGGACTGAACGACTAGAGGGCGCGCACGCGATCGAACCGACGCCGGAGGGACGCGAGCTCCGTCGGGGCGACGGCCTTCGGCGCCACGGACGCGAGGAGGACCCCGTCGCGGAGGGACGCGTTGTCGATCAGGCCCTTCACGAACTCGACGACCCGCGGGAACGGCGCATGGAGCCGGAGCTGCTCGAGGTCCGCGAGGTACAGGACGGGGCGGGTCCGTTCCCGCATCAGGTCCGCCGCGACCTTGCCCGCCTCGAGGTCGATCGCGACGGGGCCGTCTTCGCCCGATCCCTCGCCGGGGCCGCCGACCCACAGGATCGGCACCTCCGCGTCCACGATCCGCCGGAGGCGAAGGGGGTTCTTCGTCGTGACGAGGAGGCCACGGCCGTCCCCCGCCAGGGACTCGTAGAGGGAGAGCGCCGCATCCGGGTCCCCCTCGAGCAGGACCGCGCCCGCGTCGAGGGGCGGGGCGGGCTCGAAGAGCGAGACCGCGGGCGGGAACTCCTGGACCTCGTCGAACAGCCCGCGGAGCAGGGCGAGCTGGGCCTCCGTGAGCGCGTCCGGGTCCAGGGCGGCGATCACGGTGGAGCCGCGTGCCGTCGCGAGGTTGTTCAGGCGGTGGAGGAACCGCGCGACCGCCTCGAACCCGTTCGTGAGGACGAGGAAGTCGAGGTCGTCGACGAGGACGACGACGGAGGGGTTCCCCTTCACGAACCGCGCGGCGCTCTGGTACAGCTCGAACTCGAGCGCCTTCGGCCGCAGGGAGAAGTCTGCCCCGGAGACGGACGTCACCCAGAGGATCGGGGTCCGCTCGAGCCGGAACCGCTCCACGATCTTCGGCGGGTGGACACCGGTGACGCACAGCCCGGGGACCGTGCCGACGAACTCGCGGAACGCCTCGTACGCGGGGTCCCGCTCCCTTGAGAGGATCAGGTACGAGAGGCCCGGGCGGAGGCCGAAGCGCCTCCCTGTCCGCGTGCGCTCCGTCACGGCCTGGACCTCGAGGAAGTGGAGGCGGGCCTCCGAGAGCGCCGCGACGACCGCGATCGCGAACGTGTACAGGGGCCCGACCTCGAGGCCCGTGGGGCTCGCGGTCAACACGGGCCACAGCACGTCCGTGACCGAGCCGACGACCACCGCGACCGCCAGGACGACGATCACGGGCCGGGTCCGCCGGCGGAACTCCTTCGACCCGCTCCCGACGTACGCGCGGAGGAGCGCGACGAGGGTGAAGAGGAACCAGGCCTCATACCACACCGCGCCCGCGGGGTACCCGGGCCCGAGCCGCTCGGACGGGCCGTTCGGGCCGAGCTCCACGCCCGCCACGATCAGGTCCGTGGACACGACGAGCACGCCGATCACCGCGGAGACCGCGTACACGAGGGGGACGAGCCACGGCCGCTCCCGGAGCGGCCGGCCCGACGAGAAGTTCAGGACGAAGTGCAGGAACGCGCCCGACGTGAGGCTGATCCCGACCCACTCGAGCCGGATCAGGGGCATCAGGCCCGGGTCGGGCGCGGGCGCGAGGCTCGCGAGCCCGTCACCCAGGTTCCACATCGCGAAGCTCATCATCAGGAGGCCGAACGGCAGGCTCGAGACCGTCCGCGGGACCCGGAGGAACACGTACGCCGCGACCGCGCCCGTCGCGACGAGGCTCGCGATGGAGACGAGGCCCCACGCGGTCATCGCGGGCCCCGCCTAGTCCGTGACGATCTCGAAGCGTCCCTTCTGGACGAGGAGGGGATAGTAGTCCATGTCATGTTCGACCCCGCGCATCTTCAGGACCGCCACGAACCGCCGGACGCTCGTCGTCAGGCCGACCTCGACCTCCTTGATCCGGAGGTGGAGGATGCCGTCCGCGAGGAACTCCTCGACGTTGTGGGCCCCGAACGTCTTCCGGTCCCCCGGCATCTCGGAGACCAAGAACGTCGTCGCGTCGAGGTCCCGGAGCTCCTCGAGGAACTGGAAGATCTCGTTCCTCGGGTTCTCGAACGGCGTGAGGGCGTACAGCGCGTCCAGCGAGTCCACCGCCAGGAGGTCGCAGCCGAGCTCCGCCTTGTACCGGGACAGCTGGTGCCGGAGCCCGAGGAGCCAGTGGGGCTTGTTCGACGAGGTCTCGAGCTCCCGCCGCAGGGCCCGGACGTCGATCACGTTCAGGGACTTCGCCCGCGCGGGGTCCATGCCGAACGCCGCCATGTGGGCGACGAGGCTCTTCCGAGACTGCTCCATCGAGAGGTAGAGCCCCGGGGCGCCCCGGTCCCGGGCCTCGTGCCACAGGACCCGGTACACGAGGGTGGACTTCAGGCTCCCCGCGGGGCCCGCGACGAGCACGACGTGCCCCCGGGGGATCCCGCCCCCGAGGCGGTCGTCGAGCCCCGAGACGTACGTGGGAATCCTGTCGGTGTCCATCGCGACCACCTCTCCCCCGCCACCCCCCGCGAGGCCCGCGGAGAACGCGGCGTCGAATCCCGGCGACATTATAATAACGTATCCCCGCGCGGCATCCGTCCCCGTCGACGAAGAAAGCTATTTGTGCGGGGTGCCGTTCGCTCGATGCGATGCCCGGCGTGGTGGTCCTCGGATCCCAGTTCGGGGACGAGGGCAAGGGGAAGGTGATCGACTACCTCGCGGACCGGGCGGACGTCGTCGTCCGGTTCCACGGAGGGGCGAACGCGGGCCACACGGTGCAGGTCGGGGAGGAGCTGTACAAGTTCCACCTCGTCCCGAGCGGGATCCTCCGGCCCGCGACGATGAACGTGATCGGGAACGGGGTCGTGATCGACCCCGCCACGCTCCTGGAGGAGCTCGAGGACCTGCGGAAGCGGGGGCATCCCGCGGAGAACCTGCGGATCAGCGACCGGGCGCACCTCGTGATGCCGTACCACAAGGTCCAGGACCGGATGGAGGAGGACCTCAAGGGCCGCCTCAAGGCGGGCACGACCGGCCGCGGCATCGGGCCGTGCTACCAGGACAAGGTGGGCCGGTTCGGGATCCGGATGGCGGACCTCCTCGACCCGACCGTGCTCGCGGACAAGCTCGAGATGGTCGTGCCGATCAAGCAGCGGCTCCTCGCCGCGTACGGGAGCCACGAGACGATCGACGCGAAGGCGGTCGTCAAGGAGTACGCGGGGTACGGGGAGCGGCTCGGGCGGTACGTGACGGACACCTCGGTCCTCCTGGACGCGGAGCTGCGGGCGGGGAAGCGGGTCCTCTTCGAGGGGGCCCACGGCACGCACCTGTGCATCGACCACGGGATCTACCCGTACGGCACGAGCTCGAACTGCGTCGCGGCCGCGGCCGCGGTCGGCTCCGGCATCGGACCGCAGTGGCTGAACGAGATCATCGGCGTCGTGAAGGCGTTCACGTCCCGCGTCGGGACGGGGCCGTTCCCCACGGAGATCCAGGACAAGACCGCGGATTACCTGCGGGAACGGGGCGGCGGGGAGTACGGGACGACGACGCACCGCCCGCGGCGGATCGGCTGGCTGGACCTCGTCATGGTCCGGATGTCCGCCCGCGTGAACGGCCTCACGGGCCTCGCGGTCACGAAGCTCGACGTCCTCGGCGGGCTGCCGAAGGTGAAGGTCGCGAACGCGTACACGTTCGCGGACGAGACGTACCGGGACTTCCCCGCGGACATGCGGCTCCTCTCGAAGTCGCGGCCCGTGTACGAGGAGTTCGACGGCTGGCCGGACCTCAAGGAAGAGGAGTGGGGTCGCCTCGCGAAGAAGGGCTACGACGCCCTGCCGGAGGCGGTGCGGGCGTACCTGGACTTCGTCTCGAGGACGACGGGCGTCCCAATCCGGATCGTGTCCGTGGGACGGTCGCGGGACGCGACGATCGACCTCGGGGCGTGAGGGCCCCGGAGGGTGTCCGCGGTCCAACTCCGAGCGGGGCGCGCGGGCTACGCGCCCGCATCGCGGCCGCCGCCCTCTTCGCTGGCGCCGACGGCCCGCGGGGCGGCGCTCCCCGCCAGGGTCCCCAGCCGCGCCCGGAGCTCGCACACCTTGCAGAGAAGGCCCGCGGTCGGCTCCCCGCACGACGCGCACTCGTCGAGCGGCACGGGCGGGAACTGGCCGGTGATCGCCGGCCGCAGCCGGTCGTATCCCCGGACGATCGCGTGGCGGGTCCCGGGGGCGTCCGCCTCGAGGCGGTTCACGACCTCCCGGAACCGCCTGCGCTGGGCCCTCTCCGCGTACGGGCAGGCGCCGTCGTGGAACCGGATCCCCCGGAGGATCGCATACAGGTACACCTCCTTGTCCGGGACCGAGCGGAGGGGCTGGAGGCGGGGGACCAGGCCCGGCTGGGCTCGGGCGTGCGGCCCGAGGCGGGCGAGCTTCTCCACGTCCCCACGGGCCACGTTCATCAGGATCGACTGCGCGGTGTCGTCGAGGTTCAGGCCCGTCGCGACGTAGTCCGCCGCGACCTCGCGGGCCGCGAGGTTCAGCGCGTTCCTCCGGAAGACGCCGCAGTAGCTGCACGGGATCGCCTCCGGGTCCGCCGCGACGACCTCGTCCATCCGCCACCCCACGGTGTCCTCGTACCGGACGACGCGGTGCTCGATGCCCAGGCCCCGGCACAGGTCCTGCGCGAGCCGGATCCCCTCCGGCCGGTACGACGCGATCCCCTCGTCCACCGTGACCGCGACGAGCTCGACGTCCCGCCTCGGGGACAGGATGTCGTGGAGGAGGACCGTCGTCGTGCTGCTGTCCTTCCCCCCGGAGAGGCCGACGGCGATCCGCTCCCCGCCGCGGAGGTCGACCTGGCGGTGGAGCTCCCGCTTCACCCGCCGCTCGAAGAAGGCCCGAAAGTGGTCTCCGCAGAGGTGCTGCCCGCTGTACCGGATCAGGGTGACCGCGGGCGTCCCGCACTTCGAGCACTCCATCGGGAGGCGGGATGCCGCCCGGACGTTATGAGCCTTCGGAACGCGGGCACGGGAAAATGAAAAGGGAAAGGGGGGCGTGATCCGCACGCCCCGTTGCCGTCCTACCCGCCCTGGATCGTGAACACGATCATCGCGGGCGATCCGGACGCGGTCCGCGTGAGCCCGTTCAGCGCGTAGAAGACGTCCAGGCTCGCGGTCACCGACGTCCCGCTCGGCGCGTTCGTGTAGTCCACGGTCAGCGTGAACGTCAGCTCCTGGCCCACGCCGAGCGTGATCCCCGTCAGGTCCACCGCGCACGACCCCGGCGAGCAGACGAACGAGCTCGAGCTCCCGGAGAACGAGACGGACAGGCCTCCGGAGAGGACCGCGGGGGCCCCTCCGAAGTTCTTCACGCGGAACGTGAAGACGGAGTGCCCGGTCACCACGCCGTCCGTCGGGGTCCCGACGGGCTCGTTCGTGTACCCGAACGCGGTGATCTTCACGATCGGCCGCTGGTTCACGAACGGGAGCGCGACGACGCCGTCCGGGCTGCCCAAGCTCAGGTCGACCGTTTCCGTCTTCGGATCCGGTTGGTACCCCGGCGGCCCGATCGACTCATGGACCGTGTACCGCCCGAGGACAAGGTTCACGAGCAGGAACTCCCCGCTGTCCGCGTCCGTGTCCGGGGCGGCGTTGTCCAGGACGCTCACGCACACCGGGGCGATCGGGTCGAACGAGGACGTGGCGCTGTCCCAGTTGTGCGTGCGGCACACGTCGAACGTCGCCCCGCCCTGGAGCCGGTTCGCGTTGTCGACCTTCGTCCACCGGAGCGAGCCGGCGACGAAGACCTTCACCGCGTCCCCGCTGTTCGGCACCGCGCCGTTCGTCTCCCGCGTAAGAGTGACGCCGAGCACCGTGAGGGTCACGGAGGCGTGGCCGGTGACCGTGCCCGCGGTCAGGGACGTGAACGAGACCGTGCACGTGCCCGCGGAGATCCCGGGGGACGCGCAGGTGTCCACGACGCCCGAGACCGTCGCGCCGCCCGTCGGCGTGAGGGTCACCGTGACAGGGGTGCCGTCCGGCGCGTTCACGAAGCCCGCGCCGTCGCCCGCGTTCTGCTTCACGCCCACGGTGAACGTGTGCCCCTCCTGGATGCTGTTCGTGTCGAACGGCGGGTTGATCGTGATGAGCGCGTCCACGAACACCTTCACCGCGTCGTCCGAGTTCGTCCCCTCGCCGTCCGTCTCGACATGGAACGACAGGGTCCCGAGCGAGACGTCCGCGGCGGCGTGGCCCGTCACCGTGCCCGCACTGGGCGAGGTGAACGTGACGCTGCACCAGCCGCCCAGGGTCCCGGGGTTCGAGGCGCATGTGTTGCTCGAGACAATCGCGAGCGCGCCGTTCGAGTTCGTCAGGGTCACCGTGACCGGCGTCCCGTCGGGGGCCGGGTTCGGGAGCCCGCCCGTGAGCTGGTATACGGTCACCGTGAACGTGTGCGGGTCGCCGACCTCGTTCACGGCGTCCGGGAAGATCTGGATGCTCGCTCCGCAGATCGGGAACGGCACCGGGCGCGCGAAGTCCTTCAGCTCCGCGGTGAACGACTGGGAGCTGCGGGTCTTTCCCATGAACGTGGAGATGCACGGCGTCTGCCCGCCCAAGATCGCGGTGACGTCCGCCCCGAACTCCGTGAAGGCGTTCCGCGGGAGGGTCGGAATCTCGGACCCGTGGCGGTCGTAGTTCGGCCACGGCCCGCCGTCGATGCTCCCGCCGTTGTTGAACCCGCACAGGGTGTCCGCGGGGTTGCAGCCTTCTCCGGCCACGGACGCGACCAGGACGAACTCGGCCCCGTTCCACTCGCGCACGGTCACGGAACCGAGGCTACCCCCGACCGTGAAGTCCATCGACACGATCAGGTCCCCGGCCATTCTCGAGCCCTTGAAGTTGCAGGGCGTGATGTCGAGGCCCGGGTCGTTGCACGGGGGCTCCTCGTCCAGCGATACCTGGTCCTGGAAGAACTCCAGGTCCACGTGACTGTCCCCGTTCGAGTCGATCCGCTCGAACCCTGCGAAGACGACGAGATGGCCGTTCGCGGGGTTGATCGTCGCCCAGGCGTAGCCGTTCGAGAAGTCGTCCTTCGCCGGGACGTTGCCCGCGTCCCAGTGCCAGCAATCC
>DATBXC010000039.1:0-37169 GCA_036514455.1 Thermoplasmata archaeon | reverse complement strand
GTGACGAGGTCCGCCTTCGTCGCCTCCTTGTCCACGACCGCCACGAGGATCAGCGTGCTCGTGCCGGACTCGTGGGACCACTCCGCCTCGTCGATGAAGTCCCGCAGCGCCTCGCGGAAGGCCTCGGACCGGCTCGGGTATCCGCGGCGCCGCACGACCTCCTCGAGCTTCCGCAGCGTCGCCTGGTCGAGGGACATCGAGACGATCGGCATCGTTAATAAGGAACGGGCCGCCCGTATTTGGATGTTATTAAGAGAGTCTCAGGAATTAAATAACCCCTGCCCGCTGGGCACGCCGATGGTCGAGTGGACCCAGCTGGCCCTCTGGGCCCTCGTGACCGCCGCACCCCCCGTGCTGATGGCCCTCGTGCCCCTGTCGAAGGCCCAGATCGCGGACCGCTCGATGCACCTGATGCTCGGGTTCTCCGCGGGCGTCCTCGGCGGGGTCGCGATCCTCGACATCCTCCCGGAGGCCTTCCGGACGGCCGAGGCGATCCCGGACCCGGGCCTCCCGCCGTACGCGGTCCCGCTCGCGCTCGGGGCGGGATTCCTCGCGCTCCTCCTCGTCGAGCGGCACCTCCTCGGCCGGATCGGACGGGGACACGTGCACGGCCACATCCACACGGAGGACGGCCGCACGATCCAGCCGTTCGGCACGCTCGCGGTGAGTGCCCTCACGATCCACGGCGCGATGGACGGCTT
This sequence comes from Thermoplasmata archaeon, assembly GCA_036514455.1. Classification (GTDB taxonomy): domain Archaea; phylum Thermoplasmatota; class Thermoplasmata; order RBG-16-68-12; family RBG-16-68-12; genus EA-19. The sequence goes on along the minus strand of DATBXC010000039.1, from coordinate 36,468 downwards.
CGTGATCCCGCTCGGGTTCCAGCTCGCGCCCGCAATCGGGACCGTCATTTTGCTCGTCGTCGCAATCCACCAGATTCCCGACAGCTTCGCCGCGCTGGCCGTCGGCGTCGCGGCGGGACACGACCGCCGGACGGTCGCCACGTACGTGATCGTGACGGCTCTCGACACGCCGATCGGCATCGCGCTCGGCGTCCTGTTCCTCGGAGCGGGCGTGGCCTGGCTACCCCTCGGCCTCGCGTTCTCCGCGGGCACGTTCCTGTTCGTCTCCGCAGCGGACCTCGTCCCGGAGCTCCAGCACCGGTCCCGCTCCCTGCTCGTGACCCTGACGATCGTCTTCGGATTCCTCTTCGTCTTCAGCCTCTCGTTCCTGCCCGGCGCGTAGGCGGGGCCCGTGTGAAGCTCCTCACGTACCGAGGTATAAGTTTTAAGGTCGAGAAGCGGGCAAGTTGCATAGTCTTCCCGGAATAAAAATGCGCGATTCCACGAAACGTCGTTGCGCGCGGTGAACAGCTAGAAACGTATTTGTAGACCACCCGGATATCGCGGCCCACTCGGGCCTCACACGCACTTTCACGCGTGCCCGGGCCATTCTCGCAATCAAGGGGGAGCCGAGATGGAAGAAAGCATCTTCCAGCCGTACATGGGGACACGCCCCATCTTCAAGATGGACCGGGACATCCTGCGCCCCGCCTTCGTCCCCGACCGCCTGCCGCACCGGGAGGAGCAGATCGACCAGCTCGCACAGATCCTCGCCACCGCCCTCCGCGGGGAGCGGCCGAGCAACGTCCTGATCTTCGGGAAGACGGGGACGGGCAAGACCGCGGTCGTGAAGTACATCGAGAACGAGCTGAAGAAGCTCGACGGCGCGCGGACCGTCCAGTACGTGTACATGAACTGCGAGATTGTCGACACGCCCTACGGCGTCCTCCAGAACGTCGCGAACCGTTTCGTCGAGAACCTGAGCCAGCGGATCCCGTTCACGGGCCTCTCCACGGACCGCGTGTACCAGATGCTCGTGGAGAAGCTGGACGAGGAGAAGCGGATCGTCGTCCTCGTGCTCGACGAGATCGACAAGATCGTGACGAAGAACGGGGACGACCTCCTGTACCAGCTCCTGAAGATCAACGACGACCTGAAGAAGGCGAAGGTCTCCCTGATCGGGATCAGCAACGACCTGAAGTTCACGGAGTGGCTCGACCCGCGGGTGAAGAGCCGGATGAGCGACGAGAAGATGGTGTTCCCGCCGTACAACGCCCAGGAGCTCTTCGACATCCTGAGCCAGCGGTCCCAGAGGGCCTTCGACAACGGCGTCGCGAACGATTCCGTCCTGTCCCTGATCGCGGCCCTCGCCGCGCAGGAGCACGGGGACGCGCGGCGGGCCTTGGACCTCCTGCGGGTCGCCGCGGAGCTCGCGGAGCGGGCGAGCGAGGACCACATCACGGAGCAGCATGTGCAGCGGGCAAAGAACAAGATCGAGCTCGACACGGTCGTCGAGGCGATTAAGTCCCTCCCGATGCAGTCGAAGCTTGTCCTCCTCGCGATCATCTCGAACTCGGAGGCGGGCGCGGACCGGATGACGACGGGCGACGTCTACTGGACGTACAAGGACCTCAGCCGGAAGACGGGCGCGCAGCTCCTCACCCAGCGGCGGGTCACGGACCTCATCTCCGAGCTCGACATGCTCGGCCTCGTCCACGCGCGGGTGAAGAGCTTCGGGCGGGGCGGGCGGACGAAGGAGGTCCAGAGCGCGGTGCCGTTCCTCGAGATCAAGAAGGTCCTCGAGAGGGACGAGTTCCTCGCGCCCGTGCGGGGCTACCGCCCCCGCTCCCAGACGACCCTCATCTAGGCCCGTCGTCGTCAGGCGGCTCGGACCCGGGCCGGTCGCCTCCGCCTCCCGGCGGCTCGCCGTCCCCCGTGGATTCGCCGGCGGCGGCCTTCCGGGACTTGCTCCACCCCTTCCACAGGTCCTCCCCGACCCCGTACGCGTGGTCAATCAAGTACAGGGAGAGCGGGAGGAGGACAAGGGTAATCGCGAGGCTGTCCCAGCTGTTCTTGGGCGCGTAGTCACCCCATCTGGGGCAGCAGGCCCCGGGGGAAGGCGCCAGGGTGAGCTTGATCAGGCCGAACCACGGGAGCTCCCCGCGGGCCTTCCCGACGATGCGGGCGACCCCCACCCCGAAGCCGCTCCAATTGTCCCGGCCCGGGTTGTGGTCCCCCTTCGTGAGGAACCCCGAGCTCCTCAGGGCCGTCGCGTTGACGGTGACGTCCCTGAAGGAGAGCGTGTTCGCGTCCCAGCTCTGGATGCGGGTCAGGGTGAAGTTCGACAGGCCGACCGGGCTCGTCGTGGCCCGGCCGCGGATGTCCCCGGTCCATTCATCCGCCGGCAGTTTCGCGAGGGAGGGCACGTCCATCGTCCCGTTCGGGTTCTTCGTCACGTACACGAGGGCCCGGTGGATCACCGGGGTCGCCGTGGTGGACGAATCCGGCCTATGGAAGATGATCACGTCCCCGTAGTTCGAGTACGCCTCGTACCCCTGGCTCCGGCCCTCCACGTACGTCACGATGTCGCTCGCCTGGTGGACGGCCTGGACGAGCACGAGGTCCCCCGTGTCGATCACGCCGAGGAAGCTCGTGGTCCGGCTGTGCTGCATGCTGTCGCTCTCGACCACGACCATCGGGGGCCAGACCTGCGTGTACGCGAAGACGGCCCCGAGGATGATTGCGACCAGGATTACGGCGAACGCGATGTCGCGCGCGAGGAGGATCGCGAACCTCTTCCCGTCTTCCGGCTCCCCCTCGTCGCTGGAGGACGTCCCCCCGGGCTTGTCCTCCGAGCGGGTCATGCGCCGCGCTCTATGAGCGGGTCCCCTAAAAAGGTTCGCGGGTCAGAGGTCCAGGACCGTGATGCCGTGCGTGACGGGGTACGCGACGTTGTGCACGGGGATCGGCCCGCGCGCCCCGACGTCCTCGATCGTGGACTGGCCCGCGGAGAGGGTCGCGCGCGGGATCCCCTTGTGGATGTGCCCGTGCACCACGACGTCGGGCCGGCGCCGCAGGACCACCGCCTCGAGCTTCGTGGAGCCTAGCTCGGGGCGCCACGCCTCCTTCTCCCCGCCCATCGTCGCGTGCGTCGGCGGGTAGTGCGTCAAGAGGACGCGGAAACCCCCGCCCTCGAGAAGCCGGTCGATCGTCCCGACCCGCTCCTCGTACGCGCGCGCGATCCCGGGCAGGTTCGTCCTCTGCCACCACGTCGGGCGGTCCAGGCTGCCCGTGGTCCCCACCAGCCGGACCTCGCGGCCCGCCACGCGGACCGTCACCGCCTCGTCCTTGAGGAAGACGATGCCGGCCGCCCTCGCGCGGTACGCGTCGTGGCTCCGCTCGTACTCGTTGTTCCCGAACACCGCGTAAGTCGGGCACGTGATGCGGGCCCGCACCGCGTCGACGACCTCGCCGAACGCCTCGCCGTCGTCGCGGTCTGTAAGGTCGCCGGCCAGGAGGAACAGGTCCGGCGGCTCGAGGCGCTCGAGGTCCGCGGCGAACGCCGCGAGGTTCTCGTGGCCGTGGATGTCCCCGACCGCCGCGACCCGCATGCCCCGCCCGGAACGCGGGGCGGGCGAAAGGGTTTCGCTCCCGGATGCCGTGGGCGGGACCCCCCGGTCCTATTCTCATTCCCGGGAATCACGGCGAAACCCTTAGACCCCTCAACCGCAACCGGGCGGTCACCACTGCCACCTGTTCAGGGAGGCCCCAAGATGGACGCTCGAACCAGCCCGGAGGGACTTAGCCACCGTCTGCGAACGCTCGCCGCTGCCGCGGTCGTCCTCGCCGTCGCGCTGGCGACCCTAGCCGCGTCGCCCGCCCGCGCGTCCGCGGGGCTCCTCGCCCCGCCCCACGCGGACTTCGGTCTGGACCCGGACGCAGACACCCTGTGGGACTACCTCGTCGTGTCCGTGCACGTCGACGTGACCACGGCCGGCGGGTTCATCGTCCTCGTCCAGCTCTCGGACGGCACCGGGACCACGAACATCGCGACCGGCCAGTCGATCATGAACCTGCAGACCGGGCCGAGCGCGGTCGATGTCCGGATCCCCGGCTACCTGATCAGGCAGAGCGGGTTCGACGGACCGTACCAGGCCCGGATCATCCTCCTGAACGACACGTTCGCCTTCCTCGACATCGGCATCCACGTCACGGGTGCGTACCTCGCCGCGGACTTCGAGCCCGCGCCGGCGACCCTGAGGCCGCCCCATGCCGACGCGGGCATCGACACGGACGGGGACACCCAGTTCGACTACCTGCAGCTCGACGTGGGCGTGGACGTCGCTCAGGCGGGCGAGTACACGGTGAACAGCGCCCTCACGGACTCCCCGCCCACGACCTCGGTCACGTTCGCCCGGAACGCGACGTACCTCCCGGCGGGCGCAACCACGGTCCGGCTCCGGTTCAGCGGGGCGGACATCCGCGCCTCGGGCGTGAACGGGCCGTACGACATCTGGATCGACCTGCTCAACGCGGCGGGCCTAACGTTGGACTCCGGCGTCCACACGACGGGGACGTACTTCATCAGCGACTTCGACGCCCTCGACGGCCTGTTCGCGCCGCCTCACCAGAGTTTCGCCGTCGACCTCGACGGGGACCTGTTCTACGACTATCTCGTCGTCAACGCGTTCGTGACGGTCGCGGTGCCCGGGTACTACGCCGTCGACGCCTCGATCCCTGCGATCCCGCTGTCTATGACGAAGCGGACGTTCCTGCCCGCAGGCACCCATCTCATCCAGCTCGATTTCCTCGGCGTGGATCTGTTTAATGGCGGGGTCGACGGGCCGTACACGGTCGACCTGACCCTCCGGGACGACCGGTGGCGCGCAATCGACGTTGACACGTTCGCGACGGCAACGTACTTCGCCGTGGATTTCGAGCCCTCCCCGCCCGCCCGTTGGATGGCCCCCACGACGGACTCGGGCAGGGACGACCAGCCCGACGGCCTCTGGGACTGGCTCCTGATCAACGCGACGATCGACGTCGCGCGGACCGCCGAGTACTCGTGGACCGCCGAACTCTGGGACTCCACGTTCACATTCTTCATCACCGCGGCGGGCTCGCAGGGGGACCTCGCCCGCGGTCTGAACACGGTCCAGACCCGGGTCCCCGGGCTCGACGTCTCGACGAGCGGGATCGACGGCCCGTACGGAGTGAACCTGTATCTGTACGACGAGGACGGACGCCAGATCGACCTCGCCCCATACACGACCGGGTCGTACTTGGCCGCGGACTTCCAGCCCGCGCCGGGCCAGCTCACGCCGCCGTACGTGGACCTCGCGCTGGACCGCGACGCGGACACGATCCTCGACGTGATCGCAATCGATGTCCCGGTGACCGTCACCGCGGCGAACACGTTCATCGTCACCGGGATCCTAATCGACTCCGGCTTCTCGGCCGTGGCCTTCAACCAGGTGATCGCGGACTTGAACCCGGGCCTCTCCATTGTGCGCCTCCTGATGTCCGCCGCGGACGCGTTCCGATCGGGCCAGGACGGCGCCTTCTTCGCCATCCTCACCCTCTCGGTGCTCTACGAGGGCACCGCTGTCTCGATTGACAACGACCAGTACATCACGCGCAACTACACGGCCGCCCCGTTCGATCGCGGCGCGCCGGTGAAGATCTCGGGCCGCATCACGGCGGCGGAGTCCGGCGCGGGGGTGGACGCGGGAGGGGTGATCCTGTGGTCCTCCGCCGCGCGGGTCCAGCGCAGCCTGAACGCAGACGCGTCGGGCTACTACGAGGCGTGGGTTCCGAGGGGCGAGTACATCGTCCTCGCGGACTCCCCCTCGAGGAACGCGATGGCCGTGACGCGCTCCGTGACCGCGGACGCGATCGCCGACTTCGCGCTCGATGTGACGCCCGCGGACACGATCGCGGGTGCGATGCGCCTGTCCGCCTGGGACCGCGGGACGTTGAGCGGGGACTTCACGATCGTCGCGGACGTCGCGATGACCCGCTTGGAAATCGACGCGGGCTTCGGGGACGGGGACGGCTTCGCGAGCCAGTCGGAACTGGACCGCCTCTTCGATCTCGGGGCCCCGCCGCAACTCCCCGCCACGACCCGGGACATGTTCACCGTTGACGGCGTCGCGTACGACCGCGTGAACGGGACGGTGTCCATCCGGTTCACGGGCGCGGGACCCGTCGTCTCGGCCCTCCCCCTGAGGGGGAACGTCTCGGCGGACTACGCCGCTGAGGCGCCGATCCTCCGGGCGCCCGCCCACCTCGTCCGGTTCCTAGCGGACTACGACACGCCCGAGGAGGCCCACGCGTACGCCGCGGACTGGCCCGCAAACTACGCGCTGAGCAGGTTCGACCCCGCGGCCGGGGTCACGATCACCGGCATCGGCGGCGCCACGGCGACGATCGACCCCGCCGTCGACCCGGCCCCCCGCGACTTCATGCGGGACGTGTGGGTGAACCTGACCGTGTCGACGACCGACACGACCCCGCCCCTCGTGACGGCCGCCGCGCTGGACGGACAGGCGACCCTGAGGACGCAGTCCGGGCCCGCCGTGACCGTCACCGCGACCGCGAGCGACGCGGGCCGCGGGGACTGGACGATTGCCGGAGCGAACCACACCCGCGGAGCCCGGAACTGGCCCACGGCGACGGCGATGTCCGCGTCCGACGGGGCCTTCGACGAGGTCACGGAGGGCGTCATCGGCGCCCTCCCGACCACGGGGCTGGCCGAGGGCAGCTACTCGATCTGCGTCTACGCCTGGGACGTCGTTCCCAACGGCGACACCGCGGGCGCGTGCGCGACCCTGATCGTCGACGACTCCCCGCCCTCCGTTTCGAACGTCCGGATCAACGGCCAAGCCGCGCGGACCGTGGTCGTCGGGACGACGGTCGCCCTGACCGCGACGGTGAGCGATACCGGGTCCGGCGGGTCCTCGATTGCGAGCGCGAACTACACGCGCGGAGCGGGTGCCTGGCCGGGCACCGCGATGACCGCCGTGGACGGCGCGCTCAACGAACCCTCCGAGGACGTCACCGCAACCGTCGACACGACGGGCTGGACCGCGGGGACGTACGACCTGTGCGCATACGGGACGGACGAGGTCGGGAACGCCGGCCCCGGCACGCCCGCGTGCGCGCAGCTCACGGTCCTCGACGCGGATGTCACACCGCCGAGCGTGACGGACCTGCGGGCCCAGCCGAACCCCGCCGACCCCGGAGACACCGTGAACCTGTCCGCCCTCGTCACGGACAACGTCGGGGTGGACGCCGTGTACGTCGAGATCTTCGACGCCTCCGGCGCGAGCGTCGCCAACCTGACCGCGGCGTACGACACGGGCACCGGCCGGTACGTCGCGAGCCGCGTGATGCCCGCGGGCGGGACGTTCACGTACCGCGTGTCGGCGCGAGATGCGAGCGGGAACTGGGCGACGCAGACGGGCTCGTTCACGGTCACCTCTCCGCCGGGCGGGGGCCCCGGCCTCGCGGACTACTGGTGGATCTTCCTCGTCGCAATTGTGGCTGCCGTCGCGGTCGTCGCGTTCTTCGTGTGGTCCCGGCGGAAGCGGACGCCGTCCGCGATGGCCCCGACCGCACCGCCGCTCGGCACGGCCCCGCCGCCGGAGATCGGCCCGGCGCCCCCCGCCCCGAGTCCGCAGCAGCCTCCGCCTTCGGAGCCGGACCCCATCGACATGCCCCCGCCGCCCCCACCCGCCTAGCCGCGGAGGCGACGACCCGCGGGCGCCCCTGAAGGGCACCCGCCTCCTTTCCCTTCTCAGAACGCCTTCAGGAACGCCTCGCCCGTACCGAGGTCCACGATCGGCAGCCGTGCGGGCACGGGCTCGATGTTGTGCATCTTCTGATACGACGTCTGGGCCTGCCACGTGGAGCTGTTCACGATCACGACCCCGCGGTGCTCGCCGACCGCGGCCGCGTGGACGTGGCCCGTGACGAAGATGTCCGGGACCGCGTCGATGATCAGGTGGTCCTCCGCCTCCGGCGCGATCGGCGTCTTCCCGCCGTAGATCGGCGCGAGGTGCCGCTTCCGGAGCATCTCCCGCATCGCCTCGAGGGGCTTCGCGTAGCTCATCGCGGGCAGGGCGGAGACGAAATCATCCATCGACCGACCGTGGTACGCGAGGACCCGCACGCCGTGGAGGCTCAGGGTGCACGGGTTCCCGACGAACGTGACGCTCGAGTCGAACAGCTTCTGGATCGGCGCGGGGAGGGCGGGCTGCGGCTCCGCGGGTCGCACGGCGTCGTGGTTCCCGGGGATCAGGACGACCTTGAGGTGGTCCGGGAGCTCGCCGAGCATCGCCGCCAGGGCCTCGTACTGCGCGTAGATGTCGTCAATCACGAGCTCCTCGTCCTGGCGCGGGTACACGCCGATCCCGTCCACGACGTCCCCGCTCACCACGAGGTACCGCAGGGAACGGGCGACCTCGTCCCCGTTGCACGCCCACGCCCGGAACTTCTCCCACCGCTCCGCGAGGAACGTCCGGCTGCCGACGTGGATGTCGGACATGAACCCGACCCGGATCCGCTCCTGGGTGCGGGGGAACGACTTCGACGTGGGGATGTCCGGGTGCACGACGGACTTCGCGATGAACAGCCCGCGGTCGTTCGTGTGGCCCGTGAGGCCGACGACCTCGTCGTTCACGATCGGGTCCGCCGCGAGGCCGGAGTCCGCGGGGAGCAGGACGCTGATCGTGTCCGTCTCGTCCTCGACGTCGAGGATCCGGTGGCCGTTCTTCGTCATGCGGGACTCCGTCACGATGCCGATGAGGCGGGCGTCCCGCGTGAGCCGCTTCACCTTCGCGATCTCGAGGGAGCCCGCGAGCTCCGCGCGGGACCGGAGGAAGCGGGAGAGGGTCGCGAACCGGTGCCGGAAGTACCGGGAGAAGTCCTCGAGCGTGCCCTCGCACGTGGAATGGCCCGTGATGTCCTTCAGGACCTTGAGGTCCTCCGCGACGTCCTCCGCGCGGGTGCCCTCCAGGCGGAAGGACGCGGGCGCGCGGGGCGGCGGGGCGGGCCGCGGGGGCGGCCGCTCCGGGGCGGGGGCCCGGCCCGCGGCGGCACGGGCGATGTCGCCCGCCTTCAGGATGTCCTCGAGCGTGATCAGGAAGGGCGGGTCCGCGAAGGACCGGAGCAGGCGGTCCGCGAGCGCGAGCGGGTCCTGCTGGTTCAGGAGGAACGCGACGGCGGCCTCGTCCGCAAGGGTGCCCCGTTCGCTCAGAAAATGCAAAATGCGATCCCGCATTCCGGCCGCATAAGACCGGTCCCGCGATAAATGGCCTTCGGTCGCAGGGTCCCGGCGCGCGCGAATATTTTAGCGGGCACCGCCGTACCGCGCCCCGTGGTCCGGATTCGCGTGCGCGCGGGGTGCAAGCCGACGGAGAGCCTGCCCAGGGTGAAGATCGCGATCGTGAATCTGTTCCCGGACGCGCGCTTCGTGCGGGAGGACGACGTCGTCGAGGCGGAATCCGCATCCTTGGACGCGCTGCGGGAGCGGATCCGGGGCCAGAAGATCCGGGACGCGGCCCGCGGGGCCCTCTTCGCGGGGATCGACGGCTCCCGCCTCCGGTTCACGCTGAACAAGCAGGCCGCGTACGCGGGGAAGGTGAGCTTCGCGGCGGGCTCGCCCCTCGGGGACCTCGACGTCGAGGTGGAGGACGGCGACCCGGAGCGGATCATCGACGCGCTCGCGGAGAGCACGACGCGGCCGCCGCCGGAACCCCTGCGCTGATCACGAGACGTAGCCGCAGCGCGCGCACTTGAACCCGCCCGCCTCGTACACGGCCTCCACCCACCCGCACCGCGGGCAGCGGTACTGGACCGGGGCCGTGCCGTACATGGGCGGGCGGGAGCTCGGCACGTACCCGGGCGGGAGCGTGGACCCCATCGTGGGCGGAGGATTCGCGGGAGGCGCGGCGTATCCGGGCGGGACCGCGTAGCCGGGAGGGGCGGGCGGAGCCGTCGCGAGCGCGGCCGCGGCGACCGCCGCCGGGGCCCCCGGGAGGCCCCGCGCGGGCGTGCGGGTGCCCGGCGGGATGAGCACGTCCCGGATGAACCGGGCGATGTACAGGAAGTAGTACGCGAAGAAGCCGGCGCCCGGGGCCGCGAGGAAGAGGTACAGGAGGCTTATCAGGATCCCCGCGTCGGACTCGAACCCGACGATGCTGGCCGCGGCGACGAACATGTCCACCGCGAAGTGGAACAGGATCGCGGCGGGGAGGCCGTGGCGCAGGTACAGGTACCCCATCGCGAGCCCCGCGACGGCGGCGGGCAGGACCTTCCAGTCCCCGTACCCGGGCGCGTGCGCGAGGCCGAAGACGACGGAGCTAGCGAGCAGGAGGAGGCTCCCGGGGAGCAGGATCGCGGGGGACGTCGCCCGGCTCAGGCCGCCCCCGTAGAGGTACCGGAGGGACCCGAGCACGTACCGCCCGCCCGACACGCCCGCGGGGGCACGGCGCTTCACCACGTTCGCGGCGCGGCAGTAGAGGGAGCCCACGAGGAGCGGGAGCCCGATGATCAGGACGCGGAAGATGATCTCCTCGTACACGGAAGCGTTCAGGAGGAGGTACAGCAGGTACCAGCCGGGCACCTCCTGGTAGAACGCGGGCTCCGGGGTCTCGGTCAGGATCCCGATGACGATGTTCAGGAACACGACCGCGAGGAACGTCTGGGCCACGGCGACCCACGCGCTCCGGGAGCGGAGCTTCGCGGACACGTGCTTCGCGGGCGCGAGCAGGCCGGACCGGAGCTTCCGGGTGTCCTTCAAGGCGAGAATCGCAAGGGACGCCACGACCGACGTCGCGAGGACCGCGGTCCACGCCGCGAACACAGTCGGGTCCTGCGTGAAGTACAGTTCAATCGGGATCGGGGCGATCACGACGAAGTCCACATACGCGTTCGTCGCCCACCGGAGGGCGAGGTTGTCGAGGCCCACGATCGTCGGGGTGCCAGCGCCCGCCCCGCCGCGGTTCCACGCGAGCGCGGCGACCTTCACGTAATACGTGCCGTCCACCCGCACGACGGAGGACGCGTCCACCGCGGCGATCGTCTCCCCCGTGGGCGGGTACACGGAGGTCGCGGGCGTCCACGCCATGGCGGTCGTGAGGGTCACGCTCCACAGGTCCCGCCCGAGGGTGGGCGGGCCGGAGGACGTGTCCACGTACACGCTCACGGTCACGTTCTCCAGGATGGTGGAGGCCTGTTCGACGCGGTAGTCGAAGACCACCGCAGCGAGGTACGGGAACGAGCCGCTCGTGTTGAACGACTGGACCCAGTACCCACTCGTGATCGCTCCGTCCCGGCCCTCGAGCTCGATCGTCGCGTAGCCGCCCGGGTCCCCTCCCGTGGCGGGCGTGCTCCCCGTCGCCCCGATGGCGGTCCAGGGATGGAACGTCCACGCCCCCGGGCCTGTGTCGAAGGTGCCGTCCGTCGTCGTCCCGCGGCGGATCTCGCCAATCCCGCCCGCGATCTGAGGGAGGGCCACGGCCATCCCCGCGATCGCGATTGCGAGGACCGCGAAGAAGCCGGCGAGCGCGAGGATCCACGCGACATTCAGGATCGGGTAGAGGACGGGCGTCGGGGGCGGGCCCATGGGAGGCATCCAGACGCCCCACGCGGGGTACCCGCACGTCGGGCAGAACCGGCCCTCGTACACCGTGCCGCAGCGGCCGCACTGGAACCGGACCGGCGGGGCGGACGGGTATCCGGGTGCGGGGGCGTATCCGGGCGGGGGCGCATAGCCCGGCGTGACCGAGAGGGCGGGGGGTGCCGCCGGGGTCCCGCACACCGGGCAGAACGCGCCCTCGAACGTGGCCCCGCACCGCACGCACTGCATCGGACGCGGTTCCACGGGCACCACCCTATTTAACGGTCGCGGTTGAACGGCCGCCGCACCGGAGCGAAGGCACGGAGCACCGCGTCGCCTGCACGGGCACGTCACCACATCCCGCGCGTGGACCGCGAGAACACGTCGCGGAGCCGCTCGAGGCCCGCCATCACCTCGGGCGAGGCCACGGCCGCGGTCGCGGCCTCCCCCGCAGGGGCCGTCTCGTCCGGCTGCACGCCGACGAGGACGACGGTCGCGCCGAGCTCCTTCTCCAGGTACTCGATCACGATGCTCAGGGGCATCGCGTGGGTGCTGAACCGCTGGCCCCGTACCTGGGCAGGGTGGATGAGGCCCAGGGACCCGGGCGGGCGCCCCATGTCCGCGGCGTCGATCATCACGACGTGGGAGGGGCGCAGCTCCCGGAGCCCGCCCGTGAAGTTCTCCGGCATCGTCCCCGCGAGGAACGTGGTCACCCCGGGCCGCTCGATCCCGTGGATCAGGATCGCACCGAGGATCCCCGGCCGGTCCCGCGGGTCGAGGTCGTCCCCGATCCCGAGGACCGCGATCCGGGTCGCGCCCGCCACCGCCCGGGCGAACTCCGACTCGAAGGGGTCCGCGGCCATCTCGTCACCCGACGACGACGTCCCGCTGCGTGTACGCCCCGCTGAACTTCTCCGTGAGGTAGATCGCCTTCGGGTCCGTCGGGCACGCCTCCTCGCACAGCCCGCATCGGATGCAGCTCAGGAGGTGGACCGTGGGCTTCCGCTTCCGCTTCAGGGTCCGCCCCGCGTGGGCCACGTCCCGCTCGCTCGCGACCATCTCGATGCACTCCGTCGGGCACACGATCGCGCACTTCGAGCAGCCGATGCACTTCTCGTCGCTCACCTCGATGCGGCCCCGGAAGCCCTCCGGGATCTCGATCCGCTGGAACGGGTACGGCTCCGTGGCGGGCTTCCGTCGAAGGCTCCGGAAGATCTCCGGGAGGATCGCGCCCGGACGCTCCTTCACAGCCATCCCCCCGCCTTCAGCACGAGGACGACGCCGATCTGGATCAGGGCCGCGGGCGTGAGGACCTTCCAGCCCCAGTCCACGAGCTGGTCGATCCGCAGGCGCCCCAGGGCCGCCTTCAGGATCGCGAGGAGCAGGAGGACGAGCAGGACCTTGAGGAAGAACGCCGCGAACGCGACCGCGGCGCCGAGGACGCCGTCGAGCGCGACCCCGGGGAGCGTCGGCCCGCCCAGGAAGAGCGCGACGACGAGGGCCGCGCCCGTGGCGAGGGCCATGTCCTTCGACAGGTTCCACAGGGCGAGCTTCTTCCCGGTCAGCTCCGTGAGCGGGCCCGCGACGAGCTCCGTCTCCGCCTCCGGGATGTCGAACGGCACCCGCTCGAGCTTCGCCTGGAGGGCAATCAGGAGGACCGCGAACCCGAGGGGCTCGAGGAGCACGAGCCACAGGCCGCCGCGCTGGGCCGCGACGACGTCGCCGATCGCCCACGTCTCCAGGGCGAGGGCGGGCCCGAGGGCGGCAAGGAAGAACGGGACCTCATACACGAACAGCTGGCTCACGGCCCGCACGCCGCCGATTCGCGCGAACACGTTGCTCGACGTCCACCCGAGGAGGAACACCATGACCGTCGGCAGCGTCAGGAGGTACAGGATCAGGACGAGGTCGCCCGGGAACCCGAAGGGCGAGGACGCGCCCACGACCGGGACGTAGAGGAACGCGGTCGCGACCGCGGCGAACGCGAACAGCGGAATCGCCGCATACAGGCGCGCGGGGACGCCCTGGGGCGTGATGTCTTCCTTGGAGAGGAGCTTCACGAAGTCCGCGAAGGGCTGGAACCAGGGAGGGCCCATCCGGTTCTGCATCCGCGCGGTGAGCTTGCGGTCGTACCACTCCGAGAATAGGCCGAACCCAAGGAGGAACAGGATCCCGGGGAAGACGACGAGGTACAGCGCCAGGAGGAGGACGCTCACGTCACAGGCCCTCCTTCTCCGCGTAGTACCGCATCCCGTACTCGACGAGGTCGTCCCAGGTTAAGCTCGACGTCCGCTTGGCGTCCACGTCGACGAACGTCATGCGGGAGGTACAGCTCAGGCACGGGTCGATCGCCGCCACGACGACGGGGATGTCCGCGATCACGTGGCCCTGGATCGCCTCCACGACGGAGGGCCAGTTCGTGAGGGTCGGGGTCCGCACGGAGAGGCGGTCGACCTTATCCGTGCCCCTCGTCCGGAGGAAATGGACGAGTTCGCCTCGGGGCGCCTCGTAGCGGGAGACGTACTCCCCGGCGGGGGCGGCTCGCGGCACCTTCGCCATCAGCTCCCCTGGCGGGAGGTTCTCGACCATGTGGGCGCACATCCGGACGGACTGGACGAGCTCGTGCGCCCGCACCTCGACCCGCCCGAAGACGTCGCACGCGGGGGACGTGATCACGTCGAACGGGATCTCGCTATACGCGAGGTGCGGGTCGTCCCGCCGCACGTCGAAGCCGACGTTGCTGCCGCGGGCGACGGGGCCCACCGCGTCGAGGGCGACCGCGCGGTCCGTCGAGAGGCGGCCGACGCCGCGGGTCCGGATGAGGAGGGTCTCCTCCTCGCGGATGACGTGCGTGTAGTACGTGGCGCGCGCCTCGAGCCTCTGCAGGCCCTCCAGGATCCGGGGCTTCATCGCGTCGGTGACGTCCCGCCGGACGCCCCCGATCGCGTTCATGCCGTAGTTCACCCGGTTCCCGGAGATGAGCTCGAGGATGTCCTGGACCGTCTCCCGGTCCCGCCACGTGTACATGAACAGGGTGTTGTAGCCGATCTCGTGGGCCGCCACCCCGAGCCATAGGAGGTGGCTGTGGATCCGCTCGAGCTCGGCGACGAGGGTCCGGATCCACTGGGCCCGCCGGGGCGCCTCGACCCCCATCAAGGCCTCGATGCCCTTCGCGAAGTTCGTCGCGTGGGCGTGGCTGCAGATCCCGCAGATTCGCTCGATCAGGTACAGGGACTTCGAGAACTCGCGGGTCTCCGCGGCCTTCTCGATGCCGCGGTGGTTGTAGCTGATGTCCAGGTCCAGCCGGACGATCCTCTCGCCGTCCACGATCACTCGGAAGTTCACGGGCTCCTTCAGGGCGGGGTGCTGGGGTCCGATCGGCAGCTCCATCTCAGGCATGCTTCACCTCCCCGGCCCCGGCGGGCTTCCAGTCCTTCCGAAGCGGGTACTGGCCCTTTGGCCAACCCTCGTAGAGCAGGAGGGGGCGGGTATCCTTTAGGCCCTCGAACTCGATTCCGAACAGGTCGTGGATCTCGCGCTCGTAGATCCCCGCCACGGGGAACAGGTCCGAGACCGTCGGCAGGCGCGGGGCGGTGCGGGGGACCGCTGCGCGGAGGGACAGGACGATCCCGCGCGGGGCACTGAGGTGGTACAGGACCTCGAGTCGCTCCCCGAGGTCGAGCCCGCTCATCCCGCTCAGGTGGCGGCAGCCCAGGGCCTTGAGCCCCGACACCGCGTCCCGGATTCGCTCCGGGGGCGCGCGGGCGGTCACGCGTCGCACGCCGGTGCGGCGGGCTTCCGAGACGAGACCGGGCAGGGAGGCGAGGACCTGGGACGCCAAGGCGTCCTCGACGCCGGGTACCGTCGGGGCGGGAGGCGCGGTCGGCGCGGGAACGGCGGTCATGTCGCGACGACCTCCTTCTGCCGCCACCGCTTCCCGCCGTGCTTCGCGTCCTCGTCCATGACCTGGAGGGCCTTCACGACCCCGTCGATGATCTCGTCGGGCCGGGGCGGGCAGCCGCCGATCCACACGTCCACGGGGATCACCTTGTCGACCCCGCCGACGACGTGGTAGAGCCCCTTGAAGACCCCGCCCTGAGACCCGCACGAGCCCATCGCAATCACGTACTTCGGCTCCGGCATCTGGTCGTAGATCCGCTTGAGTCGCTCCTGCTGCTTCAGGGTGACGGGACCCGTCACGACAAGGATGTCCGCGTGGCGGGGCGTGCCCTTCGCGAGGATCCCGAGCCGCTCCACGTCGAACCGCGGCGTCACGAGGGAGAGGACCTCGATGTCGCAGGCGTTGCAGGCCCCGCTGTTGAACAGGAGGATCCACGGGGACTTCCCCCGGGCCCACCGGACGAGACGTTCGAACATGGTTCACCTCCATACGAGCGCCGCGATCGCCACAGCTACGACGCCGAGGTATATGGCGATTAGGAGCCCGGACGTGCCGGTGTGGACGGTCACGAGGACGAGCGCGGCGACGTGGAGCACGGTGAAGAAGAGCGCGATGTGGTAGAACTGGTACCCGGGCCGCATCTCCTGGACCACGGGGGCCTCGCCGCCCGTGTACATCTCGAGCTTGTGGCCTGAGGGCGTGGGCGGGGGCGCGAGGGCGTGGCCCCAGAGCCACAGCAGGAACGCCGCGGAGAGCGCCACGAGGAACACGGTGACCGGGTTGAAGATCAGGAGCTCGTCGACCATCTCAGGGACCTCCCAGGATTCCCCGCACGGCGGGGTTCACGAACTGGAGGACGAGGTCCGGCCACAGGCCGAACAGGAGCACGAGCCCCGCGAAAACCGCGAGGAGGGCCGCGATTCCGCGGGGGATCCGCCCGCCCTCAGGGGGCGCGCCCTCCTTCGAGAACAGGCCCGTGAGCGCGGGGACGTAGTACGCGAGGGAGAGGATGCTGTTCCCGATCAGGGCGACCACGAAGAACACGCCGAGCGCCCCGCCCTGGGCCGCGCCCGTCGCGATGAGCAGCTTGCTCAGGAAGCCCGCCGTGGGCGGGACGCCCGCCAGGCCGAGCACGAAGACGCCGAATGCGAAGCCCAGCGCCGGCGCGCGGCGGGCGACGCCGCGGAGGGCCGCGAGGTCCCGGGTCCCGAACGTCCGCTCGAGGGCCCCCGCCGCGAGGAACGCCCCGCCCTTCATGAGCGCGTGGTTCACGATGTGGAAGAGCGCGCCCGCCACGGCGATCTTCACGCCGAGCTCCAGGCCGATCCCGAACCCGAGGAGGACGTACCCGACCTGCGCGACGCTCGAGTACGCGAGCATCCGCTTCAGGTCCGTCTGGTGCATCGCGGTGAGGTTCCCGACCGTCATCGTGAGGACCGCGAGGAACGCCATCAGGAGGCCGTACGACATCCCGACGTCCGGGTCCACCCGCAGCACGGAGAGGCCGCGGACCATCGCGAGGAGGCCCGCCTGGGTCACGATCCCGCCGAGCATCGCCGTCACGCCGGTCGGGGCCGAGGTGTACGCGTCCGGGAGCCACGTGTGCATCGGGACGACCGCCGCCTTCACGCCGAAGCCCGCGATCATCAGGCCCGCCGCGAGGAGGGCCGCCTCGGGGGGCATCGCGTTCGCGGGGCTCGCGAGGACCCGGAGGTCCAGGGTGCGGGCCGGGCTCGTCAGGTACACGATCCCGATCCCGAGGAGGGCCACGAGGGACCCCGCGGCGTTCATCACCAGGTACTTCATCCCCGCCTCGGAGGCCTCCGCCTTCGTTCGGGGGTACGCGACGAGCGCGTACGTCGCGATCGCCATGAGCTCGAAGAACACGTACAGGTTGAACAGGTCCCCCGCGAGACCGAGGCCCGAGACCCCCATCACCATCAGGAGGAAGAGGGCCGTGAACTCCGCGCGGAAGGGCTCGCCCCACATCCGGACGAGGGAGTACAGGGTCACCGCGATTGCGAGGCCCGTCGCGACCAGGCCCAAGAGGACCGCCAGGCCGTCCGCGCGCAGGACCGCCTCCCCGAACGGCGCGTACGCGGCGGTGCGGCCCTCCGGATCGTAGAGCGCGAGGAACGCGGCGAACGCGACCCCCAGGGACGCGAGGGCGATCAGGGAGGCGGCGGTCCCGCCCCGCACCCGGAGCGCGCGGCCCGCGAGGAACGCGCCGACGGCCCCCGCCCCGAGAGCGAGGATGGGCACGAGGGGGAGGAACTCCCAGGCCATCACCGCACCCCCCACAAGAGCCACGCGAGGACGATGCCGATCCCGATCACGATCCCGATGTTGTTCCAGTTCAGGCTCCCGGTCTGGATGCGCCGGACCGCCGCGCCGAGGACCGACCAGAGGCCCACGAAGCGGTCGTAGAACCGCGCGTCCCCCGCTGCGAGGCCTCCCGCCAGGGCGACGACCCCGCCCCCCACCGCGGCGTACGCCGCGTCCGCGTCCTTGAGGCGGGTGTCGTGGGGCGCGAGGACCCGGCGGCCCACGGTGAAGAAGAACGCGGCCGCGAGCCCGAGGACGACGAGCGTCTCACCGAGCCGGACGAGGTCGTACGGCGCGTAGTCCGGGTTCGCGATCGGGAGCACCGCGAACTGGATGCCCCACACGACGCCCAGGAGGACGCACAGGGCGGCGGTCCCCGCCATCGCGAGGCGGGCGAGGAGGGGCGGGTCCGAGGCCTCGATCTCCGCGGGCGCGGGCCGGAGGAACGTGAACCAGCCGAGCTTCAGGAAGGAGAGGAACGTTCCGAACGCCGCCGCCTCGAGCAGGAGCCACAGGATCCACGAGTGCTCCTCCGCGGCGGTGATCACCATGCCCTTCGACACGTACCCGTTGAACCCGGGCACGCCGCTGATCGAGAAGGCGGCGACCCAGAACGCGACCGCGGTGACGGGCATCTTCCTCCAGAGCCCGCCGAGCCGGTCCATCGTGTTCTGGCCCGTCCTCCAAATCACGACGCCCACCGTCATGAACAGGAGGGTCTTGTACAGGATGTTGTTGAACATGTGGGCCATCCCGCCGTCGAGGCCGAGGACGCCCGCCTCCGTGGCGGTCCCTAGGGCCCCAGCCAGCCCGACGCCCGCGATCATGTAGCCGACCTGGGACACGATGTGGTACGACAGGAGCTTCCGCATGTTGTTCTGGATGACCGCGAACGAGACGCCGTAGACCGCCATGATCGCGCCCATGAACGCAATCGCCTCGAAGGCGGGGGCGGGGCTCCAGTTCGGCATCGTGAAGACGCGGGCGAAGGCGTACACCGCGGTCTTCGTCGTGAAGACGCTCAGGAAGACGCTCGCGGCGACGTGGGCCTTCGGGTACGCGTCGGGCAGCCACGTGTGGAGCAGGATGAACGCGGCGTTCACGCCCATGCCCACGGTGAGGAAGAAGATCGACCAGATGCTCAGGGCCGGGGTCCCAGCGGGCGGGCTCAGCAGGAGGGTACCCGTGTCCAGGAACGCGAGCGCGGCCCCCGCCGCGAGCATCGCCCCGCCGAACGCGTGGAACAGGAGGTACCGGTACCCCGCGCCGATCGCCTCGCCCCGGTTCTCCCAGATCAGGAGGGTCGAGGTGACCGCCATCAGCTCCCAGAAGATCAGGAGGGTTATCCAGTCCCCCGCGAACACGGCGCCCATGGAGGTCGCCGCGTACATCAGCGCATAGGTGTGGAGCCACGGCTTCTTCACGAAGACGGCCGCGTAGAGGACCGCGAGGAACGTAATGATCGCGAAGATGTACCCGGTGAACAGGGAGAGGCGGTCCGCGTTCAGGAGGACGAGCTGGCCGTCCATGAACGGTAGGTTCCAGGCCGTGCTCGCGGGCATGAGCAGCACGTCGACGAGGGCAACGCCCGCCGTGACGATCAGCGCGGCCTGGCGGGCCCGTCCCCTCAGGACGAAGACGATTGGGATGCCGATCAGGAAAATGAGGAACGGCGGGACGAACAGGTTCACGCTCGCCAGGAACGCGAACGACGGTACGACGTAGTCCGGGACGACCTGGGTCGCAATCGTGCGGGCGAGGTCGAACGGGCCGAAGGGGATCGCGGTCCACAGGCCGAGCACGAGGGCGCCGAGGCCGGTGGCGACGAGAGGCCAGCCCAGGGTCCCGCGGGCCTCCCGACGGGCGACTCCTTCCTCGCCCCGGAAGAACGCGCGGATCAGGATCGGGAGGAAGTACGCGAGGTTCAGGACGCTCGAGGCGACGAGGACGAGGAGAATCCAGAGCTGGCCCGCCTCCCAGGCCCCGACCCCGAGATACCACTTCGCGATGAAGCCGGACATCGGCGGCAGCGCCGCCATCCCGAGGGTCGCGAGCCCGAACATCAGCATCGTCCGGGGCATCCGCTTGCCGATGCCGTCGAGCTGGCTGATCTGGGTCTTCCCGGTCTCGACGATAATCGCGCCCGCCACGAAGAACATCGTCAGCTTCGCGAAGGCGTGGGCGGCGATCATGAACGTCGCGCCGATGATGGCGGCACCGATGATCGCGGAGGGGCCGCTCCCCGGGATCGCCAGGGCCGCGCCGAGGACGATGTACGACAGCTGGCTGATCGTCGAGTACGCGAGCCGGAGCTTCAGGTTGTCCTGCGCGAGCGCGAGCACGGACGCGAGGATGATCGTGGCCGCAACGACGACGAGGAGGTACGGCTGCACACCCAGCGACTGGGTGAGAGCAGGGCCCAGGAGGAACAGGAGGACGCGGAGCTCGCCGAAGACGCCCGCCTTCACGACGGCCACGGCGTGGAGGAGGCCGCTCACCGGCGTGGGCGCGACCATCGCGGAGGGTAGCCAGCCGTGGAGGGGCATCAGGGTGGACTTCACACCGAAGCCCGCAATCAGGAGGGCCGCGGCGGCCTGCAGCGCGCCCGTGGGCAACGACGACAGGGTCGGGTTCCCGCCCGCGATGAACGCGAGGTCCCCGCCGAGGCCGTACAGAATCGCGAGCCCCGCGATCACGGCCCCGCCCCCGCCGAGCGTGTACACGAGGTACTTCCGGCCCGCCGCGTACGCCTCCGGGGTTTCGCGGTGGATTACGAGCGGGTACGTCGAGACCGTCAGTACCTCGTAGAAGATCAGGAGGCTGAACAGGCTCGCGGACAGGGCGACGCCCATCGTCGCGCCGATCACCGCCGCGAAGCAGAGGAAGTACCGGGTCTGCGCGTGCTCCTTCAGCCCCCGCATGTACCCGATTGAGTAGACCGTCGTGAGGATCCAGAGGAAGGAAGCGACCGTCGCGAACAGGAGGCCCATCGGGTCCGCCCTGAACGCGATCGATAGTCCGGGCGCGAACCGGAGGACCTCGATCGCGGCGGGAGTCCCTGCGAGCGCGCTCGGCAGGAGGGACGCCGCGAGCCCGAATGTGGCCACGGCCGCGGCGAGGCTCACCGCCTCCCGCAGGTTCGTGCGGCGGCGGAGGAGCGCGATGGCGGGCGCCGCGAGGAACGGCGCGGAGACCGTGAGGGCGAGGAGCGCGGGCTCGAGGCTCATCCCTTCATCCTCTGGATCGCGAGCACGCTGAGCGTGCCCGTCGTGCGGTAGACGTTCACCATCATCGCGAGCGCGAGGGCGGCGACGATTACCTCGATCACAATCACGGTGAAGACCATCGCCTGGGCCCGGCCGAGGTCGTCGTAGAGGTATCCCGCCAGGAGGAACGTGAGGGTCGCCGCCTTCCCTAGCACCTCGATCCCCAGGAGGACCTTCACCAGGCTCCGCCTCCCGACGAGGGCCAGGAACCCGACCGCGAACAGGGCGGCGATCCCCGCGCCGAGGATCGCGACGGCGGGGTCCGTCATCCCGCCTCCCCCGGGCGGCCGAGGACGAGGAGCACGCCGAAGACCCCCGCGAGGACGATGAAGGCCTGGGCCGCGAGATCGAGGCCCCGGACCTCCCAGAGGCCCTGGCCGATCCAGCCCGTCCCCGGCCCGGGGGCGCCCGTGGGGGGCAGGGCGGGGAACAGGGCGAGCACGCCGACCAAGACCGCGCCCGCGGTCAGGACGACGAGCAGCGCGCCGACCCCCGCGACCCTATCCATGGGCGTCCTCCTCCGTCCCGCGGGTGAGCGTGATCGCGACGAGGAACAGGACCGCGGTGAGGCCCGCACCCACGGTCAGCTCGAGGACCGCGGCGAACGGCGCCCCGAGGTACGCGAAGAGGGCGGCGACGAACGCGCTCCCCGCCGCGAACGCAATCACCGCGCGGACGTAGTCCTTCTGGAAGATCGCGACGAGGAACGCGGCCAGCGTGATTCCGAGCAGGAGGGCGACGATGAACGGCTCGAGGGGGGCGGCCATCCTATTCCTCCGTGGGGCGCGGGGCTAGAAAGGGCGGAACCTCGGCACGGATGCTCTCGGACACAGTTAAAAGCTCCCGGCGCCGGAATATATAGGAGATATGTATATTGGTGAGGGATGAAATTATTTCGTTACAAGCGGCCGTTGGGGTCTATAGCGCGGCCCGCCGTGCCACGCCCGCCCCCACGGCCCGCGGCATCGCCCGCGGCGTAATCCCGCCCGCCAGGGGAATCGGACGTTACTGCAATCGTTTCCAAGGGCGGTATGTATCGTCTGTACGCACCTCCCTTAAGCGTTCCCGCCGAGGTTGAACACGTCGGCACCACGGGCAGGTCGCACCCATGCCACCCTCTCCGGGACACGCGTCCCGACACGGCGGGGCCTCCCTCGAGGGGCCTTCGGAGCGCACGGACATCCCGCAGGCCGCCGTCCGGGCGGTGAACCCGGAGTTCTCGCGCCTGCTCGCCGCCCGACCGGGGGAGACGCTCCTGCTCCTCGGGAACGAGGCGATCGCGAGGGCGGCGATCGAGGCGGGCGTGAACCTCGCCGCGACGTATCCCGGGACGCCGTCGTCCGAGATCGGGACCGTGCTCGCGGACCTCGCGGGGGAGGCCGGCTTCCGGTTCCACTATGCGATCAACGAGAAGGTCGCGCTCGACATGGGGGCGGGCGCGGCGCTCGCGGGCCAGAAGGTCCTCGTCTTCATGAAGCACGTCGGGCTCAACGTCGCCTCCGACACCCTGATGACCCTCGCGTACACAGGCGTGCGGGGGTCCCTCGTGGTCGTCACCGCGGACGACCCGGGATGCCACTCGAGCCAGAACGAGCAGGACAACCGCCTCTTCGCGCGGCTCGCGAACGTGCCGATGCTCGAGCCGTCGACCCCGCAGGAGGCCCTCGACATGACGCGGTTCGCGTTCGAGCTCTCCGCGTTCCTCGAGATGCCCGTGATCGTGCGGACGACGACTCGCGTCGCCCACGCCCGCGGGCCCGTCACCGTGGGGAAGCGGGCGCCGCAGAGGCCGACGGGCCGCTTCGAGCCGGACCCGGGCCGCTTCGTGATGATCCCGTCCC
Source organism: Thermoplasmata archaeon (assembly GCA_036514455.1). Lineage (GTDB taxonomy): Archaea > Thermoplasmatota > Thermoplasmata > RBG-16-68-12 > RBG-16-68-12 > EA-19. The sequence continues at coordinate 13,533 of DATBXC010000039.1, read as the reverse complement.
ACGCCCGGGAGGGCCACAAGCGCCTCCTCCAGAAGCTGAAGCTCGCGGAGGGGATCTCCGAGACGACCCCGTTCAACCGCGTCGTCAAGCTCGGCGAGGAGGGGGACGCGGGCATCGTCACCTCCGGCGCGGCGTATCCGTACGTGATGGACTACGCGGAGGACCTCGCGGGCCGCGTCCTGAAGCTCGGCCTGACGCACCCCATGCCCCGGGAGAAGGTCGCCGCGTTCCTGGGGAGCTCGAAGCGCGTCGTCGTGATCGAGGAACTCGAGCCGGTCCTCGAGGACGCCCTCCGGGCAATCGCGAGCGAGCACGGGATCGCGGTGCCGATCGAGGGGAAGGACCGGGGGCTCACGGCCCGCACGGGGGAGCTCGACCCGGACTCCGTCGCGGAGGCCCTCGTGAAGGCGGGGCTGCTGAGCCCGAAGTCCGTCCGGAGGATCCGGGAGGCGAAGGTCCTGCGGGTCCCGGGCCGCCCGCCCGTCCTGTGCCCGGGCTGCGGGCACCGCTCCGTCGCGTACGCGGCCCGCCAGGCGACCCGCCGCGTCGACGCGGTGTTCCCGATCGACATCGGGTGCTACAGCCTGATGCAGTTCCCGCCGATCAGCACGGGGGACGTCCTCCTGTGCATGGGCGCCTCGATCGCGGTCGGTGCGGGGCTCGCCGCCTCGACGGCCCAGAAGGTGATCGCGTTCATCGGCGACTCCACGTTCTACCACGCGGGCGTGCCCGCCCTCATCGACGCGGTCCACCAGGGCGTCTCGATGACCCTGTGCATCCTGGACAACGGGACGACCGCGATGACGGGCCACCAGCCCCACCCGGGCCTCCCGTACGAGGGCCGGCCCGCCGTCGACATGGACGGCCTCGTCCGCGGGTGCGGGGTCCAGAGACTCGAGGTCATCGACGCGTACGACGTGAAGGCGCTCACGAAGGCGTTCCGGAAGGGGATGGGGCAGGAGGGGATGAGCGTGGTGATCGCCCGCCACGAGTGCCGGCTCCTCGAGCTGCGGGCTCTGAGCCGGGCGGGCGCGAAGGCGCCCGTGTACGTCGTCGACGCGGCGAAGTGCACGAAGTGCGGGTGGTGCGTCGACGCGTTTGCGTGCCCCGCCCTGCTCCGGATGGCGGACGGCGTCGTCGCGATCGATGCGGCCCTGTGCTCGGGCTGCGGGGCGTGCGTCGACGTGTGCCCGCCCAAGGCGATCCTCGCGACCCAGGGGGCGGGCGCGTGAAGGGCGTCGGCGTCGTCGTCGGCGGCGTCGGCGGCCAGGGCGTGATCCTCGTGGCCCGCGTCCTCGCGGAGGCGGCCCTCGCCCGCGGCATCCGGGCCCAGATGTCCGAGGTCCACGGGATGTCCCAGCGGGGCGGGTCCGTCGTGTCCCACGTGCGGTTCGGCGACGTCGGATCGCCGCTCGTGAAGAAGGGCGAGGCGGACGCGGTCGTCGGGTTCGAGCCCCTCGAGACGGTGCGGCTGCTCCCGTGGGTCCACCGGAAGTCCGTCGTCGTCACCGGGCTCACGCCGGTCCGCCCGCTCTCCGTGTTCATCGGGAAGGAGGCGTACCCGCCCGTGGAGGACCTCCTCCGGGAGGCGGAGGAGCGCGCGGGCCGCGTCGTGGCGGTGGACGCGGACGGCGTTGCGCGGTCGATCGGGGAGCCCGTCGTGGCGAGCGCCGTGCTCTTGGGCGCGCTGATGGGGACCCGGGTCCCCCCCGTGCCGATGGACCGGGTGCGGGAAACCCTGCGGGCGCGGGTCCCGCCCCGGCTCGTCGCCGCAAACCTTGAGGCCCTCGACATCGGTTACGGGATCGCGGTCGAGGACGAGCACACGATTCAGTTCGCATGAGGGGACGTTGAGACGATGCTATCGGACGCGAGGAAGGCAATCCGCCGCGGGACGGCGCCGGGGATCCTCCTGGTGCTCCTCACGGCGGTGATCAGCGGCGTGGCGACCTTCGTGAACACCCTGGCCCTGCGGGCGAACCCGGCCTGGAACTCGGACCCGTTCGTCACCGTGCGGAACGTGGCGGTCGCCCTGATGCTCGTGCCCCTGGCCGCCCTCGCCTGGCGGGCCGCCCCTGCGCGGTTGACGCGGCGGGACTGGGGGAAGCTCGTGACGATCGGGCTCGTCGGCGGGGCGATCCCGTTCCTCCTGTTCTTCCACGGGATCCAGGTCGCCACGGGCCAGGGCGGCGCGGCGGCCGCGACGTTCGGCTACCGCACCCTGTTCGTGATGGCGACGGTCCTCGGGGTCGTCGTCCTCCGGGAGCGGTTCCACATCCGCCTCGCGCTCGCGGCGGGCCTGCTGCTCGCGGGGAGCGCGCTCCTCCTCACCCTCACGGGAGCCGTGTGGACGGACGGGACCGCGTACGTGCTCGCCGCCACGGCGATGTGGGCGGGCGAGTATGCGCTCTCGAAGCACGCCCTCCGCACGCTCGCCCCGGGCACGGTGGCGCTGGGCCGGATGGGGTTCGGCGGGGCCTTCCTCCTAGCGTACATCGGGCTCACCGGGCAGGCCGGGTCGATCCCCGCGATGGGGGCGGCCTGGCCGTGGATCCTCCTGAGCTCCGTCCTGCTCGTCGGGTTCGTGACGACGTGGTACGCGGGCCTGAAGCACGTGGACCTCTCCGTGGCGTCCGCGGCGCTCGTCCTCGCGTTCCCGATCACGTGGGTCCTGACGGTGGCCTCGACCCCCGCGGCCTGGGGCCTCCCGCAGGCGGCGGGGGCGGTGACGATCGCGTTCGGCGTGGCGCTCGCGATCGGGATGGCCTCCCTGCGGCAGACCTGGGACTACCTGGCCCGCATCGTGCGGCTTCGTCTCCGGAGAGCGGCGGTCCGATGAAGGGCGTCCAGCTCTGCGCGCGGTTCAGCATCGCGACGAACCGGCTGAGGTACTGCGGGCCGGAGGCCGCGGACCGCTCCCTGTACCGGTCCATCGTCGACGGCTCGGACCTCGACGCGTCCGCGGAAGCCCTGCTCCGGTTCGAGGCCCTGGAGCCGTACCTGAGCGCAATCGCGGACAAGCACGGCCTCGATCCGCTTGACTACGAGGTCGTCGAGGCGTACTGGATCGGGAACCCCCTCCTCGAGGACTTCACGCGGGAGGACTTCAGGGGCATCCTCGACGGCTTCCGGAAGCGCGGCCTCCCCCGCAAGGCCGCGGAGCGGCTCGAGGCCCACCTCCCGGAGAACCCGCTGCCGCACCATGCGTTCCACGTCACGTTCGTCGGCGTCGGGGCGGTCACGGGGAAGGTCGCGACGACCGTGGAGAACATGGAGAAGTGCCGGCCCGCGTGGGCCCGCGTCACCCGCGTCGACGGCGGGACGCTGGAGGTCGAGAAGCCCTCCCTGACGATCGACGGCGGGCTCCGCCTCGGACCTGCGGGGCGGTCCACGTGCGAGTTCGACCCGGAGATCCTGCCGGGCGTGACGGCGGGGGACACGGTCGCCCTCCACTGGGGATGGCCCGCCCTCGTCCTGGAGACGGAGCAGGCGACCCGCCTCGCCGCGTACACGGTCCGGGCCCTCACGGACTCCGGCAAGGCGCTCGGCGGCCTCGGCGTCCTGTAGGCGACGCCACGATGAACGGAGGCTGCGATCGGGCCGGTTGACCTTACTCAAGGCCAACTCCGGGCCCGTCACGTTTGGACGCGCACGGCCTCGAGCACCCATCCCCGCCCCTGGAGGACCCGGAACCGGCCCCCGCACCTCGGGCACGCCGCGGGGCCGGGGTCCCCGTGGCCGACGCCCGCCAGGTCGGACTCCGCGCCGCACGCGACGCACCGCACCCGCCCCGGGACGACGTCCACCGCGAGCTCCGCGCGCTCCGCGAGCGTCCCGCGAGCCCGCTCCCTGAACGCCGCCTCGAGGGTCTCCGCGGACACGCCCTCCAGCCCGCCGAGCTTCAGGGTCAGGCGGGTGACGGACTTCGCGCGGACGCGGCCCGCCTCCGTGAGCGCCGCCCCCAGGATCTGCTCGGCAAGGAGCGCCTCATGCACCGCCGGGCGCCTCCGCCTCCTCCCACGCGCGGAGGGTCTCCAGGGCCTCCTCCTCCGTCAGCACCTGGACGATCATCCCGGTCTGGACGAGGACCCATTCCCCCACGGCGGGGGCCACGAGGGTCGTGTCCGCCTCGCGCCTCCAGCCCCGGCTCTCCACGACGGCCCGGTTCCCCCGGACCTCGAGGACCTTCGCGGGGATCGAGAGGCACATGCGGGTTCGGATGGGGGGCCGCGCTTCATAAGGATGTTGTATGGAGACCCGGGGCCCGGAGGAACGTTTATATCGAGTCCGGCTCGTGTCGCCTCCCCCTCCCGGCCGCCGCCGGGGTGCCCGGGACTGCACGGAGGAACGGAACCCATGGACGAGGAACGCAAGGCGAAGCGGGGCGATGTGGAGTTCGTGACGATCCGAGCGGAGAAGATCGACTTCGGTCGGAACAACTTCCTGGAGGTCGCGCGGAAGCGGGCGACGACGGCGGAGGGGACGAACGAGTTCATCTCCGTGTCCCGCGGGTACTATCTGCCGGACAAGACGGAGCGGTTCAAGCGCTCCCTGACGATTCCGGACGACCCCGCGATCAAGACGTTCGTCTCGGAGAAGATCAAGAGCCTGTGACTCCGCGGAGCAGACCACGGGACCGATTCCCGGGCGGACCTCAAGACGGTAAACATGGCTACCGTGGGGCCGCGCCCGCGGCGGCCCCGCCGGGGCCTACCCGAAAATCAGGCCGACGCCCGCCGCGACGTCGTCCTCCTGGTCCCGGATCTTCTGCCGCACCGCCGCGGCCTTGTCCGCGGGCAGATCCTCCCCGATTCCTTTGAAGAGCTCCGCGGCCCGCGTGACCGCCCTGTCCTCGCCCTCCACGAGGTACAGGGTCCCGAGCCCCGGGAACCCGAGGGCGTCCGCCTCCCGCTCCGCGATGCTCTGGCGGCTCACGAGGTCGTCCTTGAGGACGTCCCCCGCCTTCGCCTTCTGGGCGGGGGGGACGCTGAACACCTTGAACATGGCGGGGTCCGAACGGATGGCCCGCCATAAACGCTGCGGTCCTCACTCCTCCTCGTGGATCCCGAGGAACGGCAGGATCAGGAGGAAGGCCCCCACGATGAACACCCCGAGGCCGATCAGGCGGTCGACCCAGAGCGCGACCCCCAGGGCCACGGCGAGGAACACGATCCCAAGCAGGGCGAGGAACGCCCGGGGACGGGACATCGGGCGCGCCATCCTCGGCGCGGACGTAAAGGTTTCGCGGCCGGGCGGGCGCCGGATTCCCGATTTGATACTCAGTCAGCAATCTTAATAGCGAATCCTCGGGAATTCGACCGGGTCTATGCTCCCCGAAGGGGACCTCGGAGAGACGAAGGTCCTCGCGGCACTCCTGGGCATCTCGGAGATGGTCGCCGGCCTCACGGACCTCGAGGAGGTCCTCGGCGTCATCGTCCGGATCACCCCTCAGCTCGTCGGCGTCGACCGCTGCGCGGTCCTCCTGCTCGACGAGGAACGGCGGGAGTTCCGCACCGCGCAGATCTTCGGGCCCGACCGCGAGCGGAACGCGACGTTCCAGCGCCTCGTGATCCGGGAGGAGGACGTCCTGAGGCTCGCACACCGGATCCTCGAGCAGAAGCTGCCCGCCCTGATCCGGGAGGGCATGCTCCCCCCGCACATCGCGGAAGGCCTCGGGATGAAGACGGTCCTGATCGTCCCCCTCGTCTGCCGGGACCACGTCCTCGGGATCATGACCCTCGACGACACGAAGGGCCAGCGGCTCTTCACCTCGAGGGAGATCAACGTCGTCATGGGGATCGCCCAGCAGGCCGCGATCGCGATCGACAACTTCCGCCTCAAGTCCGAGGCGGGCCGCGCGCGGGCGCGGATGCGGGCCGCGACGGATCTGCTCGCGGACGGCGTGGTGACCCTCACGGACGGGTTCCGGATCGTCGGCCTCGACGCGGCCGCGGAGAATCTCCTCCAGTGGAAGACGGGGGAGGTCGCGGGCAGGCCCCTCGCGGAGGCGTTCGCGGTGATGGACCGGGAAGGCGTCCGGCTCCCCGAGGTCGGGGAGTCCGCGGAGCTCGTGCTCCGGTCCTCGCGGCGGGAGCGGCCGCTCATGTATTTCCAGCGGAAGGACGGGAGCCGCGTCCTGCTCGAGGTCCGCACGGCCCCCGTGCGGGACGAGTTGGGCGAGATCGTCGAGGTCGTGTGCGCGCTCCGGCGGGTTCCCTCCGACGAGGCGGGCGACGCGGAGCCTCTCGCGAGCCCTGCCCGGCGGGTCGTGAACGTGGAGCCGGGCGTCTAGCGCGTCGAGCCCCTCGAGAACAGGAGGAGGCGGACCTCCGCGGCGGTGAACCGGGACACCTGCTTCAGGCGCGCGCCGTCCCCGTCCCGGATCAGCGTCAGGTACAGCGGGCAGCCCTTCGTGAGGAGGTAGATCTGGCGCAGGGACTCCTCGCCGATCGCGGGGTTCCCTAGGAGCCGCCTCGTCGCCTCCATTGAAAGGCCGCGGAGCCGGAGCTCCCTCACGGTCCCCTTCCGCACCTCCGCGGATCCGTAGAACCGGCAGTACGAGGGCGTCGCCTCCTGCGCGAGGACGAGGAGCTTCGACCCGAGCGCGCCCGCCACGGACGCGAGGAGGGACGCGAGCGCGTCGACGACGCCGTCCGAAACCTCGCCGTAGTCGTCGACGACGATGAATGGCTTCGCGGCCGCGACGTCCGCCGCCACGGAGTCCGCGGTGCCCTTCCCGCCGAGGGGAACGAGAGACCCCGCCAAGTCCCGCCACACGGCCGCGGGGTCGTCCGGCCGCACGTCGACCCACGCGGCGGGCCGCCGCACGCCCGGGAGGAACGCATGGGCAAGCGCAGTCTTGCCTATCCCGCGGGACCCGTACACGACGAGCGCGGGCGCGGGACCGCGGAGCCACTCGTCCAGGGTGCGGATCTCCGGGTCCCGCTCGAGCAGCTCGACGCCGGGGACGGCGAGGGCCGTCGCCCTCGGGCGGTACCGGCCCTCCTCGTCGAGACCCGCAACGATCTCCGAGGGGCTCGCGCGCAGCTCCGCCGCGAGGGCCTTCACCGCCACGCGGCGGTCCCCGAAGAGGACCTCCTCGGACTCCAGGCCCGCGACGAGCTCCCGCGCTCGGCGGATCCCCGCCTCCGTGAGCGTGTACACGCGGACCTTCCGCCCGCGGCCCTTCAGGTGGCCCTCCCGCACCTCCGCGTGCCCGTCCGCGACGAGCCGGCGGACGGCCCGGGGCACGTGGCTCCGCCGGACGCCCGTCGCGTCCGCGATCCCCTCCTGCGTCGCCTCCCGGACCGCGTCCCTCGCGTTCCACAGCGGGAGGAGATGGAGCAGGACCCGCTCCGCGGCGGTGAGGCGGACCACGACTCGCACGAAGCGGGGCACTTTATTTAACGGTAGCCCCGCGCGCGGAATCCGTGATTGTCAGGCCCGTGACCCACGCGCGGGCGCGGGTGGATTGGTAATGACCACGACACGCTTATATAGCGTCGGGCCACGTGAACACCCGCTTCCTGCGTCAGGAGGCCCTCCCCATGATGAAGAACTTCCGGCCCGCGTTGCGTGAAGATCGGTCCGCCGTCTCGGAAGTCGTCGGAACGATCCTGATCCTCGGGATGACCGTGAGCCTGTTCGCGGTCATCATCATCTGGGTCAGCTCGTTCCCGACCCCCGCGGCGGGCACCCGCCTCGAGCTTGACGGGGTCCTCGTCCCGATCAAGGACCAAAACGGCATCTGGGCGGGCGTGAACATCACGATCACCCACCGGGGTGGTGAAAGCCTCGGGTACGCGTCCACCCGCGTGTACCTCACGTACGAGAAGTCCACGGGCGCCCGGAACACGGAGATTCTGCTGCTGAAGGGGATCATCGCGTGGGGCCCGAACGCGGGGAGCCCGTACGGCCTGATCGACGGGCGGGACGACCAGTGGAACATCAACGAACGCTGGTCGATCACGAACAACACGATCGGCCCGCTGGACAAGGTCACCGCGGACGTCGTCGACGTCGGCCGGAGCACGGTGCTGTGGTCCGAGGCGATCCTCGGGCCCGCCGGCAGCCACCCGCCGATCTTCCTGGAGAAGTGGGCGGACCGCGACCCCGAGACGACGACCCTCGAGACCCCGCAGACGGGCTCCGCCTTCACGATCTACGCCCGCGTGGCGGACGCGGACGGGGACCTGAAGAGCGTGAACGCGACCCTCACGATCTTCTACGGCACCCCGGACCCGTGCCGGAACGCGCAGGCGATGTACGATGACGGGACGAACGGCGACCTCGTCAAGGGCGACGGGGTCTGGACCCTGCAGCGGGAGTGCATGGTCCCGACGAACCTGAGCTGGGACGGCTCGATCGTGCTGTTCAGCGCGACGGACGGGAACTTCACGACGCAGTCCCGGATGGTCCTCCACGTGGTCTTGGGCCCCGCGGGCGAGGGCGGGGGCGACGGCGGCGGCACCTCCGGGCGGCCCCCGAACCTGCGGTACAACGGCCTCCAGGGATACAACATCTTCAACGCGACGCAGTGGGACTCGAAGGAGTTCTCGGCGAAGGAGACCCGGACGTTCGTCGGGAACGAACGGGTCGTGATCGTCGTCGGTTCGCTCCTGCTCCGGGACATCGTGGGCCGGGACGTGTTCTACATGTTCGACCCGTTCAGCGGGGCGCCCGCGGACGCGGTCGTGTACGGGACGAGCAAGACCCCCACGACGACGACGAAGCCCACGAACCTGCAGGCGTTCCGGTTCTACAAGCAGGTGAACGGGTATAACATCTTCATCTACCGGTTCGACCTGAACAACGCCTCGAGCGTCGGGATCAACTTCCTGCGGAACCCCGTCCACCCGCCGAACTACTTCTTCGCCCGGTACTCCATGACGATCGACCTGATCGACTCCCAGGGCACGCGGTTCAACACGACGGACGCCGTGAACATCACGGACACGGACGGGTACATGCGGCAGTTCCCGCTCATCGAGACGTACAGCGACTCCGGGTACACGCAGAAGACGAACAAGTTCGCCTCCACGGACCGGGTGTACGTCGCGGTGTCGATGTTCACCGTCGATCCGTCCTACTTGACCGTGACGTTCGGGACCGTTCAGATCCGGGACTTCCTCGGCGGGGTCCAGGTGTTCAAGTCGTTCCCGAACGGGCACGACGTGAATGCGCCGATCTGCAACCGGAGCGGCGCCTGCTTGACCGGGAATGCGATCGATCCTTTCGGGCCCACCGTCACGTATCGGTTCATGGTCAACCTGACCCTGGCGGACCAGGACCCGTGGGTCGAGGGGTCCCAGAACTACGCGTTCCAGATCACGTACATCGACGACGCGGACGAGACGTACGGGAGCGTCGCGGCCCAGCTCGTGATCACGGCCCCGCTGTTCCGGCTCGACGTCGCGGGCGCGAACGGCGACACGACGAACCCCGCATGGGGGACGCACGACTACGGCTATTACTACGAGAACCTGAACGGGCTGGACAAGTGGCGGAAGACGCGGTACGAGTTCTGCGGCCTGCAAGGCGCCGGGAACTGCAAGAACGCGGAAACCCACTCCGTCGCGTTCCTCGACGCGGACACGGACGGGGACCTCGACATCACCGCCTCCGTGAAGCTCGACCAGAACAGCGCCGAGATCAGCTACTACCGCCGGGACCTCGACTTCGACGGCAACGTGATCTTCTCGAAGTTCCTCCTCGTCGGGCTGAGCGGCGTCGGCGTGTACTGCAACGACATCGCGACCGGCGACCTCACCGGGGACAGGTGGCCGGAGATCGTATGCGGCCTGAGCGACGGGAAGCTCTGGTACTTCAAGAACGACGGCACCTGGACCTCCGGGGCGCCCTCTGCGCCCGTGAAGGTCGACGAGACCCGCGCCCAGGCAATCTGGGGCGTCACGATCGGGGACTTCGACCGGGACGGCGACAACGACGTCGCGGTGGCGCGCACGGGCGGGACCGTGACGTACTACCTGAACCTCGACGGACTCGGGACGTTCTCCACGGGCGGAATCACGGACCGCATGTATGCGGAGGCCGAGGTCACGACGAAGGGCACGCTGGCGACCCCGGACTACCTGAAGACCTTCGCGAGCGACGACTCATGGGAGCAGATCCAGGAGGCGTCCTGGACCGAGCCGAGCCAGAACGGTGCGACGACGAACCCCTCCGTGGACGCGGCCGCGGCCCCGTGGGCGTACCTCGACTGGGAGAGCGGGGCGAACGCGCTCGGCGAGTGGCACAACACGGGCGGGAACCCGAACGGGCTTATCGACGTCCACACGAACTTCGTCGCGAGCACGACCGTGAGCGGGTACTGGTACCAGGGCTTCACCGTGAGCGGGTCGAGCCCGTTCACGGCGTCCGTCCAGTTCGACCGGAAGGTGTCCCAGATCGTGGCGGGCGCTTCCGTGGCGGTCTACGTGTTCGTGGACACGACGAACGGCGCGCCGAGCATCGCGACCGCAATCACCTCGTACACGCACACGGTCACGACCGCGTGGATTTCGAGCGGCACGATCACCGTGCCGTCGAGCCGGATCCCCGCGCCAGGCACATACTACCTGAAGATCGCAGCCCGGGTGACAAACCCGGCGAGCGGGAGCGGGACGACGATCGTGCAGCTGGACAACGCCCAGCTGAGCTGGTCGAGCACGGGCGGCTCCGCAAGCGAGATGGAGCACTACTGGCGGATTCAGCAGATGCCGAACCGGCCCCTGTCCTCGTACTCCCTGCGGATCGAGTCGCATCGCTCCGCGAGCACGGACGGGGACACGTCCTACGAGATCGCGTACTCCACAAACGTCGTGGGCGGCGATCCGACGACGGGCGCGTACACGCCAATCCTCTCGATCACCTCGACGACGGACACCGCGCAGACGTACGGCTTCGTCCAGAACCTGCAGAACCTCGTCGTGTGGATCCGCGTGGTCGACCTGGATCACCACGTCGGGAACAACACCCTCGATTCCCTGTACGTGGACCAGATGTACATCGAGGTCACCACGCAGCCGATCCAACCGGGCGCCGTGATCGCGCTCCCGGGGGCTCCCGGGGACGCGAGGTCCATCGACTCGGACGACCAGGACGGCGACGGGTACTTCGACGTCGTCGTGGGGACCGCGCAGGGCCGCGTGTTCAAGCTGGTCGGGATCCCGGGCGGACTCACGACGCCGGGTATCGCGTGGTACACGGTCCCGGGTAACCCGTCCATCGTCGGGATCAAGCTCGCGAACATCACGACGTCGAGAACGGGGCTCGAGATCGTCGTCGCGTACACCACGAACGTCCGCGTGCTGTCGGGCGACGGGGTGGCGCCGGGCATCTCAATCGCGCTCGCGACCACAACTGCGCCGGCCGCGATCAACGCGCTCGGGGCGGGGGACGTCGACGGGGACGGCGACGACGACGTCGTCGTCGCCATGACGAGCGGCGGGACGAGCTCCCTCGCGTACTACCGGAACCTGTCGCCCTCGACGGGCGCATCCTGGTCGAGGTACAACATCGAGCCGATCCCGCCGGGCACGGACCTCGCCCTCTTCGACCTAGACCTCGGCGACGGCAACAAGTCCCAGTACCTGGGCCGCTAGGCGCGAAGGCGGCCCAGGACCCCGTCCGCGCGCTCCACCTCGACGAGCGCGAGCAGGGCGCCGTACCTCGACGCGAGCTGGCGAATGCGGCGCGCGATGAACGCCTCCCGCTCCGCCTGGAGCCGGCGGTACCCCTCCGAGCCGTTCACGCGAGCGTCCCACTCCCGCACGAAGGCCTCCGGCGTCCCCGCCTTCGACGTCCACCGCTGCAGCCGTCCCTGGCGGGCGTTCGACAGGAGGATGTCCACGGTAGACACCACGGACACGTAGAGGGTCGAGTACTGCTCCTCGTCCAGGTCGAGCGGATGGACGGCCGTGCCCCGCTCTGCGGCCGCGGCGAGGGCCTCCACGAAGCACGGCGGGGGCTTCCGGACCTCCCCGAAGGCCGCGAGCCCGCGGACGTACACCTCCTCGTCCACGCTGTCCGGCGGGACGGCCTCGCCGGTGTGGGCCCGGAGGCCCTCGATCTCCTCCCGAGAGATGCTCAGGGCCACGGCGTCGGGCCGGGTCTCGGCGAACGCCTCGCGCACCCGCTCCGCCTCCGATACGAGCCCGCGCACGACCGGGAACAGGTGGACGCGGCCCGCGCCTAGGGGGACGACGTCCATGGCTACGGCTTCCGCTCCTCGATCAGCTCGAGGATCTTCGCGCGGTCCCGGATCCGCCGCAGCTCCTCCTGCCCGATCACGGGGGTCCCGCCGACGCTCGTCCGCGAGTTCCGGCGCTCCACGAACAGCACGCTGTCCCGCTCCACGATCTTCGCGAGGTTCGAGACGATCTCCGCTTTCGAGTCCGCCCGCTCCCGCGCGGACGTGACCGCGGTGAGGAGGACGACCTCGCGGTCCCGCGTGAACGCCTCGAACGGGCAGCGGACCGTCGGGAGGACGTCGTACCCGAGCCGGTTCAGGCGCGTGAAGACGTCCCGCTCGAAGCTCTCGAACTCCTCGAACGACGTGAGGAGGCCCGCCACCTCCCGGGTGTACGCGAACGGGTCCATCGGGACGACGAGGGGCTCTCCGAGGAACTCCTCGAGGCGCAGGGCGATGTCGACCGTGGCGGACATGCCCTCGAGGTACATCTGGACTGCCCGCCGGGAGACGCCCGCGACCTCCGCGAGGGCGCCGAGGGAGATCTGCTTCTGCTCCCGGGCTCGCCGCAGGGTCTCGCCGTCCAGCTTCACGTACAGCCCGCCGGGCGCGGAGAAGAGGAAGGGCGGCACGCCCTCCTCGAAGAACTCCCTGAACGTCTGCCGGGAGAGGATCGGGACGCCGAAGCGGGAGTAGATCACGCCCTCCCCGAGGGGGCCGCCCCCGGACCGCGCCCCGACCAGGAGCGGGGAGCCCCGCAGGGTCTCCGCGATCATCTTCAGCTCGCGGGCGCTCGTCTTCCCGAACGCGTCCACGTTCAGCAGGACCTTCACGAAGAGGAGGACGTCGTCCCGGCGGCCGACGATATCGAAGGCGAGCCCGCGGGAGCTCGTCTTCTCGCTGAGATAGAAGCCCGTCTTCGCGAGGATCGCGCGGACCTCGTCCAGGAGGCGGTCCCGGTTCACAGGAGAAAGACCTGGATTGACGTATATAAGATGTTGCGAGCGCGGGGCAGGCCTCCACGGAGGAGCCCATACCGTCCGCGGCGCCTCCGAGCACGAGTTATCATTATGTGAAGATAACATGGCCGACCCTCGCGGACTCCGACCGTGGCGTCCACTCGCAATCCTTTATCCCGGCTCCCCGCATCGCGTCGCCCGATGGCGGGCGAGCTCCGGGGGGAGAGTGTGGTCGTCGAGGATCCCGCGGAGGCCTCCACGATCCACAACAAGGGCTCCTACGGGGAGCCCCGGAGCGGGGGCGGGCTCTCCCTCACGCTCCTCGAGGCCGTCTACTTGGTGGAGACGGAGCGCCTCGCCGTCACCCGCGGCGGGGAGCCCCTC